>URYH01000005.1 GCA_900552105.1 uncultured Eubacteriales bacterium | reverse complement strand
AAATATGCACGCGCAAGCTGTTCCATAACTTGCGGCGAAAAAATTTGAAAATCATTATATGCATTATTTTCCATTATGTTGTTATATATGAAAATCAATTGCTTTGTGTTCTTTTCTTATTTGCATCGCACACACTAAGTTTATAAAGCAAAAAAAATCCGCAGTGGGTTAATCTGCGGATTTTATATTTAATTTGCGATGGGTTGGTCGCAATGATGATTGGGTTATATCATCATTTAAATTTAATCTGATTACTCAATGATTGAAGCAACAACACCTGAACCAACTGTTCTGCCACCTTCACGGATAGCGAAACGAAGTCCTTGTTCAATAGCAATTGGAGTAATAAGTTCAATTGTCATTGTAACGTTGTCGCCAGGCATAACCATTTCAACGCCTTTTTCAAGTTCGATTGTTCCGGTAACGTCTGTTGTTCTGAAGTAGAATTGAGGTCTGTAACCATTGAAGAATGGAGTATGACGTCCGCCTTCTTCTTTCTTAAGAACGTAAACTTGAGCAGTGAATTTTGTGTGTGGGTGGATTGAACCTGGTTTGCAGAGAACTTGTCCACGTTCGATTTCGTTTCTTTGGATTCCACGAAGAAGAAGTCCAACGTTATCACCTGCTTGAGCTTCATCAAGAAGTTTTCTGAACATTTCAACGCCAGTAACAACTGTTTGTTTCTTTGCTCCCATTCCAACGATTTCAACTGTGTCGTTCATTTTAACTACGCCACGTTCAACTCTTCCTGTTGCAACTGTTCCACGTCCTGTGATTGTGAAGACGTCTTCAACTGGCATAAGGAAAGGTTGGTCTGTTGCTCTTTTTGGTTCTGGAATATAAGCATCAAGTGTGTCAAGAAGTTCTTGAATTGGTTTGAGCCATGGGCTTGAAAGGTCGTTTGCATCGCAAGCTTCATTTGCTTTGAGAGCTGAACCTTTGATAATTGGAGTTGTGTCTCCTGGGAAATCGTATGTTGTGAGAAGGTCTCTGATTTCCATTTCAACGAGATCCAAAAGTTCTGGATCATCAACTTGGTCAACTTTGTTCATGAATACAACAATGTATGGAACACCAACCTGACGAGCGAGCAAGATGTGCTCTCTTGTTTGAGGCATAGGTCCGTCTGCTGCTGAAACAACCAAGATTGCGCCGTCCATTTGAGCAGCACCTGTGATCATGTTTTTAACATAGTCAGCGTGCCCTGGGCAGTCAACGTGAGCGTAGTGACGTTTGTCAGTTTTATACTCAACGTGAGCAGTGTTAATCGTGATTCCTCTTGCTTTTTCTTCTGGAGCTTTATCAATTTCATCATATTTCATTGAATCAGCTTTTCCAAGCATTGAGCAATAACGACAAATTGCTGCTGTAAGAGTTGTTTTACCATGGTCAACGTGTCCGATTGTTCCAACGTTAACGTGAGGTAAAGATCTGTCAAATTTTGCTTTTGCCATTTTTTTAATCTCCTTTAAAATTTTTGTGATTTGAATTTCACTTTAACAATGAAATTCTAGCATAAAACATTTATTTTTCAAAATGATTTCATGCATTTTTATTTTTATTGAAAGGGTTTTGTTTTGTCGACGGGTTATTTCGACAAAACATACTCTTCAACAAAATTACTTTTTATTTCTCTCACCAACAACTTTTTCGGTGATTGATTTTGGAACTTCTTGATATTTGAGAGGTTCCATAACGAATGTTCCTCTTCCTTGTGTTTGAGAACGAAGGTCTGTTGCATATCCAAACATTTCTGCAAGTGGAACTTCAGCGTTGATTCTTTGAATTCCTGGAAGTGATTCATTTCCAAGAAGAATTCCGCGACGTGAGGTCAAGTTGCCCATAACAGTTCCAAGGTAATCATCAGGAACTTCAACTGTGACTTTCATAATTGGTTCCAAAAGAACTGGATCTGCTTTTGCCGCACCGTCTTTGAAAGCCAAAGAACCAGCAATCTTAAATGCCATTTCAGATGAGTCAACTTCGTGGAAAGATCCGTCATAAACTGTGACTCTGAAGTCAACTGTTTCGTATCCTGCAACAACACCGCACATACGAGCTTCTTTGATACCATTGTTGATTGGTTGAATATATTCTTTTGGAATTGAGCCACCAACTGTTGCATCAACGAATTCATATCCAGCGCCGCGTTCCAAAGGTTCCATTTTGATCAAGCAGTGACCATATTGACCTTTACCACCTGATTGACGGATATATTTTCCTTCTGCGTTAACTGGTTTTCTGATTGTTTCACGATATGAAACTTGAGGATTTCCAACATTTGCTTCAACTTTGAATTCACGAAGAAGTCTGTCAACAATAATTTCCAAGTGAAGTTCGCCCATGCCGGCAATGAGAGTTTGTCCTGTTTCTTCATTTGTCGAAACTCTGAATGAAGGGTCTTCTCTTGAAAGTTTTGCAAGCGCCAAAGCCATTTTTTCTTGCATATCTTTTGTTTTTGGTTCGATTGCAAGTTGAATAACTGGTTCTGGGAAGTTCATGCTTTCAAGTTGAATTGGGTGTTTTTCGTCACAAAGTGTGTGTCCTGTGATTGTGTCTTTGAGTCCAACAATCGCAGCAATATCACCTGCGCCAACCTCACTGATTTCAGTTCTGTTGTTTGCGTGCATTCTGATGAGACGTCCAACACGTTCTGTTTTTCCAGTGATTGAGTTATAAACATAACTGCCCGCTTTCAAAACACCAGAATAAACTCTGAAGAATGTGAGTCCCCCAACAAATGGGTCAGTTGCAATCTTGAATGCAAGTCCTGAAAGAGGTGCATTGGCATCTGCTTCTCTTTCTTCCTCTTGTTCCGTGTTTGGGTTGATTCCCTTGATTGGTGGAATGTCGAGAGGAGATGGAAGATATTCAACCATTGCATCGAGCAAGTTTTGAACACCTTTGTTTTTGTATGATGAACCACAAAGCATTGGAGTGACAACTTTTGCGATTGTTGCCTTTCTGATTGCATTTTTGAGTTCGTCCATTGAAATTTCATCGCCTTCAAAATAACGTTCAAGGAGAGCGTCGTCAGTTTCGACGATTGATTCAATCAATGCGTCGTGACGTTTTTGAGCTTCCGCCTTGAGTTCTTCAGGGATTTCAACTTCGTCAATGATTTTTCCCATGTCATCTTCTGGGATATATGCTTTCATTTTGAGAAGGTCAATAACCCCTTTAAAGTCTTCAGCCATGCCGATTGGCATTTGAAGAGGAAGAGGTTTTGTGTGAAGTCTTTGTTCAACAGATTCAACGCATTTATCAAAATATGCGTCGTCTCTATCCATTTTGTTAACATAAATGATAACTGGAACTTTGCATTCTGTTGCTTGACGCCAAACAGTTTCTGTTTGAGGTTGAACCTTGTCACGTGCACTCAAAACCAAAACTGCACCATCAAGAACTTTCAAAGAACGAAGAACTTCTATTGTGAAGTCAACGTGCCCTGGGGTGTCGATGATGTTGATTTTGTGGTTTTTCCAAAAGCAAGTTGTGCAAGCCGAAGTAATGGTGATTCCACGCTCTTGTTCTTGAGCCATCCAGTCCATTGTTGCTTGACCATCGTGAACTTCTCCGATTTTATGACTTTTTCCGGTGTAGTAAAGAATTCTTTCTGTTGTTGTCGTCTTTCCTGCATCGATATGCGCCATAATACCAATGTTTCTTGTCAAGTGTAGATCTTCTGCCATATTTTTTTTCCTTTTAATAAGATTTTTGCGTCCGCTTTTATATGGGTTGAATATAAAAGCAAACGAATGATTTGTAAACGTAAAAGTTTGTTTTGATTAAATTTAAGAATAAGATTTTGATGCACATCGAGACTCGGTCGTAATTTGCACAAGGAGTTGGGCATTCCCTAAATGACTTGTGCACCTCACCTATCTTGTCAGCGGATTTTTGTTCGAAATTTTAATGAGTGTCGAGGCTCGTTTGCTATTTGTGCAAGGAGTTTAGTTTTCCTAAATGACTTGTGCAAATCGCAAACAGAAACGAAGACAATCGCCAAATTTCAAACAAAAATTACCATTTGTAGTGAGCGAATGCCTTGTTCGCTTCTGCCATTCTATGCATTTCATCGCGTTTTTTGATTGAAGCACCGGTTTGGTTGTATGCATCGATAAGTTCGCCGGCAAGTTTTTCGTCCATATTGCGTTCTCCGTTGCGTTTGCGAGCAAACATAACTATCCAACGAATTGCAAGTGTTTGACGACGTTCTGGACGGATTTCCATTGGAACTTGATAGGTTGCACCGCCAACACGACGGCCTTTTGTTTCAAGAACAGGTTTTACATTTTCAACTGCTGTGTTGAAAACGTCAAGAGCATCGCCGCCAGTTTTTTCTTTGATGATATCAAATGCACTATAAACGATGTGTTGTGCGATTGCACGTTTTCCGTCAACCATAACTTGATTAATAAGTTTTGTCACAAGTTTGCTTGAATATACTGGATCTGGTAAAACATCTTTTTTTACCACACTATTTCTTCTTGGCATATTTCCTCCTTATAGATTTTAAAAAAATGATTATTTAGGACGTTTTGCACCGTATTTTGATCTTGATTGTTTACGTTTTGCAACACCAGCGGTATCAAGAGAGCCACGAACAATGTGGTATCTAACACCAGGCAAATCCCTAACTCTTCCGCCACGAACAAGAACAACGCTATGCTCTTGAAGGTTGTGACCAATTCCTGGAATGTAGCAAGTTGCTTCGGTTTTGTTTGACAAACGAACACGAGCAATCTTTCTCAAAGCAGAGTTTGGTTTTTTAGGCGAAGTCGTTTTAACAGACAAGCAAACGCCACGTTTTTGTGGACATTCGTCGAGAAGAGGTGATTTTGATTTTTTGTCAAAAGTTTTTCTTCCTTGTCTAACCAATTGATTGATTGTTGGCATACTTTTCCTCCTATAAAAATTTTGCGCAAGGAAATCAACCCTTTCCATGCAATGTTTTTCTTTGCAAACACCACGAACACCTTATGGACCAAATCCATAAGTTCAGGATTTCTCCGTTTCGGTCAGCACAGGCGTGCGACCTGTCGTTTATATGTTTGAAAAAATAATGCAATCCCAAGAGATTACAAGTGGCATTTTAACAAATTAGCAAAATGATGTCAATATTTTTTTAAAGATTATTAATATATATTTATATATAAAGAAAAAACAAGGGAAGTTCCCTTGTTTTGATTTGTTTAAATTCTATCGATTTGAATTTTTTGACCATAAGCGTAGAACTGTTGAGTGTATGACACTTTCCCTGTAAGGCCAGAAAGCGGAATTCCAACACCATACAAGTTTAGATCATAAAAACTTGTGTTGTATTTTGCTTTGATTGGTCGTCCATATTCATCAAGAGTCAACTCAATGCTCATGTTTGTGAATGATGGATTGATTTGTTTGCTGTTTTCAGAATTATCAAAAAATCTCTTGACAAAAACAATGTTATTTTTAAGCATTTCGCCACTATCGATTGTGAAAGTAAGTATGTATTGCTTTGCATTTTTTGTCATGTTTCCATTGATTACTTTTGAAAGCGGAAATCTTGTGAATGCTTCTTCTGGCAAAATACTCCATTCGTCAAGAAATTGTTGCGTGGAAAATGTTGAAACTTCTTTTCCCTCATAGTTAAATCCACCCTCAACTCTGTCGCGACTTTTTCTTGTCATGACCTCGTCATCAATTTTGACAAATTCATATCCTGTGTTGTTTTTGATTTTTCCGTCACCATAGGTGCAAACTGTTGAACGGCTGGAATTGTCTTTGTTGTTTATCTCAGAAGTTAATCTTATTGTTTGTTCAATGTTGACAAGATTTTTGATGTTGAGTGAAAACTTTCCATACGTTGTACTTTTGTATCCTGCAGTATTGTCAAGATAGTTGTAGGCATGTCTAAGCGCAGTGTTAAAATTATTAAATTTAACTTCATTCAAAGTCGAGAAGTTATCTCCAGCCTGATCCTCTTCTTGTCGAATATCTGAGATTTCATTATTTTTTTCGCTTTCAACATCTTTCATTTTTGGGAGAAAGAAAAACATTGTCGCTGACAGTGTTATCACGAACAACATAAAGCAAACTATGAAGTTATATTTCTTTTTATATTCCATAACAATAACAATTCCTTGTGTTGATTTTGTTTGTTAGCCCACCCTTTCAGGCAGTGGTGTGATATTGTTTACTTTGCCATAATCATAAAATCTTTGCGTATATGACAATGCCCCTTTAAGTCCTGAAAGTGGAATTCCCGCCGGACGCAAATCAAGTTCATATTTAAATGAAAATATTGTTGTTATTGGTCTGCCATACATATCGAGGTCAATGGTAACAACTCCATCTTCAAAAGCCGGATTGATGCTTTTTGCCAAATCTGTGTTTCTGCACATCGTTTTGATAAAAACTGTTGCATCATCAAGAATATCGTGCTTGTCAACCGTAAAGCTCAATCTGAAAGCAACGCTACCTTTGTTTGGCTTTGTCATTGTCCCCATTCGAACTTTTGACACCGTGAATGTTGTGAAAACTTTTTCCGGAAGAATTGCCCAACCATTTATAAAATCTTGCGTTGTGAATTTAATGACTTCTTCATTTGTAAAATCGAATTCTGAATAATCAGGAGTTCTGTTGTGTGTTCTGCGATATGAAACCCCGTCTTTCAAAGTGACAAATTCAAATCCAGTGTTTTCTTTTATTTTGCTATTTTCTTCGCCCCAAGTTCCAACAACGGAGTAAGCGGTTTTTGTTTTGTTATCCATTTTTGTGTCAATGCCAAGATATTGCGTGATTGTTGCAATCCCCTTCACATCTTGCGAAATCATACCTCTTGCACGAGTCTTGTAATAGTCTGTTCTTTTCAAAAACGCTTGCGAATGTTTGAGTGCTGTTGAAAAGTTATTAAAGTTTGCTCTTTGCAATGCTGCGTCCGGATTTTTGAAAGAGTTTGCGTCGTTGTCAACAATGTCAACAATATCCCCAGCATTATCGCCGGAAACGTGATCAAGTTTGTCTTTTGCAAAAAGAACAGCCACTGATCCCACAATAATCAGCAACATCATGCTAAAAAGTATGTTATATCTTTTCTTGCATTTCATCTTGTTCTCCATGCGACGCGCTAAAGTTATAACAAATATATAATATAACAATTGTCATGTCAAGCAGGTTTTTGAAAATTTTGAAAAAATATTCATTTTTATAAATTTTTATGCATAAATATACAGCTTGGTGCTTTGCGTCAATTGTTTACATAAAATTGATTGACATACAAGGCAAAAATGGATACAATAAAAGCAGAATTTGGAGGTTTTTATGGCAAATTTAATCACATTCGACAAACCAGCAGATTGGAAAAGAATAAAGCCTGACCATTATGCTGATTTCTCAATCGTAAACAACGAATACACTCCTTGCGAATATGGCTATGCAGTCGCAAATGAGCAAAAAAGTTATGATGTTGTTAGCATTTTCAATTATGGTCCAGTTGGTGCTGAATTTTTGAAAGAACTCAAAGCTCAACTCGATTCATTTTCAGAAGATAATTCTGCAGTTTCTGACATCAATGACTACATCAAAGAAAACGCTGACGGCTATGCTGTGACAAAAACAGATTTCATTCGTCCACTTTTCTACAAAAAGGGAAAACTTCTTGACAAACAATGCTTCATCAACATCATGCAAATCAAAACAAACGTGACAACGAGTTATTCATTGCAAATTTTTGTTGAAATTGGAGAAAACCTATACTGCCTCACAACATCAGCAAAAGAATGTGACGAGAAAAAACCTCTTGAATCTCTTATCAAAGACAACAAATATATTGATGACATGATCAACGTTGTTTTCAAAACAATGAGAGAAAAAGCTTAAATAAAAAAAAGAATAGAACAGCGAAAACTTGCTGTTCTTTTTTTATTAACAATTTATTGATTTAATTTTTGAATCTTTATATTTTTTTGTTCAAAATGTCGCAAACGCGCGCCATGTTTTGATACTCATTTTTGCCAATTTCACTTTGTCGAAACATATGCTCAATGTTGCCAACAATTTTATTTATTTCGTCCCTGCCCTTTTCTGTTAGTTTGTAGAAGATTTGGCGCTTGTCTTCTTGCGAATTGATTTTTGTTATTTTGCCATGTTCGAGAAGAGTTTTGCACGCGAGAGCGAGATTGGATTTTTTTATGCCGATTTTGCTTATCAAAAGACTTGGCGAACACACTCCGTATTCGTCAATAAGAAACATTATTTTTTGATAGACTTCAATGTTTTTTCGATTCCAGCCATCGCAAATATTATCGGACAAAATTCGAATTTCAAGAAGACGTCTGGCAAATTCTTCTCTTTTTTCCATATTTTTAGTATATATTTCATAATTTTTTTTGGCAAACATTTGAACGAACAAAATTAAACACTTGGCAATTTCTTGCAAAAAATTGTGGATTGGTTTATATTGGAGTTATGACATTAATTGGCGAAGTTGAAGACATCATATTCCGAAATGAAGAAAACGGCTACACTGTGGCCGTTGTTTCTCGTGGCAAAGAAAAAACTGTTGTTGTCGGAAAATTTTTGAGCGTAAAATCGGGTCAAAGTGTGCGACTTGAAGGAAACTTCGTCATGAACAAAAAATATGGCGAACAATTTTCTGTTGAAAGTGCAGAGATTGTTGAGCCAACAACAGCAGAAGGGATTGAAAAATATCTGTCAAGCGGACTCATTCCGGGCGTTGGCCCCGTGACAGCAAAGTCTATGGTTGAAAAATTTGGCGACCAAACGCTTGACGTGATTGAATTTTCGCCTGAAAAGCTTTCAAAAGTTCGAGGAATAAGCAACCACAAAGCTGAGGTTATTGCCGAAAACTTCACGAACCTAAAAAAAATGCAACGCTCATTGATGTTTTTGCAAAAATATGAAATATCAATCAACATGGCACTCAAAATTTATGCCGCTTACGGCGACAAAACAGTTGATTTGATGCAAGAAAATCCATATAAGCTTGTTGAAGATGTTGACGGAATTGGCTTCTTGACCGCCGACCGAATTGCATATTCCATGGGCATTGAAAAAGAAAGTATTTTCCGTGTGAGAGCGGCTGTTTTGCACTGCTTGAATGAAGGTTGCGAAAAATCTGGAAACACTTTTCTCCCCGCCCACGACCTGCTTTCACAAGTTGCAAAACTTTTGGGATACAGCACAGATGAAATCTCTGAAAAATTTGAGAATGTGATTGATGCACTAATTTTCGACAAACTCATAATAAAGATTTACAACGACAAAATTCAAGGCTATGAACTTCAAAAATACTATAACACCGAACTCGGAATTGCAAAAAAACTCGCAATGCTTTCAACCTGTCAAAATAAGGATGAGTTTGACCTACAAGATGAAATTAGTCTTTTTGAAACATTCAACAACATAAAATTTCATGACGAACAAAAACGCGCAATTGAGATGTCTGTCAAAAACCCCGTTTCAATCATCACTGGCGGGCCAGGAACTGGAAAAACAACAATAATAAAATGCGTTATGTCCATTCTCAAACAAATGGGAAAAACGATTGCACTTGTCGCCCCAACAGGACGCGCAGCAAAAAGGCTTTCTGAAAGCACGGGGGTTGAAGCAAAGACAATACACCGTCTTTTGGAACTCGAATTTGTCGGTCGAAAAGTCAATTTCAAATATAATGAACATGAGCCCCTGCCCTTTGGCGTTGTTATTGTTGACGAGGTGTCAATGGTTGATTGCCTTCTCATGCATTCACTTCTCAAAGCCTTGCCACGCGACTGCAAACTTATTCTTGTTGGCGACAAGGACCAACTCCCATCAGTTGGCGCGGGAAATGTCCTCAAAGACATTTTGCAGAGCGAAACCGTGCCAACAACATATCTGACAAAAATTTTTAGGCAGGACGAAAATTCTCTCATTGTTTCAAATGCTCACCTGATTAATGCGGGCGAAATGCCAGAACTCGACAATTCAAAAGACGATTTCTTTTTCGAAAGCAAAACCGACACAGAAGACATAAAAAACTCAATCATAACACTTGTCACAGAGCGTCTTCCCAATCATTTCAATATTGACACAACAAAAATTCAAGTCATTGCCCCACTCAAAGCGGGCATTTGTGGAACAATCAACCTCAATCGCGAACTTCAAGACAAACTCAATCCGCCGTCTCTTGGCAAGCACGAAATAACAATCGGACAAACAACATTTCGCCGTGGCGACAAAGTTATGCAGACAGTCAACAACTACGACATCGAATGGACGAGAAAAAATGGTGTTTTGCAAGAAACTGGGCTTGGCGTTTTCAACGGCGACATCGGTTATATTCACGACATTGACCGCGACACAAGTGAAGCAATCATTTGGTTTGAAGATGGGAGAGAGGCAGTTTACACTCGCGTGGAACTTCAAGACATCACCCTATCTTATGCAATAACCGTCCACAAAAGCCAAGGTTGCGAGTTTGATATTGTCGTGATGCCAATGATTGCCGGAAGTCAAATGATTCTCACACGCAACCTTTTCTACACCGCAGTCACGCGTGCAAAACGTGCAGTTGTGCTTGTTGGCGAAAAGAAAAATATGCGAAGAATGATTGCAAGCACGCACACCGCAAAACGCAACACAATGCTCAAAAACCTAATCATAAAAGAATTCAAAAAAGCGGAAGAAATTTATGGATAAACAACACGTCAAATTCAAAAATTTCATATCAAAAACAAAAGATTTCTTTTTGGAACTCTTTTATCCGTCAAACTTCACTTGCGACATTTGCGGAAAAGAAATGGACCACGAAACAAAATATCATGTTTGTGAAGATTGTGAGAAAAACTATTTGAATAACAAAAAGATTTGTCCAAAATGTGGAAGCGAAATTGATGAAAAATATAATTTGTGTTATGCTTGCCGCGACAAACAAGTTTTCTACAAAATGGCACGCGCACCCTTTGTTTATCGCGACCATGTGAAAGATGCAATTCACAATTTCAAATATCACAATGCAAAATATCTCGCTGTCACTTTTGGCAACTACATGACAAGTGTCATTGTTCGCGAAAATTTTGAGTTTGATCTCATTGTTCCCGTTCCGCTCACACAAAAGAGAAGAAAGTCGCGTGGCTATAATCAATCGGCACTTCTTGCAAATCAAATTTCCAAAAATCTTGGAGTTCCAGTTGACGAGAAATCCCTCATCAGAACAAAATTTTCTCGCTCACAAACCGAACTTCAAAGTTCAGAAAGATATCAAAACCTCGAAGATTGTTTTGAAATTGCAGACTCAACTCTCGTTCTTGGCAAAAAGATTTTGCTTGTTGACGATGTCATGACAACAGGTGCAACAGTTGAAGCGTGCAGCAAACTATTGATGGACGCGGGTGCAAATGTTGTTTATGTCGCCACCGCATGTCGAACTTCGTCAAAAAATATATCATAATCAAACATTTCCCTTCATACACTTTTGTATGGAGGTTTTTTATGGAAAATTCCCTAAAAGACAATAATATCATGCTTTTCAACCGCTCAAAACTCACCCTCACAGGAGTCACAAAAGTGATTTCAATCAGTCCGACCGTGATTAATGTTGAGGCTTATGGCAGCGGTCTTTTGATATTTGGAAACGATATGCTCGTCACAAAACTCGATGTTGAAAGCGGCACAATCGAAGCAACTGGGCTCTTTGACGGAATCAAATACACAACAAGCAAAACCAAGGGAGGCTTTCTCAAAAGGATTCTAAAATAATGTTGTTCTCAACACAGTTTCAGTTTTCAACTTTTTTGGCAATATTTTTCATTATTTTTGCATCATCTTTTTTGTATGATATCAGTGCATTAATTTATGAACTGACTGCAAAAAACAATGTCGTCAAAAACATATTTAACTTTTTGGCAACATCGGTCATACTTATAATATTTTATTTTGTTGTCGTTTCAAAAAACTACGGTGAAATGCGTTGGTTTTGTTTTCTTGCAGCATTTCTTGCAATAATCTTGCAGCGTATAACTTTTGGCAAAATCATTGCAAAGTTTTACGGCCTTTGGTATAATGCTTTTGAAAAATTAAAACAAAGGATAAACACAAAACTCAAATCACGCCATGGAAAAAGAAAAGAGAATAAAGAACAAAATTAAAATTGCGCTGATTGCTATTGCAGTGGTTATTTTGTCACTCATGATAATTCTCATTATTCAAACTGTTCAACTCCATAGGCTTGAAAAACAAAAAGCATCTGCAAGCCACGAGCTTGTTGAAATTGAAGAAAAAAGCGAACATGCTGACAAAAAAATCGAAGAACTAACCGACCCCGAACACAACAAAAAATATTATGAACAAGAAAAAAATTATGGTGGCGAAAAAGATTACATTTTCTAAGTGATTGCACGAAGCAATCACTTTTTATTTTGAGTTATATTCAATTCAATGGTCTTTTCATTTTTTTAAGTAAGTTAAACACTTTGGCATCTCTTTTTGAACATTAATCAAAATGCCGTTTGCCTTGCACTTCCCTTCATCATTAAACAAACACTTTTCATGACAATCGATTTCCAAATTTTTGCAATGGCGAAAAGGTGCATATTCCACTTTCTTGAGAAATATGAGTTTCGTGGTATCAGGTGCTTTTTCTTCGCTTTTTTCAAACGTTCGACAAATATGAGTTTTGTCAACATCAATCTTTTTTGCCTGACAAACAAATTTGTCATTATATTTACATTCTGTTTTTCTGCATTTTATATCCATATCTTTCTCCTGTCTAATGATTGACAGAAAGAAGAAAATTATTCTAAAATAAATGAGAGGTGAATTATGAAAGTCATTTTAACAAGAGACGTCAAGGCACTTGGCAAAGCGGGAGAAATCAAAGAAGTGTCTGACGGATACGCAAAAAACTATCTCATCAAAAACGGTTTTGCAAAACTTGCAACCACGTCAAGCATTGCTGAAAACAAGTCACAAAAAGACGCTGCTGACTTCCACTATGCTGAGCAAAAGAAAGAAGCACAAAATCTTGCAGACAAGCTTCGTGGCAAAGTTGTGAGACTCGCAATCAAATGTGGTGAAAACGGAAAAATATTTGGTTCAATAACCGCTCAAAACATTTCTGAAAGCCTCGAACAAATCGGATTCAACGTTGAAAAGAAAAAAATTGATTTGAACTCTCCAATCAAAACAATCGGCCTTCACGAAGTCGAAATAAAACTCTTCCAAGGGGTTTCAACAAAAATCAAAGTTGATGTCGTCAGCGAATAAATTTTCGCCACAAAAAAATGTCATTTTCAAATGACATTTTTTTATTTCTTTCCCGCAATCCAAAAGGTTTGCAGAAGAATTAAATTTATATTTTTTAATTAAAATAATTAATTTTTTTAAATATTTTTAATTATTTTTTATTTATTTTGAATTATTTTTATTTAACTTTTGATAATTTCAAAAAAATCTTCCGCAACAAGACTTGCTCCGCCAACCAAAACTCCGTCAACGCCCGAGAGCGCCATAATCTTTTTTGCGTTTTGTTTGTTCACGCTGCCACCATACACAACAACAACATCTTTTGCCGCTTTTGCGGAAAACAATTCTTTGATGATTTTTCGAATGAGTGACATTGCTGATGAGATTTGTTTGTCCTGTGCAACCACTCCCGTCCCAATCGCCCAAATTGGTTCATACGCGATTATTATTCCTTCAAGTTCATTTTCGTAAAGCCCCGAAAGACCTTGCTCAATTTCGGTTTTAAGAACTTCTTCCGTTCTGTTTGCATTTCTTTCGTTTTGTGTTTCGCCAACACAGAAAATCACTTTGAGATCATTGCCAAGGGCTGCTTTGATTTTTTTGTTTACAATCGCATTTGTTTCTTTAAATTCTTTTCGTCTTTCGCTGTGTCCAACAATAACATACTCCGCGCCAACCTCTTTGAGCATTGCCGCACTGATTTCTCCTGTGTGAGCACCTTTTTCTTCATGGTGGAAGTTTTGTGCGCCAAGCAACACATTCGTCTTTTTTGTGAGAGAATATGCTTTTGCAAGTGACGTGAATGGTGGGCAAACAACAACTTTTGTTTTCTCACCTTTCATTCGCGCAACAAGGTCAATCATATAATCTTTTGTTTCGCTTGGAGTTTGATTCATTTTGAAATTTGCGATAACGATTTTCTTCATTTTTCCTCCATATCAGAAATCACATCAACACAAGGAAGCACTTTTCCTTCAAGAAGTTTGAGCGTTGCACCACCACCCGTTGAAACATGGGTAACCTTTTTGGAAATCCCATAAAATTTTGCCGCGAGCGCGCTATCACCACCGCCAACAATGGTTGTTCCCTTAACTTTTGTCAAAGCCAAAGCAACTTTTTTTGTTCCCTTTTCAAATTTTGGGATTTCAAAAACACCCATTGGACCATTCCAAATGACAGTGTGAGCACATTTGATATGTTTTGTAAAAATTCTTTGAGTTTTTGGACCAATGTCAAGACCGATTTGGTCTGTTGGGATTTTGTCAACCGAGAACTTTCTTGCACGAGCAGATTTATCAATCTTTTTCGCGCATACAACATCAACTGGAAGAACAAGGGTTTTGCCCATGCTTTCGGCATATTTGATAAGGTCAATTGCCGTTTGCAACCCTTCGTCATCAACTTTTGACAAACCAACATTTTTACCCTGCGCTTTAAGAAACGTAAAAGCCATTGCACCGCCAACAAGCAAAACATCTGCTTTTGTCAAAAGGTTTTGAAGCATGCCAATTTTGTCAGCAACCTTGCTTCCACCCATAACAGCCACGAAAGGTCTGTCGGGTTTTTCCATTGCGCAAGTGATTGTGTTTGTTTCTTTCCCCATCAAAAAGCCAAGCGCGTTTGGAAGAAGTTTGGCAACACCATAGGTTGAAGCATGCTTTCTGTGAGCCGTTCCAAAAGCGTCGTTGACATAAAACTCCGCAAGGCTTGCAAGTTCTTTTGCGAGGTTTTCATCGTTCTCTTCTTCGCCTTTTTCAAATCGGACATTTTCAAGAACAAGAATTTGTCCGCATTTCAGATTTTTAGCTTTTGCTTTGGCATCTGGACCAACAACGTCGGTTGCAACAAACACTTTGCATTCAACAAGTTCAATAAGTCTTTTTGCAACTGGCAACATACTCAAACTTTTGTCGAAGCCATTTGGGCGTCCAAGATGCGAAACAATAATAACTTTGCACCCTTGCTTGATAAGGTAGTTTATTGTTGGAAGTGCTGCAACAATACGCTTGTCGTCAGACACATTGCCATTCGCATCAAGCGGCACATTAAAATCCACTCTCAACAAAACTTTTTTGTTTTTGAGATCAACATCTCTAATCGTTCTTTTCATATTTTCTCCCCCAAAAAATAATTTTTCAAAATTTGCATTGCTTCATCAAGAGTTTTTGCGGTCACAAGTCTAATTTTTTCTTGCTTTGCGTTTTTCTCATCTTTAAGATACCACAAAAAATGCTTTCTCATATAAACATTTATATAGTTTTCAGAATAAAATTTTTTCAAAATGTCCACGTGGCGACATAAAACGTCAAATTTATCAACCTCGACTTGTCCAGAAGTGAGTTCTTGAAATATCCAAGGTTTGCCCTGTGCCCCACGTCCAATCGCGACCCCGTCAACGCCCGTTCCTCTCATCAAATCAAGACTTGCTCTGTCAACAACATCGCCATTGCCAAAAACAGGAATATGCACTGCACTTTTGACTTTTGCGATTGCATCCAGGTCCACTCTTCCCGAATACATTTGCGGACGCGTTCTTCCGTGAATAGTAATGGCACTCGCCCCGCACTCTTCACATATTCTCGCAAGTTCCAAGTATTCCATACCTTCTGCATGAAATGATTTTCTGAACTTGACTGTCACGGGCTTGTTTGTGTTTTTCACGCAAGTTTCAACAATTTGTGCAGCGAGCGGCAAATCTCGCATGAGTGCGCTTCCTTCTCCATTTTTCACAATCTTTGGAGCGGGACACCCAAAATTTAGGTCAATAATATCAAATTTATCAAGTGCACCACACCCCAGAGCAAACTCAAAATCAACCGGGTCATGTCCAAAGAGTTGAACGGCACAAGGTTTTTCGCTTTCAAGTGTTTCGAGCAATGAAAAAGTGTTTTTGCTTCCAAACCTCATTGCTCTGGCACTGACCATTTCGGTTGTCACAAGACCTGCCCCAAACCCGAGTGCAAGATTGCGAAATCCAACATCGCTAACCCCTGCCATTGGAGCAAGCACCAAATCATTTTTTAGTTCAACATCTTTTATTTTCACAATTTTGTTATATCACAAAAAAATAAAATTGACCAAATATTTTTGGTCAACCAATCTCTTTTGCCAATTTTTTTGAACCACGAAATGCCACAGAAAATTTTTGGTCAACAAGGACTTCTTTCCCCGAAAGATTATTCGTGATTGTCCTTGGTGGCTTGACTTTGACATAGAACTTGCCAACGCCGTTAATATTGACATCTTCGCCCAAGTTCAAAACTTCCACAAGCGCACATCTGACTCCCGCCAAAACAGTGCTAATTTGTTTTTCATTGCTTCCGCATTTTTTTGCACAAATCCGATAAAACTCGCTTTTATTCATGAAATAATTTTTGTCAAACAAACAAATTCTAAACCTTTTTTGTTTTGCCAAGTTCTGACATCTTGATGTCGGAGAATCCAAACATCATCACAAAATAACTCACAACCGCAAAAACCACACAAACAAAAGTTGTCAAAACAACTCCACCCAACTCAATCATCAAATTGTTAATTGCCAAAGTCGCACCCGCCATGAACACGCTTGCCAGCACGAGTGCAAAAACAAATTTCGCCCCAACGTCGACTCTGACGTCACGCCTTAAAGCAACAATATTGATTAGACAAGGCACAAGATAGGAAAGCACTCCCGCAATCGCACTGCCATAAATGTTTATGTTTGGGTTTGGAACAAAAACAAGTGTTATCGCAATCTTCAACAAGCACCCAACACCACTGCTAAACACCGGAATATACACATGCCCCAGCGCCTGCAAAATCGAAGATGTGATTTGCAAAACTCCGAGATAAACAACATTAAATGCCGAAATCAAGAGCAACACAACCGCAACTTCGTGCATCTGGGGTGTAAGTCTTGGATAAAACAATAATAAAATGTTGTGCGAAATTGTCATAAGTCCAAGCGCACAAGGGACCAAAAAAAACAACACAAGCCTAAGCGACTGGTTAATTTTGTCTTTAACTTCCCCCATCTTTTTTTGTTTAACCAAAAAACTAATCGCGGGAATTATTGAAGTCGAAAGCGAAACAGCCAAAATCATTGGAAAGTTGATGAGTGAATTTATCATTCCTGACTGAATTCCAAAAAGTGCGGTCGAAACATTTTCGCCAAATCCCGCACGTTTAAGCAAATTGACAACCAAAAAACTATCAACAGCCACTGTTAGCGGAACAATAAATCCAGTGAGTCCAAACGCAAACCATTTTGAAAAAAGCAGTTTTGTTGCTTGCCAAAACCCAAGTTTTCTGCGACTTTTTGAAAATTCAACAAACTTTTTATTGTTGACACAAAACCCAATCCCCAAATAAATCACAGCAAAAACTTCTCCGGCAAGCACTCCCAAAAATGCCCCTGCAACTGCATACGACATCCCAAATTCCAAAAGTTTCACCGAAAGCCAAAGTCCAACACCAACTTTCAACACTTGCTCCAAAACTTGCGAAATTGCAGTTGGTGTCATGTCTTCAAAGCCTTGAAACCAACCCCTTAGCGTTGCAATAACACCGGCAAAAACCGCACTCACGCCTGCAACAACAAACCCCGCTTCTGCATCAACATTTCCAAGAAATCCAGCCAAACGATTTGAAAACATCACAAAACTCAAACCCAAAAACAAACAAAGGATTCCCGAAAACAAAAGTGCCGACCAAAAAAACTTTTTTAGGTTTTTGAAATTGTAGGTTTTTTTATTTCGACCAACAACATATGTTAAAGCACCAGCAAGCCCACTCGTCACAAAAACAATCAAAAACGCATAGATGGGATAAATGAGTTGATACACACCCATTCCAACATCGCCCAATATGCTCGCAAGTGGCACACGATAGAACGCACCAAGCACTTTGCAAATGATTCCACCAACAGCAAGAACAAACGCACCTTGCAAAAAACTCTTGTTTTTCATAACATTATTTTGTGGGCAGTGGGCAAATTTATACACCCGCGACAACACTCTTTAAGGTTGCAAGCGACAAATTTGTTGAAAATTTTTGGAAATAGGTATAGACAAACAAAATCTTTTGTGTTAAACTTTAACCAAGTATGGGAGGAAAGTATGGAATACACACTTAAATCAATAATTATGAAAAAAGAAAGAGAAGATGAAGATGTTGAAGTTGCAGTTGATGCAATTGATATCTGCACAAATCATATAAACGCACAAGTTAGAGAAGATTTTAAAGCAAACGGTTCAAAAAACGCTCGTGCTTTGGCAAAGCTCTCAAACCAATATCGCGTCTTCTTGAAATACTACAACTGGGGATGCTTTTCAATTGATTTGAAAAAATTTCAAACATTAAATTCTGAAGCACTTCGTCAAGAAATCCCAGCAGCGATTGTTGAATGTGAAAAACGCTTCGGGAAACTCAAAGAAGATATGCAAAGATAACATCAAAACAACAAAGAACACCAAAATCTTGGTGTTCTTTATTTTATAATGAGCGTCCATCGTCTATTTTTTTTGATTTGATATTCACATTAACAACTTCCGACATATCAACAACACTTGAACCCTCATTCGAATCATAAATTTTTTCTTCCGCAAGAACTTGTTTCACATTTTTGTTTACTGAATTAATTTTATCTTCCTGCGCCTGCTCGCCAATGTCATAAAATTTTTCCAAGATTTTGTCCATATCTGGTTTTTCAACAGGTCTTTCATCAGTCATTTTTTGCGCTGGCACATCTTTTTGAGGAATAAAAATTTTAAGCGGTTTCTTTTTCTCATCTTTTTTGGCTTTTGGCTTGTCGCCTCCACCATCTTTGCCACCTTTCTTTTTCCCGCCACCTTTTTTGCCACCGCCACCAGAAGATTTATCGGCGGGCTTCGCTGCTTTTTTAACCATTTTTGGTGGGACAAGAACAATTTCGGTCGTTGCGGTTTTGAGTCTATCCATTCTCATTTGTTGAATGCGATTGATGGCTGCAACTTGTTCAGGGGTCATTGGAAAACCTTTTGCATTCATGATTGCTTGATCCAAAAGTTTTGCGTAAACTTTGAAATAGTTTTTGTCGCCTTTCTTTGGAAATTTATCCCCCATCATTTTCTGTTGACGAACAAGGTTTTTGATAACCCATTCGCCATAAGGCCCCATTCTTTTGAGTTCCTTAATCATTTCAACAACATAAGCTTCATCAAGTTCATCACCAACAGAATCAAGTTGACCTTTAAGTTTGAGTTTTTTTGTTTTTGTGGCGTAAAAGTTTGGATATTTTCTTTCATCAAACAAACCACCATCAACTTGCTCATCAATGGCTTTGAGATTAAATGCTTTTTTCATCTTTATAATGAAATATCCGTCATTATCATCTCGATATGTCGCAATTGGTGTTGATTTCAAAGAATATGTTCCCATGTTTGGATTTACAACGTCTTCCAAAAGACAAAGTGTTGCATATTTTTTTTCATCGTTCACATCGCCAACCACAACAGAAAACTTGATGTTGTATGACGCCTGTTGCGATGATGAAATGGCATAGTATCGATTTTCACGAATCTCACGAATAACTTTTGGAATCGACACAAACTCTTTGAGAATTTCAGAGGTTATCCTGTATTCGCCCTTTTCATCAAATGTTCCGATGAGCGCATTAGAATATTCAAGACGTCTATTCTCGAATTTTTTATATTCCGCTTCCGAAAACAAAAACTCTTGCTTCTTTTCTTCGGGTTTTACATTTTCAGTTTTTATTTCTTTTTCTTCGCTCATTTTGTTCCTTTGGGTAATTATATAACACCTTACAAAAATTGTAAAGCAATCTTTTTTTCAAAAAAAATAAAAGAGCGTATAAAAAACTTTAACGCTCTTCCCAAGTTGTTAAAATGTCCAAAATATTAAGTCGCAACAAAAAGACTATTCTTCTTCTTTGTCAGCTTTTTCGTATGCAGCAAGAATTGCATCACGGATTTGTTCACGTGTTTCAGTGTTGATTGGGTGAACAATGTCTTTGTATTCCCCGTCTGGTGTTTTTCTTGATGGCATTGAAATAAACAATCCTTCTCTGCCTTCAATAACCTTGATGTCGTGAACAACAAAGCATTCATCAATTGTGATTGATGCAACTGCTTTAAGTTTGTTGTCATCTTTTTTTACGATTCTGATTCTTACGTCTGAAATTTTCAAGTTGAAATACCTTCCTTTTTTCAAGCTGTTTTTATTTTAAAACAAAATAAATGCATTTGGCAAACAAATTTAAGCCATTTAAGCAAAATTAAACCTCAAAACAAAAAATATTCAATTAAATTTAATAAAATGTTGACTAATATGGTTTTGTGTGCTAACATAAACGAGCAAAATAATTAGCGAGGTGAGACATGAAACAAGAAATTCATCCAAACTACCATGAGACAGAAGTTGTTTGCGCTTGCGGAAACACATTCACAACAAGATCAACATACAAAGATAAAGTTATGAAAATTGACATTTGTGACAAATGCCATCCATTTTTCTCAGGCAAACAAAAAGTTGTTGACACAACAGGAAGAATTGAAAAATTCAAAGCAAAACACAATATGTAAAAACAAAAGATGTCGCAAGACATCTTTTTTATTTCTCTCACAAATATATCATCGCAAATTAAATAGCAAGCCGCTTTAGTGAAGAATCCCCTTCGCGACCGCCCGCTCCATGTGCAGAACTCAAGTGTTTTTCTTATATCATTGCCTAGACACAAGGTTTTATGAGCGCAGTTGTTCTTATGCTGCACGGTTCTGGATTTCTCGCTCCGCCAAGCTCCGCCGCGAAATGACATAAAATGATTTGTTAAATTTGTAAAATAACGTTTTATTCAAGAGTTAAGCATTTTTTGCCTTAACTCTTCTTGTGAGCCAAACTGCATAAACAACAAAACTCTGTCAAGTGTTTGAGAACAGCGTTCTCAAATTCATTTCACACTTGACACTGTTTTGTGTTTATGCAAAAAAGGTTTTAACAAGATTTCTCCCCAATGGTCGAGGCGTTGCTGGTCGGCTGGGCGAAATTACGCGAGGACAAGAATAAAAAGAAAAAGGATTTGTCCCAAATTTGACAAATCCTCTTTTTATTCGCAGTCCGAGTTGACCTCTTGCCCCGCTCCGCCAAGGGCGCCGGGGTTTGGGGCTTGCGTTGCCCCAAAGGTTTTTTCGTTCTTTTTTGACTCCAAAAAAGAACATCAAATTCCTAATGCATCAAGGTCAGATTTGAATATCAAACTAAACAATGCAACTTGGAATGAATAGTCGGTCCCAATTGGATCATTTGCATTCTTTTCAACATCAAGCACAATTTCAAGAAACGAAGTGTTCACATTGTTTTCATTAAAAACTGACACACAACCAAATCCGTTTTTTGAAGCAATTGGGTTATATATATTTGTGTCAGGATTGTTTGTTCTTGCCGTTGGAGCAGCAACAAAATTATTGTTGTCAAAAACATCAATCGCAAAGTATCCGTTGTCAACGCCAAAATCCATATCACTTGAATCATTGTCAATCATGTCATACGCCCCACCCTTAACCTCAATGGTTTTTGGTGTGGTTGTGCGAATGGTTTGTCCATCAAAGTATCGATAATACATGTTGATTTTGAGATCTCTTGCACTTTGGAACGCAATCCAGCAGAAAGAAAATTCATCCGCTTCTTCCGCCATCAAAACAAGCGACTGATATTCCGCCTTTGGAACAAGTTGAAAATAATCTCCGGTCGAACTTATTGCAAGTCTTGAATCCTTGAAAGCAGTTCGTGAATACCAATAATATTTTGTCTCTGAATTGATTTTTCCGTCAACAAGTTGTTCAACATAGGCACGATAGTTTCTATTGCTGTTTAGTTGGTCATTTACATCCTTGTCAGAAAGAGCTTTTGAACCAATAACATGGTTGATTATATAATTTTTGATTTTTGCCCCGTCAGTGACAGAAAATCCAAAGTATGTTATTTTGTCAAAGTATTCTGCTTGCAAATCACTCAAAATTGCGTCAAAGTTTGGTTTTCCATCCGTGATGGCAACACTTTGCCCACGATATGAAATTTGCGGATAACCCTGAGCATCAAACGCATCGCCAACAACAATCATGTTTTGGAAATCAGTCCTTCCAAGCAAAATTTCATACAAAACAACTTCCATTGATTGTGAATATAGTTTTGAATATATTTCTAAATAAGTTTCAAAGTTATCATTATAAATTGACTCTGCACCACTACGACCAGCATATGCAACCTTATCCATGCCATTTGCGGCACCCTTTATTATTGGTGGCTTATTTGCATTTTCAAATGACCAACTCCATCTCAAACTATTTCTCGCCCACACTTGAATGACGACACCACCTTCGCCGTCGTCAATCTCTCTATCGTATGCTTGATATCTTATTGAGTCATAATAATAGACGTTTTGATTTTCGCCAAAACCTTTGCCTGCACCATAAGTCGATGCAAAATCTTCAACAAGTTCTTTTGAAAGGTCCGCAATATTATTTTTTGCTTCATTGTCAGTGCCTGTCCCACGATATCCAAGTTTGAATTTGTTTGGAACAAATTGCGCCGATTGATTGCCGGAGCCCCCGCTTCCGCCAGAGCCACCACTTCCGCCTGAGCCACCCTCGTTCTCGTCCCAATCGTCAGGGTCAACAATCGCACAGCCTGCAAAAAGCATGCAACAAACACTGAGTAGCAAAACAAGCAAGAGTGCAAATATTTTTGTTTTTTGACTTTTTGTTTTAACTTTTGTTTTCATATGAATAGTTTAACACTTTTATAAAATAAAAATCAAGATAAAACAATAAAAAGGTTTTACTCTTATCTTTAACTCTTAAAATTCAAGCGTTAAGACAATTTGCCCGCTAAAAAAATCTCATAGACAAAATAGATATATTAAAATTGTTTAACACTTTTTGCTTTATCAATATCCCAATTTTAACCAAGAGTTGAGGCATTCTTTGCCTTAACTCTTCTTATTAGCCAAATTGCATAAACAACAAAACAATGTCAAGTGTTTGAGAGCAAGCGTTCTCAAATTCACTTGCACTTGACATTGTTTTGCGTTTATGCTTCACGAGGACAAGAAAAAAAGAAAAAGTTTTGCTCCCAATTTGAGCAAAACTCTTTTTTTCGTAGTCTGAGTTGACCCCACGCCCTGCTTCGCCAAGGGGCGTTTCGGGTGGTGTGGAGGGAATCGCAACCCACGCTTTTTGGTTCTTTTTCGCATCTCGAAAAAGAACACCATTTTTTTATTCAAGAAAGTATTTTGCAAAATGGTCAACATCTCCCGCACCAAGCACCAAAAGTGTATCTCCTTCCCCCACTTCTTTTTGAATTGATTTTTTCATTTTTTCAAAACTTGAAAAATATAAGCATTTTTTATGTTTTGAAATCTCTTTTGCCAGTGTCCGTGCATTAAAATCTTTGTCATATTTTTCCCGAGCGGGATAGGTCTTGAACAAATACAATTTGTCTGCCAGGTCAAAACATGGAACAAATTCTTCAAATAGTTTTTTTGTTCTTGAATATGTGTGAGGTTGAAAAACAACAAACAATTTTCCTTTGGTTATGTTTTTTGCACCAACGAGAGTTGACGAAATCTCTTTTGGATGATGAGCGTAATCAATCACAACTTCAACACCTTGCTTTCGTCCAACTTCTTCAAATCTTCGTTTCACGCCTGCAAAATTTTCGAGCGCACTCACAATTATTTTGTTTGGCACACCATAGTATTTTGCCACTGCCACCGCAAAAAGTGCATTTGTGACATTATGTTTGTGATAAACTCCCAGATGTATTCTACCAACAAACTCTCCGCAAAAGATTGCGTCAAAAGTGTATTTGTTGTCCGCTTCAAGTTCAATATTTTCAGCCCAACAATATTTTGAACGCTCGCCAATCTGATAGATATTTTGCGAATTTTGTGCATTTTTTGGCAAAAAACCTTCAAAAACGATGCAAAACTCACTTTTTGACGCAAATTTTTCAAAACTGTGTCGCAAGTTGGTTGTCGTTTTGAAATAGTCCAAATGGTCATCATCAATGTTCAGCACAACACCAACTTCGGGCGAAATGGTCAAAAAGTTATCTTTATATTCGCATGCCTCTGTGATGAAATATTGTTTTTCGCCAACCAGAAAACTTGTTCCAAGATTTTTGCTTACACCACCGATATGAATTGTGGGTTTGTGCCCCGCAAGACAAAATATCTCGCCAACCATGGCAGTTGTTGTTGTCTTTCCGTGCGTTCCAGAAATTGCAATCACGTGTTCATGTTCGCGAGAAACAAATTTCAAGAGTTCACTGCGAGAAATGATTGTCAGCCCCAACTCTTTTGCGTGAACAAGTTCGGGATTGCCTTCATTTATTGCGCTGTTAAAAACAACCAGTTCGGCGTCTTGGATATGATTTTTTTTATGACCCAAAAACACTTTGATGCCGTGACTTTTGAGCATTTTGGTTTGTTCATTTTCAGTTATATCCGACCCACTCACATCAAACCCGTTTTTATTTAGATATAATGCAAGCCCACTCATGCTTATTCCGCCAATTCCAACAAAAAAAACTTTACGTCTTATATCCATATTGCAATATATGATTGCACATTTATTTTTGATAAGTTTTGTTATTATGTTTAGAAATGATATTTTTTGAAACAATAAAAATATGAAAAAAAATAATTTTTTTCTCGCATTCCCTGCACTATCCGGCATTGGGTTGATGCACGAAAATAATCGTGTGTTATCTTTTGTCAATGCATCCGGAGAAATCAAACTTCACTCAACAAAAACAAAGAAAAATCCATTTCGGTTTATGCGTATCCCATTTTTGCGGGGGATTATTATTTTCTTTTTTGGTTTTGTGCAATACTTTTATTTTTTGTCAGAAAGTGCAAGGTTTGGCGAAATTGAAAATCAAAAACTTCCAGCAGAAGAAAAAGTGTCAAAAAAACTCGGTGTGTCAAGTGCTTCAATATTTTGGTTTTTATTCACATTTTTGGTCGCTTTTGCTGGAATATTTGCGTTTAACATTGTGCCAAGCCTCATTGTCCGTGAAATTGTGGGCGTAAGTGCTGTCGCAAGAAATGCAATTCTTGGAGCGCTGAAAGTCGCAATTTTCTATTTGTTTGTGATTATGCTCAAAATCATTCCGTCATTTCGCGCCTACTATCGTTTTAACGGCGCAATCAACGCTTGCAAAAATCTTGAAAACACTGATGCAACAAAGAATGCAACAACAAAATCAACCGCAACTTCATCGCAAAATCTCTCAACAAATTTTTTGTGCTTTGCGATTTTTTGTTTCGCAATACACTTTTTTGTGGTATCATTGATTGGACTTGAAGCAAACTTCTTTTTGTTGATTTTGTTTAACATTGGAATGTTTGCTATTGCAACAAGTGTGTGCTATGAGTTTCTACAACTTTTCGAGAGTCGAAAACTTCTTGTTTCTCGCATTGTGGCAGCAGTGCTATGCTTTCCTGTCACAAACAGACCAACAAGAACCGAACTCGAAGTTTGTCTTGGAGCACGGGAGGAATTGGACACAATGACAAAAGACAAAACACGCATTGAAATTGACGGAAAAGACGAAAACATCGCCTTGTCTTCTGTGTTGTGTGAAACAAAAAACATTCTCGCTTCTCACGACATTGATGCCCCAAGCGAAGCGGAATGGCTCATTGCAACCGTGCTTGGCAAAAACAGAACAGAGATGAAACTCACACCAACAATAACGCGTTTTCAACTTCAAAAAATCCGCGATGCAGTTTCACTTCGCATAAAGCATATTCCCCTATCAAAAATTTTTGGTTGGACAGAATTTTTTGGAATGAAGTTTTATGTTGACAAAAATGTTTTGTCGCCTCGTCCCGAAACCGAACTTGTGTGCGAACAAGCAATCAATCTAATAAATTCTCACAATTTCAAAAAAGTGTTGGACCTTTGCACTGGAAGTGGTGCGATTGCAATAACTCTTGCAAAAACCACAAAATCCAAAGTTGAAGCATGCGACATTTCTCGTTCTGCTCTCAAAATTGCTGAAAAAAACGCCAAAAATCTTGGCGCAAAAGTAATTTTTTTTGAAAGCAACATGTTTTCTGGGTTGAAAAAAAATTCAAAGTTTGATATTATTGTGTCGAACCCTCCATATATTTCAACAAAGGAAATCCAACTGCTTGATGAAGAAGTCAAAAATCATGACCCACATATCAGTCTTGACGGAGGAGATGACGGGCTGGATTTCTATCGGATTATTTCCGAAAATGCCCCAACCTTCCTAAAAAACGACGGAATGTTGGTTTTGGAAATTGGAGAAGGTCAAGCAAACGCAGTCAAAAAACTTTTGAGTGCAAACTTCAAAAACATAAAAATCATAAAAGATTATAACAATATTCAAAGAATTGTTATTGCAACCGTAAAAGGAGCAACAAATGCTGGAAAAAACCAAAAAGATAAAACAAAGGTTTGATGAACTAACCGAACTCATTTCTCGTCCGGAAATTCTTTCTGACATGAATCAGTGGAAAAAACTTGTCAAAGAACGCAGTGCGATTGAAGATATTGCCGCCGCTCACGACAAACTTGAAAAAGTTTTGAAAGAAAAGCAAGACCTCTCTGAACTCATTCCAAACGAAAGCGATCACGAAATGAGGGCCATGATGGAAGAAGAACTTCAAAGCCTCAAAGAGCAAGAAGAAAAAATTAATGACGAAATAAAGATTCTTCTCCTTCCAAAAGACGAAAATGACGACAAAAACGTTATTATGGAAATCAGAGGCGGAGCTGGTGGAGAAGAAGCAGCCTTGTTTGGAATGGTTCTTCTCAACATGTATCGCAGATTTGCAGAAAGAAAACACTGGAACTTCGAAATCTCCGAACTCAATGAAACTGATATTGGTGGTGTGAAAGAAGCAGTGTTTACAATCAGCGGAAAAGGCGCATATTCAAAACTCAAATTTGAAAGCGGCGTGCATCGTGTTCAACGCGTTCCAGAAACCGAAAGCCAAGGCAGAATACATACTTCCACCACAACAGTTGCCGTTCTTCCAGAAGTCGAAGATGTTGATTTTGAAATCTTGGACAAAGATATTCGTATTGACGTCTATCGTTCAAGTGGCGCCGGCGGACAAAAAGTTAATAAAACTGAAACCGCAATTCGCATCACCCACATTCCAACCGGCATTGTTGTTGCGTGCCAAGACGAACGCAGCCAACTCAAAAACAAAGAGCGCGCTTTCAGCATTCTCAAAAGCAAACTCTATGACCACTACAAAAGCATTGCCGACTCGGAATATGCAAGCAACCGCAAAAGTCAAGTTGGCACTGGCGACAGATGTGAAAGAATCAGGACCTATAACTATCCACAAGGCCGCGTGACAGACCACAGAATCAATCTCACCGTTTATAATCTTGAAGACTTCCTTGACGGAAATATCGAGTTTATGTGCGACGAGCTCAACCGCGCCGACCAAAAAGCAAAACTCGAAAGCCAAGCATAAAATTAAGCAACAAAAAAACACATGAAATTTCATGTGTTTTTTGTTTTAATCGATTATTCAACTGTGACAATCAAGTCAACTGTTGTTCCGTCTGTGAGTGCAAGTTGAATTTTTGCTGTCCCTGTTGCTTTTACTGTGATTTCAAGTTTTCCATCAGCAAGTGCTCCAAGTTCAATGCAATCGCCCTCGAGAAGTGATGCAGTTGGAACTTCATCTGTATTTTCTGCGCTAACCGTGAGTGTGAATTTTGCAACATCAACAAAACTTGTAAATTTGAGTTCTGTGCCTTCAAGAGTTATATTTGCTTCAGTTCCTTCAGCAAGTGAATATTTGATTACGGGTTCAGCAAATTCTTCGTCCATTGCTCCACTCAAATTAAGTCCAAAGAGTTTTGGTGTTTTGCCTGAGAAATCCCAAACAGTTGAGTCGAATTTGCAGTTTGAAGTGAAATAACTTATAACGTTTCCATCAAGCAAACCTTCGCCTGAAATGTTGATTGATTTAAATTTCCAACCATCATCTTTCCAAGCTTTTGATGAGAACACAAGTTTTTCCATCGTTTCTTCCCACCAACCAATGCTGATTCCGCTCTTATTAATAACATTGTTGTTGATTGTTCCATACTTCTTGCCGCTAAGACCTTTCCACCAAGAAGCGATTTCAGATCTAATTACGCCATCAATATCAACCCAGTAATCGCCATTTGATGAAATACCTTGAGTTGTGCTTACATAACAATTTTGAATGAATCCACCTTGTGGGAAGTCAATTGCAAGACCTGCAAAACGATTGTTGGTTTTGTCGCCTTCGGCAAATTGAATTTGGCTTGTTGCATTGAAGTAGCAGTTTTTGATTGTTCCTTGAGCTCTGTATGCAAGACCACCAATCATATTGCTTGCAAGAATGCTTGCATTTGAATAGCATTTTTCGATTGTAGCGTTGTAGTTGATTCCAACAATTCCGCCAACATAATAACCTTCAAGTGTTCCGTCAAAATATGAAGAAGTGATTGTTCCTTGTTGTGTTTCACCAACAATTCCGCCAACATATGAGCTATGGTTTTTTGCTGCAGAAATTGCTGAAAGTTCGCTATAACATCTATCAACTGAACCAGCGTTTGTTCCAACAACACCACCAAGTCTGATTGAATTTCCACCAGCTTGTGTGTTTCCACCAACTTTTGCTGAAAGAATTACATTTGCGCCTGCTGCGTTTTGTCCAACAACACCACCAACATAGCTTCCGTTCTCTGTTGAAACTCCTTCAACAATAATGTCTGCTTTGCAGCAGTAGATTGATTTTGCATTGTATCCAACAACACCACCAACAAATCTTGCAGATTTTCCATTTGCATAGATTTTTGTATCAAGTGTGACTTCTTCGTCTTGTCCTTCTGGTTTTTCTTTGAGTGTTTCGCCAGGTTTAACAACACTGTGTGATACTTCACCGCCATTATATCCAACAATTCCGCCAACATATTGACCATTTTTAATATTAAGGCTATTAATTGTAATGTTGTCAAAAACACCATAATTCTTTCCAACAATTCCGCCAACAGTTGTGCTGTCATCTGAATTGATGATTAGTTTTTCAACAATAACATCTGAAATCATAGCGGAATTTGATGTGCAGCCAAAAATTCCTGCTGTTTTTTCAAAGTTTCTTGTTCCTTTTTCTGCATATGCAATAATGTTTGAAGTTGGAATAACAACATTTTTGAGTGTGATTGTTGCGCCATTAACACCATATACCACTCCACCGAATGGACGTTCAACGTTTCCAATTGGAGTCCAACCTGCTGGGAAGGCTTCTTGAACATCAATTTCAACATTTTCGGAAATAACATAAGTGTAATTCAAAACTGAACTTGTTGAATCGCTCTTTCCCGCTTCCATGAGTTGTCCGATAACATCAGCAGCATTTGTTTTGTTGATTTCTGTTCCGTTTCTCAAAGGTCTGATTGTTTGACCAACTCCATCTTGAACGATGTATGGGCCCATTGAATCAGTCTCTGTTTTTCCATCAAAACTCCATGTGCCGGAGAAATCCCATGAAACAACTTTTGAGTATTTATTTGTATATTGATATTTGCTTTGATCGTCAATTTCTTGTCTTGTCAATTTTGTTGCATTTGTTGAATCAAATGCGTCTGAATAGAAGATGTTTCCAACATATTCAGTTTCAGAATCTCCCGAAAGAGAATCGTTTGCGATCAAAATGTCATTGTTTGTTGCATTATATGCTTCACCATCTTTGCCAAATGTTGCAACAACAAGATTTGTTTGAATGAGTGAATTATAGGTGAATGTTTTTGCTGTGCCAACAATTTGTGTGAAATTCTTTGCCGAGATTTCGCCAACCAAACCACCAGCATAATTTGGTTTGACATCTTTGTTGTTTGCAATTGTTGCACTAACTTTGCAGTTTGCGATAACGCCTGATTCAAATTTTCCAGCAATTCCGCCAACAACATTGCCTGAATTCAAAGCAACATTTTCAATTTGACACATTGCAATTTCGTTTTCTGTTTGAGTTCTTGTTGCAACACCAACAATTCCACCAACATATGCATCTGCACTTGTATTTGAAGATGTGACTTCACCATTGATTACTTTGCAACGAGTGATTGCACTTTCGCTATATCCAGCGATTGCACCAACATTTTTGCCTGTTGCTTTGATTTGAGGATTAACAAGTGTAACTTTTTCAATTTTTGCGCCGCTTTCAACATATCCGAAAAGTCCAACATAGTCTGATGAGCAAGTTTCGTCAATGATGAGGTTCGAAATTGTTTTTGTTCCACCATTAAAGTTCCCTGTGAAGTGGTTATCTTTGTCGCCGATTGGTTTCCAGCTTGTTGCATTGCCATCAACCCAAGTTTCTTTAAAGTCAATGTTTGAAACAACTTCATAACTGTCGCCAAGTGTCCAAAGTGTATCCATTGCTCCAATTCTGAGCATTTGTTCTGCTGAAGAAATAAAGTATGGGTTGTCAGTTGAGCCATCACCAATTCTCACCATAAAAACAAATGGTCCAAAGTTTGCGTTTGAAGGAGTGATATTAATTGTCGCAGTTCCCCCTGCCTTTGCTTCGATTTTTCCAGACTCAGCATTGATTGAAGCGACATTTGAATTGTCACTTTTTGTTTCAATTGTTGTTCTTTTGTTTGGTTTTGTGTGGTTAATAGGAATGTCGAATGATTCCCCAACATTAAGATAGACCGTTTCACCTTGTGGAACAGTGCAAGTGATGTCTTCATTGTTCTTTGCGAACATATAGAAAGAAAGCCCAACAAAGAGTGTTCCAATGATAACGATGCAATACATAAAAAATCTTTTCATAAAAAACTCCTAAAACCTTGCATAGTTTATTGATATTATAGAAGAAAAGTTTTGTGTTGTCAATATCAACTTCAAACAAATTAAGTCTTATTTTGACAACAAACCCAACAATCGCATGGATTTGTCGATATAATCAAATCTTATTTTCGGAACAAACTTCGATAAGTAATAAAGTTTTATGAGTGTGGTGGTTATTATGCTGCACAGTTTTGGATTCTTCGCTACGCCATTGGCTTCCGCTCAGAATGACATAATACGAGGTTGATTTATATTTTTTATAACTTTTAAAGAGTTGAGGCATTCTTTGCCTTAACTCTTCTTATTTGCAGACCCGCATGAAACAGAAAGGTTTGTCAAGAGTTTGTGTGCAACCGCACACAAATCCATTTACTCTTGACAAATTTTTCGTTTCATGCAACACAAAAAACAAAAGACAAAAGAAAAGGTTTTGAGCCAAAATTTCTCAAAACCCTTTTGTTTATTGTTTTTTGTTGTCCTCTTGCCCCGCTTCGCCAAGGGCGCCGGGGTTTGGGGCTTGCGTCGCCCCCAAAGGTTTTTTGGTTCTTTTTTGACTCCAAAAAAGAACCTTCACTTATGAATTTTTACCGCAGCAATTTTTGTATTTCTTGCCGCTGCCACATGGGCAAAGACTGTTTCTTCCCGTAACCTTTTCTGAACTAAGTTGAGAAGATGGTTTTGACGCGCCGCTTTCACTTTGAACAACAATTTGTGGCTTTGGTGCAGGATTGTTCACTCTGATGTTTTCAACTTCAACATTAAGAAGCATTGAAGCGGTGTCTGTTCTAATTTTTTCAATCATTGTGTCGAACAAATCAAAACCTTCACGCTTGAACACAACAATTGGGTCGTGTTGACCATATGCACGAAGTCCAACCTCGTTTTTCATGATTGACATTTGATCGATGTGATCCATCCACAAAGTGTCGACGACACGAAGAAGAACAAATCTTTCAAAATCGCGGAAATTAAATCCCAATTCTTCTGCATCAACAATCTTTTTGTCATAGCGTTCGTTGATTTCGGTGAGAATTTTTTCTGTAAGTTCGTCGACATCGGTTTCTTCAACCATTTCCGCCGTCACGAAATTCGTGCCTTTTGGAAGAAGTTTGTCTTCGAGTGCAGTGTTAAGCGCTTTCACGTCCCATTCAAACGAATTTTTGTCATCATCAACATACTCGCGCACAAGTGGAACAACAATGTCTGGGAACATATCCAAAATTTGTTGATGAACATCTTCCCCGTCAAGAACCTTGTTTCTTTCAGAGTAAATGAGTTCACGTTGTCTGTTCATGACATCATCAAACTGCAAAACTGTTCGGCGAGCGGCGTAGTTTTGCGCCTCAATTCTCTTTTGTGCTTTTTCAATTTGACGTGATAATATTTTGAGTTGGAAAGGGGTGTTTTCGTCAACTTTGAAGAAGTTTGCAATGCTTTGCATCTTTTCTCCGCCAAATCTCACTGCAAGGTCATCTTCAAGCGAAATAAAGAACACGCTGCTTCCTGGGTCACCTTGACGTCCAGCGCGACCTCTGAGCTGGTTGTCAATACGTCTGCTTTCGTGACGCTCTGTGCCAATGATATGGAGTCCGCCAAGAGATTTGACTTCTTCTTTCTCTTTATCTGTTATATCTTTATATTCTTTTAGATATTGAACATATTTATTATGAGCGTCCATAACTTCATCGCTTCCACCAACAATGTTTGATGTTGCGAGAGAAATTATTGCATCCGTAATCCCTTCATCTTTAAGTTTTTTCTTTGCAAGCGCTTCCGCATTTCCGCCGAGCAAAATATCTGTTCCACGACCTGCCATGTTTGTTGCAATCGTGACCGCTCCGCGACGTCCTGCTTGAGCAACAATTTCACTTTCTTGTTCGTGGTTCTTCGCGTTAAGCACGGTGTGAGGGATTTTTTTCTTTTTGAGGAGTTTTGAAAGTTCTTCAGACTTGTCAATCGTGATTGTTCCAACAAGAACAGGTTGTCCCACTTCGTGACGTCTTACGATTTCTTCAACAATCGCATTATTCTTGCCACGAACTGTCGTATAGATAATGTCTGGCTCATCTCTTCTTTGTGAAGGTCTGTTTGGTGGAATTGTGACAACGTCCAAATTATAAATATTGTTAAATTCAAGTTCCTCGGTTTTGGCTGTTCCTGTCATACCAGAAAGTTTCTTGTAAAGACGGAAATAGTTTTGGAATGTGACTGTCGCAAGCGTCTTGTTCTCGTCTTTGATTTGAACACCCTCTTTTGCCTCAATCGCCTGATGCAATCCTTCTGAAAAACGTCTGCCATTCATGAGACGACCAGTGAATTCGTCAACAATAACAATCTCGCCATCTTTGACGATATAGTTTTCATCACGCATCATAACAAAGTTTGCTTTCAGTGCATTTTGAATATGGTGGTTGATTTCAATGTTGTCAACATCGGAATAATTTTCCATGCCATAAAATCTTTCCGCTTTTTCAACACCTTTTTCAGTAAGCGTGATTGCTTTGTGTTTCTTTTCAATCTCAAAATCAACATCTTTTTTGAGGTTTTTGACAAATCTTTGTGCACGATAATATTCATCGCTCGATTTCATTCCACGTCCCGAAATAATGAGCGGAGTTCTCGCTTCATCAATGAGAATTGAGTCCACTTCGTCCACAATCGCATAGGCATGTCCGCGTTGAACACGGTCTTCTTTGCGAGTGACCATGTTGTCACGAAGATAATCAAACCCGAGTTCATTATTGGTTGCATAAGTGATGTCGCAAGCATAAGCCGCACGCTTTTGTTCTGGTGTCATGCCCGAGATTGCAACTCCAACCGTGAGCCCCAAAAAGCGAAAGATTTTTCCCATCCAGTCAGCATCACGCTTTGCCAAGTATTCGTTGACTGTGACAATATGCACACCGTTTCCTGTGAGTGCATTAAGATAGGCGGGAAGCGTTGCAACAAGTGTTTTTCCTTCACCTGTTCCCATTTCAGCAATTCTGCCTTGACTGAGCGCAATGCCACCAAGAATTTGAACGTAAAAATGTCGCATAGAAAGAACCCTGTCCGCCGCCTCTCTGCAACAAGCGAACGCCTCTGGCAAAACATCTGCAACCTTTTCGCCATTTCTCAATCTTTCTTGCAATGCTTTTGTTGTTTCGCGGAGTTCGTCATCTGTCTTTTTCTTGAATTCGTCTTCAAGTGCAACAACCTTGTCCGCAATCTTTTTTAATCTTTTGATATTTCTTGAATTTTCACTGCCAAAAAGTCCCATAATTTCTCCTATTGTCTTTAATAATACAACACATCAACATTTTTTCAAAATATTTTTAATCTCTTTTGCCAAAAACAATTCGCCACCTGCACCGCTTGCAAAAATACTTGCAAGTTTGAAATTGGAATAAACATTTTGAGAATATCATCATTTTCAAATGCATTTTTAATTTGATTATGCTATTATAAAATTAACATAGGAGGGAAAATGAGAGCATTTATTAATTATGTTTCACACCCAACAAATGCAAAGGAATTTGGCAACAAATTCAAAGAATGCAATGAATTGGATATGGAATGCTTATTGAATAATCCAACAGTGTGCTGGACAGTTGCTCGCCATGCTCGACCAGACGATATAATTTTGTTTATTCACACACGAAGTGCTGAAAAGCACATTCAAAACATCGAAAAAGAAATGAATGAAGACAAGAAATATGAATATCTTACAGATTTCCTTTTGCGTTCAAAAGAAATATATAAAAAGTATGGCGGAACAATTTGTGCAATTGGTGAAGTTTGGGACATACCTCATCATTTTGACAACTTTGGTTATGAAAATCATTTCAAGTCAAGACATTTTGCAGAAATCGGAAATATTTATATCTTGGAAAATCCGATCGACACGATTGATATATCAAACATATTGGATATCCGCCAACACTATTCTTCCACGCCGCTCAAATGTCAAACTTTTGACAAGTTGAGAGAAGTTATTCAATCAAAAAACAAAACGCCAGAATATTTCAATTCCGCCAACATTTGCGAGGAGTTGGAGCAAACCCCACAAATGAAATTTCCACAATGTTATCATATCCCACTCGCGGGAGAAATTGCCGAAGAATATGAGGTTCATGATAATCAAATTTTGGCAAATATTTCTGAAACACACCTAAAAGATATGATTGTCAAATTTGTTGAAACTCTTGAAGAACCTTGCTTTTTCATTTTGGAAACACCATTAAAGTTGAACGAAGAAAAAAAGATCAAAGATTCAAAAGAATTTCATCACCATGTTTATTACATTGACGGAGTTAATCGCAACCTTTTGCTAGACTTGATTGACTCTCAATTCACATCTTTCCGAAAAGAAGGTTTGATTTCATTTGGAGTTGCCTCCCATTCGTCACACGACGAATTGTTCGTGACAAAATACAATATTATTCGCATTTTTTCAAAAAATATTGAAAAATATAACAAATTTATGGGCGAATTCGACATAAAAAAGTCAACAAAAATAAAAACCGCATGGGACACCTTCAACCAAGAGCTGCCAGGTCAAGCATTTGCAAGTGATGATGGCGAGATAAATAAATTTGTTGAATTTGCAAAAGAACACTACGGACTCTATGAGGCAGAAATTCGATAAAAGTATTGAGTGAGCTTGATGTCGGGCGCCACCTGCCGCTTCGTAGGACTCAACCCGAAGGTCGCACTCAACCCGAAGGTCAGTGGGTTATATGGCTCACAACATAGCGAAGGTCGCGGGTTATATGTTTTCGTGAACGAAAACATATGTGTCCTTGGACGGACTTTCAAACCTTCCCTTCCGTCAACGCAAAAAAAATGAAGTCTTTCGACTTCACTTTGTTTTGGTTGCGGGGGAAGGATTTGAACCTGCGACCTTCGGGTTATGAGCCCGACGAGCTACCTAGCTGCTCTACCCCGCGATATGTTGCCATTTTACAACATGTGCAAATTTATGTCAATATGTTTTTGTCGAAAAATTAAAAAAGTTTGAAAATATTTGTTGACAAGCACTCTTTTATAAGATATAATAACCCCGCTTGCTAGATTTGGCGGCGTAGCTCAGTTGGCTAGAGCGTGCGGTTCATACCCGCAAGGTCGAAGGTTCGAATCTTTCCGCCGCTACCAATAAAACTTCATATTTGGCTCCGTGGTCAAGTGGTTAAGACACCGCCCTTTCACGGCGGTATCATGGGTTCGAGTCCCGTCGGAGTCACCAAAAAAGAAACACCGAAAGGTGTTTTTTTTGTGACGAAGCGGGACCGTGAAACTTCCTTCGCATATGTCACCAAAAAATCCACTAGTAATGGTGTTTTTTGTTGCTCCGACTTTGTTGCTTTGCAACTCACTCGCTTCGCTCGCGGACTCTAACCCATGGAAACTTTGTCGAGCCTTGGCAAATACACTGCGTGTGCTTGCCTCTTCTCTCCTAGTTATCACGGGAAGTATAAATTTTAATCCAAAAAAGAAACACCGAAAGGTGTTTTTTTTGTGACGAAGCGGGACCGTGAAACTTCTTTCGCATATGCCACCAAAAAATCCACCAGTAATGGTGGTTTTTTTTGACTCGACTTGTTGTTTCACAACTCACTCGCTTCGCTCGCGGACTCAAGTCCACAAAAAACTTCCAGAAATCAAAATATTATTCCTTAATTAAATAATTTCCTCTTTGCTTTTTAAATATCCAAAACAATGCAGTTTCCAATCAATAGTTTCGTTTAACTCTTTCAAAGTCGGGTGCTTGGAATCAATTCCAATTCTTTTTATTCCATTTGTCATGGTGTCCACAAACCAGTTCCCTTCACTATCAATCAAAACCACAGCATTTGCGGTGTTGGTTTTCTCATCGCAAGTGAAAGATATGTCAATATTTTTTCCAAATCGCAAGTTTAAATACTCATACACTCTTCGAATTTCATCGTTTGAAACTTTTAATGAATCAAAGATGTCACGACATTTTGCACAATTATTGACTCCATACATATGCCATCTATCAATGCCAAGCATAATCAAAGTTTTTGCAACATCTTCTAATTTATCTATGTTCTTTTGTGTGATTACTGTTTCTATCAAAACATTTATTCCATATTGTTTCAACAATTCGAGATTATTGACAATTTTTTGCAAACTGTCTTTGATTCCAACTTTCTCAGGCCTTAAAAAGAACAATAAATTTGGATCAGTTGCATCCAATGTCACTCGAATGAGCGCATTAGAAGATTTAAATTTCTTCAACAAATCTGTTGAAAATGGGATAGTTCCATTTGTGTCAATGCAAATTCCACATTTGGAATTAAAAATATCAATTATTTGTGGCAAAAATTTGTTCAAAGTTGGTTCACCACCAGTTAATCCCACACAAAGAATACTTAAATCCGTAATATGCTTTGCAGTTGCCAACACATCTTTTTTAGCTGTTTTATGGTTTAATTTGTCATTAGCAAAGCAATATATGCAATCCAAATTACAAGACTCTTCAATCAACCAATTCACTTTAAGCGGGGAATTGAAAATTATGTTTTTATTTATTAATTCTTTATGTTTTTCCAAAAAATAATCTGCTTCAACCACGGAGGAAAATTGTTCTAATTGCTCAATGTTAAGAGATTCAAAAAATCTATATCGGCACAAGACATTATCAAAAACGGTAATTCCGTTTTTTTCCTGACGAATGAACAACCTATTTTCAATATTATACATTTTCAACTCCCGGTTAAGCACATTCAAATTGTAAAAAAAATCATAGACTACAACAATATATCTATGATTTTGGCAGGTGAGACAGGACTTGAACCCGCAACAAACGGTTTTGGAGACCGCCACTCTACCAATTGAGCTACTCACCTATATTTATGCTAATATTAAGTTAGCATAAATATTTAATATTGTCAATAAAATTAAAGGTATTTATTAGTTGTTATATTTTTTTATTTGTTCGTTTGCAAACTCGTCATTGGCGAAATAATCAATGCACATGGCCTTTTTGATTTCACCCAAAGTTTGATTTGCAACCATATTAGCTTTTTCAGTGCCCTCTTTCAAAACTTCCAAAATGTAACGGATTTGCTTTTCGTATTCTTTTCTTCTTTCTCTAATCGGCTTTAACACATATTGCATAATATCATTCAAGAAAGATTTTATTTTTCCATCGCCAATTCCGCCTTTTTGATAAGCAAGTTTTAGTTCATAAAGGTTTTTAAACTCAGGATAGAACATTTCGAAATGTTTATCTTCACAAAATGCTTCCAAGTAAATAAACAACACATTTCCCTCAATAATTCCCGGATCACTAATTTGTCTTGGGAAAGTTTTTATCGAGTTAATTTTTTTCTTGATAACCTCTGGTTCGTCAGCAAGGAAAATGCAATTTCCAATTGATTTACTCATTTTTGCATCACCGTCTGTTCCGGGAAGACGCATGCTCGATGCATTGCTTGCCAAAACCGACTTACATTCAATAAGACAATCAGTGTTATATGTTCTGTTAAAACTTCTAACAATTTCACGTGTTTGTTCAAGCATAGGTTCTTGATCTTCGCCAACTGGAATTAAATTCGCTTTAAAGGCAGTAATGTCTGCAGCTTGACTGATTGGATAGTTCGCAAAGCCAACTGGCACACCTGAATTATCAAATCCTCTTGCATGAATTTCATTTTTAACAGTTGGATTTCTCAACAATCTTGGAAGGGTCACGAGATTCATAAAATAAGCAGTGATTTCTGGAAGAGCAGTGATTTCGGACTGAATGCAAAAAGTTGTTTTCTTTGGATCAAGTCCAACGGCAAGATAATCCAACATAACTTCAACAACATTATTTCTTACTTTTGTTGGATTACTTGCGTTATCTGTCAACGCTTGAGCATCAGCGACCATAACATACAAATCATCGTACTCAGTTTCATTTTGCAATCTAACTCTTTCTCTCAAAGAACCAACAAAGTGTCCGATGTGAAGTTTGCCTGTTGGTCTGTCGGCTGTTAATATAATATTTTTCATAATTATTTCTCCTTATAAATTAAATCTGTTAAATTTGTTTTTTCGTTTTCTTTATATGAATCCCAAATATCTTTAACAGAAATAAACCAATCGCAAAATTTTTGCTTAACACTTTTCCACAAATCATTATTTTCTAATCTATTGTCAAATGCCATAAGTGCAAGTTTTTTTTCTTCATCGGTCCAATCAGTCCCTTGCTCAATCATTTGAATTATAACACGTTCGTTGCAGTCAAGGCAACTCATTATCTTATCTTTGATTATTTTTTTCGAATCTCCCAAATACAATGAAGCATTTTCAATGCTTTTTGATTGTTTAAAGTAGGGATAAAAGCCATCAATCAATTTGCTATATAACGCCCCGATTTCAACATCTTCTGGAATAAAGTCATCATATAAGCCCGACTTCTTCATTCTCTCCAAAGCAATACCACCAATATTAGCATGATAAAATTCTTCAAGTCCACACGGAACTATTATTCCCTTTTTTTTATCTTTTAAAATTGGGAGCAAAACATCTGTCGCTGTGTAAACATGGTCTATCATGGCAGAAAAATCATTCCCTCTCAATTTCAATCTGTTATAGGTGTCATCAGTTGCTTCAGTATTTGTTGAAAAATCATTGATTTTTATTGTGCTTGCCACCAAAGAAAAAGTCCTTGCATGGTCCAAATCATTATGTGTGCGAATTTCGCCATTTTTTTCATCAAACCCCAACTTAAGCAAAAAATCTTTAAAATGATCAGTAAGTCTAATAACATATTTAGGATCAAGTCTTCTTGCGTTTATTGAACCCAAATCGTTGATTATCACATATGTATAAAAACCTGTATTTTTTTGAAGTTCAATCAATTTAATCATCATAGACAATGTGCCAATTGTTGGAGAATTCGTAGCACCAAAACCGCTAACAATTGCGACATCTTTTTTGTCCATTTCAATGATTTTTTTGATGTTTGGAGTGTAGCATAAATACTTGCTATTCAATTCTCCGTTTTTTCCATATTTACCAATCGTCAAACCATTTGGGAAACTTATATATCCATTTGATTTGATGGCATTACTTATTCCCAAATTCGTTTGCCTTGATTCTTTAATCAGTAGATCAATTTGCGATTTCGCCTCATCAATCGAACAATTATTTTTTTCAGCAAAATCAGAAACTATTTTCTCACACGATTCCATAACATCTCCACATCACCTCAACATAAATTTGTTCTATATCTTCACATTTAACCTTGAATAAATTTCATCAGCATTAATTTTGCTTGAACAACATTCAAATTTTTTTAAGAATGCAGAATACAACATCTTTTTAATTTTGAAATCACCAATTCCGCCTTCTCTATAATTATCCTTTAATTTCTCAATTGAATCCAAACCGAAGAATTCTTTCACATCTGCATCAGAACAAATCGCATCAACAAAAGCAAACAATGGATTTCCCTCAACTGTGCCTTTATCTTGAACTCTAATGTGATTTGGATCGGTAAATATTCCATTTATTTTGGCTTGCAATTCCTCACCGACCAAATCTAATGATATGTCATTGTCAAATTTTTCCGAAATAAAACTGTTTCCGTCAGCACTAAGATTATTACAATAAATATCTTGGTTGATCATGATATTTGGCCAAAAGAGTTTGTTGTCATTTGCCTCGTTGTAATTGAATAACACTTTTTTTACAAGTTCACTCAGCGACTCAAAATTTCTGGTTTCATAAAGGTCGTTAACATTCAAGAGAATAATTGAGCTAAAAATATTAGCGACATTAATTAATGTCGACAATTTGATGTCGTTCAATGAGTTCTTTTGAATGCTGGTTTTAAGAAAGTCGTTTTTGATGATCTTACTAATATAAATGTATTTTGACAACTCATTACTAAGTTCAAAAAGCCCTTCAATTTTAGATTGCAATACATATTCAACCTTCTTATCAAGACCCAAATTGATGAGAGTTTGGACATTGTCTTTTATTAATGACTTCTTGTCATAAATAAGATAGTTTGCATCATTAACAGCCAAATCATTAAGCAAACAATAAACAACATCATAATGATCCATATTGTCCATCAATGGCTTAATTTTGGATATGTAATCAAATGCATTAATTTTTCTTGAAACATCAATTATCAAAGCAGCAGATTTCATATTATTTTTCTCCTTTTAATTCACTTACTAATTCATCAATAACATGCTTTTTATGGAAAGGGAAAATCAAGATGTGTGCATGTTCAACATTATTTTTATCAGAGAAAGTAGCAAGTTGATATTTTTTGCATATTTCGTCATTCGGTTTTCGAACAACAAATATATTGCTTTTTTCATCTCTTTCATAAGCAATGCCATTTGCTATTAGTGCTTTTTCAAAATACTTTACATTCTCACAATATTTTGTTTCAGGCGATCTTAATAATATTTCTTTAACTCTTTGATATGTTGAAAAAGGCAAGAAATCTCTCGAACCCAGCAATGTGGAATCCTCTTGACCAATATAGTCAACCATCTTTCTTTTTTGTCTTTCCATTGCAATCAAAATTCCATTTACTCTTGCCGAACCCAAGTATTTATGCAGACTTACTGAAATTGAGTCGATGTTTAATTCTTTAACATTTTGTATGGAAGGACTATTAATTTGATTTTTGGGGATGCCCCCAAACAATGCCGCATCAAGGTGGCAATAATAAGGAATATTATTATTTTGCAAATAGGTTGTTATTGTTTTAACATCATCAACTGCACCTTTGCAAGTCGTTCCCCATGTCAAAACAAGAATAACACCATGCACTCCGTTCATAACATCTTCATTTATTTGCTTGATCAATTTATCAACACAAATTGTTCCATCTTGATTTGATTCAATCTTTTGATAATTATAAATTTTGTTTTCATTGTTGGTGACAAACTTTTCAACACTATAATGCGTGTCTTCAGAAAAATAAAGTTTTCCTTCAGGGAAAGCATTAAAACCTTCTCTGACCCCCCAAAAATTGCTTTCTGTTCCACCGCTTGTGATATAACCCCAGTAGTTGTCTCTTGGTGTGAGTCCAATATTTTGCGCAAACAAATTGATGATCCTTTTTTCAATTTCTTTGCTGTCCATTCCGTAGTTTCCAAGTTGATATGGATCACCACAGTTATTCATCAAATACATTTGCGATTCAATATTTCTCAAATATTGAATTGCATATGATTGATCCTCCATGTTCGCCGGATATCCAAACATATAATCGCGTTTTTTGAGATTCATCAAACAATAATTATCAACATCATTAATATAATCTTTGTCCTCATGATAAAAATCTTCAACCTGTTCTTTTGAAAACCCCTGGCCTTTCAAATTATTGCAATCCAAAATTCTTCCAAGATCAAGTTTTAATCTTTGACAATAATTCATATATCTGTCAAGGTTTTTTAAAATTTCGAATATTTTTGTTTCTTGTTCTTTTTTTAAAGTTGATTCACCATTCAAAACAACATCTTTTGTTTGTTCATAAAACTTCTTTATCTTATTCCCAAACAAATCATAAAATAAAATTCCCATCACTTTCCCCCTTCCAAGAGAAATCTCAAAGCAGTAAAAAGTTTAATTTACGATTTAATTTTAACATTGCAATTCTTCAAAAGTCAATATCAAATCCCAACAATATTATAGAGTGCGTTTTGAATACTAAACCAACAATTCAAATATGCTGAATTCAAATTTACAATATTAGATTCTCACAGCTGAATTAGAGAGTTGTTGATTAAAAATTAAAAAAATAATTAAAATTAATTAAAAATAAATAAAAAAATTAAATTATTATTATAAAATAAATTAAATTTATTAATAATTTATTTATAAAAAATAAAGCTTTGCGAAAAACAAGCAAGGCAAGGCTCGGGTGCGTCCAGTGTTGGGAGTTTAGTAGTCCTAAATGACCAACTTTGGACACTCCCAGAAACGCAGCAAGTGAGATTTTAATAATTTCACGATTGCGATGTTTTTCGAAAGGCTTTTTACATCTTGTCGGGAATGTCAATCGCCAAAAGCGATAGACCAATTTCCAAGATTTTGAGAACAAGTTTCAAAATATTCAAATAATTATTTTTTTGCTCTTGATTTTCTTCGGTTATTATTTTTGTTGCGTTATAGAAAGTTGAGAACGATTGGCAAATGTCAAACAAACTTTGAGCAACATAGTTTGGCGCTTTGTCTTCATATGAGGCAAAAAGAGATTTCTCAAATTTGACACATTCAAGAATAATATTTCTTTCAAGCGTTCCCAGTTTGCCACAAATTTTGTCACTTGTTGGTTGACATCTGTTCAAAATGCTCTTAATTCGAACTGCTGAATACAAAATATATGGCCCGGTTTTTCCGTCAAAAGACACAAACTTGTCGATGTCAAAAATATAATCTTTTGCACGATAATTGATTAAGTCCCCAAATTTGAGAGCGGCAACTCCAACAATTCGCGCAAGACTTTCGTCCCCTTCGCGATTTGTTTCTTTGATTTTTTCTTGCGCTTTGTCACAAATGAGTTGATATAGGTCGCCAAGTTTCATAACTCCGCCCTCGCGAGTTTTGTATGGTTTGCCGTCTTTTCCATTGACAGTGCCAAATGGGAAATGTCCAAATTTCATTCCATCGCTTGTGAGCCCACAAAGGTCACAAACTCTGAAAACTTGTTTGAAATGCAAACTTTGTCTGTCGTCCGTCACATACCAAATTTCGTCCGGATTAAATTCTTTTTTACGCATCATGATTGTTGCAAGGTCTGTTGTTGCATACAAATCAGAGCCCGTTGATGACTTGACAATAACTGGCGGCATTGGTGCTTTGTCGTCAGGTTTTTCAACTTCAACAACAAGCGCCCCCTGACTCTCTTTTGTGAGCCCTTTTTCATCAAGCAAATCAAGAAGTGGCCTGATGTATGGCTCGGCATCGCTTTCTCCATAGAACAAATCAAAAAACACATTTAATCTTTGATATTCTTTGTCAACCGATTTGATTGAAACGCGTCTTATGTCTTGATATAAATCATAAAATCCCGCAACTTTTGTTTGAAGTTTGACTGTTGCATCGTGTGCGCGTTTCGCGAACTCCTCATCAACTTTTGCTCTTGCACTTGCTTTTGGATAGATTTCGTTAAACAAATCCATTGAGAGCATTGGCTTTTCGCCTTTTCCACCAAAATAGAATGAAGTGTCAATCTCGTCCATAAGTTCAGCAATAACAAGACCCATTTGAAGTCCCCAATCACCAAGGTGTGCGTCCCCAATCACTTTGTCGCCACAAAACTTTGCAATTCTCTTTACGCTTTCTCCAATAACTGCACTTCTCAGGTGTCCCACATGCAAAGGTTTTGCAATGTTTGCACCACCAAAATCCAAAACGATTGTTTTTTGTTGTTTTTTCTCAATGCCTGCTCTCTCATCTTTTTGCATAAATTCAGCAATTTCGCAAAGCGTTTTGTCGAGAACAACAAAATTCAAAAAGCCCGGGTTGCAAAAACTTGCATCCGCCACCCTATTTGGATTTGAATTAAACTCGTCAATAATTTTTTCTGCAACGTCGCGCGGTGCAACATGAAGTGTTTTTGCAAGAACAAAACACGCATTACATTGAAAATCACAAAGGTCCGGTTTGTTGCTGAGTCCAACCTCTGCCAAACTTTTGTCATATTCAAGTTTTTCAAACACATCACGGAGTTGTTCGTTAATTAAATTTTGTAGTTTCATTATATTTTCCTTCGTGATTCAATGGCGCGAGAAAGCGTCACTTCATCGGCATATTCAATTTCACTGCCCATGGAAACGCCCTGAGCAATGCGAGTGGTTTTCACACCAAGTGGAGAGAGAAGTCTTGCAATATACATTGCAGTTGCATCTCCTTCAACATCTGGGTTTGTCGCAATAATAACCTCTTCAACTCCGCCCTCGTTTATCCTCGCAAGAAGTTCTTTGATGCGAATGTCGTCTGGTCCTCGTCCTTCAAGCGGGGATATTGTTCCATGCAAAACATGGTAAGAAAAATTGGTGTTTTTGACTTTTTCGAGCGCAACAATATCTTTTGGCTCTTTGACGACACAAATAATCTTTTTGTCGCGAGTTTTGCAAAGATTGCAAACTTCTTGGTCGGTGTAGTTTCCGCAAACAGAACAAAATCTGACTTTGTCTTTTGCAGAAATTAACGCATTTGCAAACTCTTCCGCAACCTCGCGGTCAGAATTTATTATATAATAAGCATAACGTTGAGCGGTTTTCAGCCCAACGCCAGGAAGTGCTCTAAAAGCATTAACAAGTCTTTCAATTGGTTCAATAAAATTGTCCATCATCAAAATCCCATTGGCATATTTGGCATATTTTCTGCTTCAACCTTTTCAATTTGGCTAAGGCAATCAGAATATGCTGCAACAATCATATCTTCAAGCATTTCGACATCATCTGGGTCAACAATTTGAGGATTGATTTTGAGAGATTTGACTTTTTTTGAGCCAAACATAACAAGTTCAACTTGTCCCCCACCAATATTTGAAGAAAACTCCGTTGTTTCGAGTTGTTCTTTTTGTTTTTGCATGTCTTCTTGAAGTTTTTGCGCTTGACGCATGAGAGCATTGAGATTTGCTCCACCAAATCCTCCTCCAAAACCGCCGTGATATCCTGCCATAATAATTCTCCTTTAATCAATAATTTTTATTTCACCAAACATGGTCCCCAGTTTTTCAATGTCGACCTTTTGTCTGTCAATTTGTCTTTCGTCCAGCACGACTTCAAAGTTGAGATTCAGTCCAAACCATCGAAATGCTTTTTCAATTTCGCGTTTTGCAAAATCGCCCGAAATCATGTTGTAATTAAACTCCTCTGTTGTGTGCGCAACAAATTTTCCGTCACACATCTCAACTTTTGTTATATCTCCGCAAGCCATTTGCAGTGCAATGTTTTTGTCCTCACGAAGATGGGTTATGACTTTCCCCCACAAAATTCTTGGTTGAATTTCTTTTTGAGGTGCAATCTCAATTTTTAGTTTTTTTTTACCAAATTTTCTTCGCTAACGCTCTCAACCAGCGCAGTTTCCAAAAGCACGCGTGGCGAAATGGAAAATTTGAGTTCAGAAAGTATTCCCGAAAATATCTTCAAACATTCAAAAAGTCTTGCGAGTTCATAACTTCTTGCTTGCTCGTCAAGTTTTGCAAACATATCCGCCGTCATGTTGAGAACATCGTTTGGGTTATCACAAGTCTTTGCAACCAACAAGTCACGATAGTGCGAACAAAGGTCTTTGCAAAACGCAGAAATGTTTTTTCCGCTTTGGCAAATGTCATTAACAACCAAAAGTGCTTTGCCAATATCTTTTTTGTTCACAGCATCGGCAATATCAAACAAACTCTCGCGGTCATTAACCCCCAAAACCTGCAAGGTTTTTTCAAGTGTGATTGTTTTGTCAGAATATGCTGCAACGCACTCGGCAATCGAAAGACAATCTCTCACCCCACCTTCTGCTTTCACCGCAATTTCGCGTGCCGCTTCGTGTTCAATCTTGATTCCTTCTTTTTCAAACACGCTGATCAAAAGGTCTGTGAGTTTTTCGGTTGAAACAAGATGAAAATCAAATCTCATGCAACGCGACAAAATTGTTGCTGGAAGTTTGTGAGGTTCAGTCGTTGCAAGAATGAACACCGCGTGTCTTGGTGGTTCTTCAAGCGTTTTGAGAAGTGCGTTGAACGCACTATCAGTAAGCATATGAACTTCGTCAATAATATAAACCTTATATTTACATGAAACCGGAGTGTATCCAATTTTTTCTCGAAGCTCTCTGATTTCGTCAACCCTGTTGTTTGATGCTGCGTCAATTTCAAGAACGTCAACATTGCTTGGGTCGCTGAGTGCTTTGCACACTTCGCACTCCCCACATGGCGAACCATTTTTTGGATTCAGACAGTTGATTGCTTTGGCGAATATTTTTGCACAAGTTGTCTTGCCAACACCACGACTGCCACAAAAAAGATAGGCATGAGAAATTTGCCCAGTTTTCACTTGGTTTTCAAGAGTCTTTGTGATGTGGTCTTGGTCAATCACATCGTCAAAACTCGTTGGTCTATATTTTCGATAAAGTGCCAAATATGCCATACCTTCTCCAATATTTCTTCTTATGCTATATTTTATAACATATTTCAAATGAAAATCAACCTTTTTTGCTTATGAAAAAAGATGATATAAATAAAAATAAGGCGAACCAAATTGCCCACAAGGATAATCGGTTCGCTTCAATTTTATAATAATTCGTCCAATTTTTTCATGTGACATTTATACCAATTTTTTCCTTATAAGTCAAACACCAAATTTTTTGTTTAGAAAATATGATTTTTGAAATAATTTATTTGAGGTTTTTATGAGAAGATATCTAACAGGTCTAATTAGTTTATGTTTTGTGTTGATTGGAGTGGTGCCAATTTTTTCTGGGTGTCAAACAAACTATCCAGACAGTGCTTTGTTTGTTGGCAAAGGAGAAAAATATGAAACAATTCAGTCCGCCATCGACGCAAGCAGCAAAAGTGGTCAATATATTGTTGTAAAATCCGGCTCATACAAAGAAAATTTATTTATTTCAAAAACAGTGAAAATTGTCGGCAAATCAAACAGCGTCACATTGAACGGCTCGGCAACAATCGCCGCTGACGGAGTTTATTTTGAAAAAATTGCTTTTTCGGGAAAAGATATTGATGCAAAAAATGGAATCGTCATATCCCCAGACAAAGATGTGACAGGTCTAAACATTTTTCATTGCTCATTCAAAAACTATTCAGAATGCGGACTTTTATCACTAGCAAAAGAAGAGTCCCCAAACAAATTTAATGCCTTGACAATTCAAGAAACTTCTTTTGTGTCAAACAAACTCGCAGGAATCAAAATGAATAACATAAAATCATTCGTTGTTGAAAGTTGCAATTTCAAAAAGAACGGAAGTGATGCTCCAGAAGATGCAATTGGTTGTGCAATAAGCCTTGACCTCATTGAAGGCAAATATTCGTCAGTTGAAGTTCACTCCACCGACTTTAAACAAAACGGCAACAAAAACTCACGAAGTGCCGCTTTCTCATGCTCACACAAAAACAATTCGTTTGATGGCGAAATTGTGTTCGACGATTGCTTGTTTGAAGGCAATTCATATGATGTCGTCTCAGGCATAGAAAACCAACCAAACACATCTATCGACATTTGCGTAATCAATGCCCGCGGACTGAGAACCGACGTCAAAAAACTAGACGAAAACAAATAAAAAAGTTTGTCAAACGACAAATAGTTTGCAAATAATAAAAGCCTGTCAAAAAACAAGCAAGGCAAGGCTCGAAAATGCCCAAATTTGGGAGTTTAGTTTGACCTAAATGACCAATTTTGGACATTTTCAGTTAACGTAGCAAGTGAAATTTCAAAATTTCACGATTGCGAAGTTTTTTGACAGGCTTTTAAAATAGTGGTTTTCTTGTAAAGAATGTTGGTATCTCCACTCCCAGCATTTTTAGAACTGTTGGTGCAATGTCTGTCAGTTCTCCGTCTTGACGCAATTGGATATTTGTAAACTTATCCGAAACGACAACAAACGGAACTTTGCTCATTGAATGAGAGGTTATTGGCTTTCCGTCCTTTGTCAGCATGTCATCAGCATTCCCATGGTCTGCCGTGAGAAGAAAATCGCAGCCTGCCTTTTTGCATGCATCATAAATTTTTCCAACCGCCCTGTCAACACTTTCGACTGCTTTTACTGTCGCATCAAAATCGCCAGTGTGTCCAATCATATCACAGTTTGAAAGGTTCGCAAGCACAAAGTCGTATTTTTTGCTTTCAATCGCCGCTCCAACCGTTTCTGCGATTTCATATGCTCGCATTTGCGGAAAAGATGCAAAATTTTTCAAATTTTTTGTTTCAATAAGTTTTCTATCCTCTCCAGGATAGGCAAACTCTTCTCCGCCATTAAAGAAAAATGTGACATGAGCATATTTTGTTGTTTCGCTGCAACGAAATTGTTTTAATCCTGCATCTGAAAGCACTTTTCCAAGCGGCGGGGTCTTTTTTTCTGGTGGAAACGCAACCAACACATCTTTGAATGTTTTGTCATACTGCGTCATGCAAACATAAGTCAAATTTTTGAGTTCTTTTGTCTTAAATTTGTCAAAACTCGACTGCGAAATCGCTTCGGTCATTTCGCGCGCACGGTCTGTGCGATAGTTGAAAAAAATTACACTATCTCCACTTTCGATTTGTTTGCCACCGTCAATCACACTTGGCTCAACAAACTCGTCAAAAACACCATTTTTATATGAACTTTCCAAACATTCTTTCGCAGTCGCAAAATTGTTTTTTGAAATACCATAAACAATCGCATCATAAGCGAGTTTGAGCCTGTCATATCTCTTTTCTCTATCCATTCCATAAACTCTGCCGCCAATCGTTGCGATTTTGCCAACTCCAAGTCTTTTAATAAATTTTTCAATGTTATCAATATATTTTACGCCACTATCAATTGGCGTGTCACGTCCATCAGTAAACAAATGTAAATAGACATTTTTGAGACCTCCCTCTTTTGTCAATTTCAAAATTTGTTTGAGATGAGTTATTTTTGCATGAAGCCCACCATCTGAACAAAGTCCCAAAAGATGCAAGCTTTTGTTATTCTTTTTTGCGTTGTCAATCGCCAAAAGAATTGCTTTGTTTTTGGGAAATTCGCCACTCTCAATCGCTTCGTCAATTCGAACAACATCTTGTTTTATTGTTCTTCCAGCTCCCATATTGATATGACCTGCTTCACTGTTGCCTTCCTGACCACGTGGCAAGCCAACCGCACCTTCGCACGCATTGAGCGTTGTGTGAGGATAATTTTTTAAAAGATAATCAATATTTGGCGTGTTTGCCGCCTTTATCGCATTTCCATATCTCAATCTACGAATTCCAAATCCGTCCATAATAATCAAAGCAACCATATTTTCCTCCACAACATAGTTTGCAACAAATTGAGATTTTAGTCAAATAATGGCAATCTTTTTCTGTCTTTCAATTTTTTAAATAATGTTCTGCATGATTTAACTCACCCAACTACTTTACCCCACTAAAAATGACAACAGCCGAGGGTTTTGGTTAATTTGATATTATTGTAATAGTTAAGGCATTTTTTGCCTTAACTTTTCTTATTAGCCAAATTGCATGAAACAGAAAGGTTTGTCCAGAGTTTGAGTGCAACCGCACTCAAATTCATTTGCTCTTGACAAATTTTTCGTTTCATGCAACACAAAAAAACAAAAAGACAAAAGAAAAGGTTTTGTGCCAAAATTTCACAAAACCCTTT
>URYH01000004.1 GCA_900552105.1 uncultured Eubacteriales bacterium | reverse complement strand
CCCTTGCCCCGCTCCGCCAAGGGCGCCGGGGTTTGGGGCTTGCGTCGCCCCAAAGATTTTTTGGTTCTTTTTTGACCCAAAAAAGAACACCAACCCCGTTTAGAATGGGAAATAGAAAAACACAAATGGTCCTTTTCCGTACGGTTGGCAGTCACATCTTCTTGGTCTTTTTGGTCTTCGGCAATTCATGTTGCCCTCGTCAAAGCAAGGTGGAAAACATGGCGGCATTTGTGGTTGCATGTTGCACCAAGGGTTGCAGCAGTTTGCATCCCAGTTGTTCCAGCCGCCACCAATACACGGATTGCAAGGACGAATGAAGCAACCGCGTTTGTAGTTGCAGTAGGTCATATTATCATAAATTGAATTATAATCTTGAAAATTTCTTTGGCAATTCATAACACACCTGATGATTTTTTTACTCATTTCATGTTATGCCAAAAACAACAAATTTGTTTTTATAACAAAAAAAGTGGCAAAAATGCCACTTTTTACCAATCCTCTCGAACTTTTGTTTTTATGTCATCGTAGAAGTCTTTATATTGTGCGATAAAACTTGGGTTCTCTTCAAAAAATCCAACAAGTTCCATAATTTCATCTTCCGACAGGCCTTCGTCCATGTTTTCAATGGCTCGAAGAAGGTCAAGTTTGCTCTTTATTTTCATTTTTCTCCTTGCAGTTCTTTTAGTTTTCGAATTTTTTCTTTTATGCTTGAAAATGCGTTGTCAAAAGGAGTGTCTTTTGTCATGTCAATTCCACAAATTTCAAGCGTTTTCAGAGGTGGAAGTTTTCCGCCCATTGAAAGCATTTTGAGATATTGTTTTGAATAAGAATTGTCTTTTAGAATGTTTTGCGAAATTGCAATCGCCGAAATTAACCCCGTTGCGTATTTATAAACATAAAAGTCATTATAAAAGTGTGGGATTCTCGACCACTCATATTTTGCACAATCCAAAATTTCAACTTTGTCACCAAAATAAAGGCGGTTGAGGTCGAAATATGTTTGATTGAGAACATCTGCTGAAAGTGGCAGCATTTTCTCATAGTTTTCATGAATTATTTGTTCAAACTCCGCAAACATGGTTTGGCGGAAAATTGTTGCTCGTGCCATGTTGAGATAGGTGTCAACAAAATATATTTTTTCATCCTTTGTTTTTGCATTCTTCATAAAGAAATCAAGAAGCAACATCTCATTTGTTGTGCTTGCGATCTCGGCAAGGAAAATTGGATAGCCCGAATTGATTGAGTTTTGAGCGTGATCCGCAAGATATGTGTGCATTGAGTGACCCAGTTCATGAGCGAGCGTAAACACACTGTTTATATCCCCAACAAAGTTCATGAGAACGATTGGGTTCTTGCGATAAGCGCCGGACGAAAACGCGCCAGTGTCTTTTCCAACATTTGGATAAACATCAACCCACCTTTCTTGTTTTGCTTTGTGGAGAAGTTTTTGATAATCTTCCCCAAGAGGTTTGAGTGCAGTTTTCACAACTTCAAATGCTTCTTCAAAAGTAAATTCAAATTTTGGAACATTAGGGTTTTCAGCATAGGCGTCACATATTTTGAAATTTTTGAGTCCCAGCATTTTGCGTTTTTCTTCAAAATATTCGTAAAAATCTTTTAGGTTTGCATGGACTTTTTCAATCAGTTTTTCATAAACATTTGTCGAAATCTCTTCGTTGTAGAGAGCTTTGTCGAGCGCAGATCCATATTTTCTCATTTTTGCATATGCACAATCCGCTTTCACAGATGACAAATAGTTCGCAGCAAGAGTTTTGTTGAGTTTTCCATACGCTCCCATCATGTTGGAGTAGGCAGACAATCTCAACTTTTCGTCTTTGTCGCGAACAAATTGAGAGTAGTTTGCGTTATTCAACGCATATTTTTTTCCGTCTGAGTCTATGGCATCGTCAAACACAACATCGCACGAATCAAACATGTCAAAGACATCAGAAAATCCGCCCGCAAACTCACCTACGCGTGAAAGCAATTTTTCTTGCGATTTTGAAAGCGTATGTTTTTTGTGTCGTTTTACATCTTCAAACATTTCTTTGTATTCAACAAATTTTGGGTTCGCAATCAAATTGTTGAGACGAGTATTTGAAAACTTTGAAATCTCAACATCAATAAACGAAAGTTTGACACCCAAATCACTTGAAATTGATTCAATCACATTCAAGATTTCATTTGTTTTTGATACGGTTGCATCTTCTTTTTGTTTGAGAGAACAAAAACATGCCAAAACTTCAAACTTTTCGCCAAGTTTGCGGTTTGTTTCAAGGCATTCAAAAAGCAACTCGTCATTACCAAGTTTGTTTTCATACTTCGTGAGTTTTTCAAACTCTGGAACAAGTGATTTAATACGAGAAATTGCACTGTCAAGGTCAGTGCAATATCCAGATAAATCCCATTTATATTTTTCTTCAATCTCGTTTCTTTTTTTCATATCAACCCACATATTTTTCAATGTCAAAAAATTTCCAAGGTGTGGCAAGTGGTGGCAGAGACTTAAAAGTCATTCTCTCTTTTGTCACAGGATGCAAAAATGAAAGTTTGACCGCCCAAAGTGCAAGGTTATAACCTTGTCCAATCTCACCTTTCCCATATCTATAATCGCCAAAAATTGGACATTTTATGCTCGCCATTTGAACACGGATTTGATGGCTTCTTCCTGTTGCCAAGTGAACTTTAACAAGTGAAAGTTCGTCCTTTTCGTCTTGAACAACATAGTCGAGTTCTGCTCTCTTTGCGTTCATTTGAGATTGTGGCACAATTCGAACATTGTTTGTCTTTGGGTCTTTTTCAAGATAGTTTATGAGTTTGTCGCTTTTCATTCTTGGGTGACCACAAACAACACAAAGATATTCTTTTTTGAAATCGCCATTTTGAATTTGTTCGGCTAGTCTTGTTGCTGCCTTGCTTGTTTTTGCAAAAACCATAACTCCGCCTGTTGGACGGTCAAGACGATGAACAAGTCCAACATAGACATTGCCTGGTTTTTGATATTTTTCTTTGATGTAATTTTTTACCATGCCCAGCATATCTTGATCGCCAGTCTCATCTCCTTGAGACAAAACATTTTGTGGTTTTTGAACAACGATGATGTGATTATCTTCAAATAATATTTCCATAACTTTTCCTTTCTCACAAACTTTATCAAATTGCGTCTAATTTGTCAAACGAGAACATAACAAAATCAGATTTTCACAAACAAAAATATTTTTGGCAAAACGCAAAAATTATTTTCAAAAATTTATAAATAATTAAAATTAATTAAAAATAATTCAAAAAATAATTATTTAAATTCGATTAATTTAATTTTTGAAATTAAAAAAATTATTTCAATCGCTTTGTTTATAAGAGAAAGAAATAATTTTTATTTTTTTAATTAAATTCAATAAATCCGCTGCAACCACAAGGCAAGATAACTCCCGCTTCTTCTGTGTCGAGTCCGACTTCATAACTCTCACTTTTCCCCCCAAGGTCACCAAATGTGAGATTGAGAAGATTTGATATAACCGTTGGTTGAAGCCCAGTGGTGTAAGAATTGAGAAGAACAAACAAAGGTTTTTCTGACAAAACTTTTCGGCACACTGTCAAAAAGTCATAGAGATTGTTTTCAATCTTCCAAGTCTCCCCGTTTGGTCCCCTTCCAAAACTTGGTGGGTCCAAGATGATTGCATCATATTTATTTCCGCGTCTGATTTCGCGTTCAACAAACTTGAAACAGTCATCAACGATGAAGCGACATTTGTCTTGAGGCAGTGATGAAAGTTTGATGTTTTCTTTTGCTCTTTCAACCATTGCCTTGCTTGCGTCAACATGAGTGACATGAGCACCAGCCGAAACACAAGCAACAGTTGCCCCTCCCGTGTAGGCAAAAAGGTTCAGCACCTTGATTTCACGCTTTGACGATTTGATGAGGTCAATGCATTTTGCCCAGTTGACTGCTTGTTCTGGGAAAAGTCCAGTATGTTTGAATCCCATTGGTTTGATTTTGAATTTGAGATTGCGCCAAGAAACAACCCATTCGTCTTTCATTGGACGCAAGTTTTCCCAATATCCACCACCAGATGAGGAACGAATGTAGTGTGCGCAAAGTTTTGGATATTTTTTGAGTGTTGTGCGAGAGGGCCAAATCACTTGAGGGTCTGGACGAAGAAGATAGACATCTTTCCATCTTTCAAGTTTCTCGCCACCACCTGTTGCAAGACATGAGTAGTCTTGCCATTCTTTATTAACTTTCATATCTCCTCTCAAAAATCAATTTTTACAACAAGATTTTCGTCAGCAACAACAAGGTCTTGTTCAATCTTTGGATTTTGGATATCTTCAAACTTGTTTGCAAGAACTTCTTGCATAATTTTGTTCTTAAACTTTTCAACCACGCGATTTATTAGTTCACTTTTGCTTTCAACAAACAAGGTTATTCTTTGTTCAATTTTGAGATCGTTTTCTTTTCTGACAACTTGCATTGCACGAACCAATTCTCTTTGAACACCTTCAAGCATGAGGTTTTCGTCAATTGTGATATCAAGAACACAAGTGATGCCATTTTCACTCGCAATCACATAATCTTTCTTTGGCTTGCTCGAAAGAATGAATGTGTCTGCTGGAAGTGGCTCAAACCCTTCAACCTGAACATCGTCTCCCGCCTTAAACGCTTTAACAAGGTTGTTTTGTTCGTCTTGTGAAAGCGCGCTGAGTGTGTTTTTGAGTTGTTGGACTGCACCTTTGAGTCTTGCACCTGCCGTCTTGAAGTTGACGGTCAAAAACTCGTCATTAAATTTCGTGTTGTCTTCTTCAAATGTGATTTCTTTGATGTTGAGCTCATCTTTAATGAGATTTTCATATTCTTTTAGAGCCCCGACATTTGCATTGTGCATCAAAACATAAAGATGTTTGAGTGGTTGTTTGATTTTGATTTGATTTTCATTTCGAAGGCGTTGTGCAATCGCAATGACATTTCGAATTACGTTTGTGTCAGCAATTAATTTTTGATTATCAAACTTTTCGTTTGGCATTGGGAAGCGTTCAAGAAATATGCTTTCCTTGGCACGACTTTCAAGACTTCTTGTCATATTTTGCCAAATATATTCGCAAAGGAATGGAATGATTGGACTCATGACTTGACAAATGGTTTTTAGGGCAAAATACAAAGTGTAGTAAGCATTGAGTTTGTCTTCTTCGTCATCAGACTTCCAAAATCTTCTTCTGTTGACACGAATATACCAGTTTGAAAGTTCGTCAGAAAGTTCTTCAAAGTCCGCCGTCACTTGATAGAAACGTTGATGTTTGTAGTTTTCATAAGACTCACGAACAAAGTTATTCACTTTCGCAAGAAGCCAGCGGTCAGTGAGGTCAAGTTTTTCCATGTCTGGTGTGAAACCGTCAAGTTGAGGATTATCAAGTGTTGCATATGTGTTGAAGAACACATAGTTATTCCAGAATCCCAAAATTTTTCTTCTGATTTCGTCCGTTGCTTCAAACGAAAAGCGAACGTCACTTGTCATGTTGTTTGAAGCAAACATATATCTGACAATATCTGCTCCAATCTTTTCAAATGCTTCGTCAATCGGAATGTTGTTTGGACTGCTCTTTGAAAGTTTGTTTCCGTCACGGTCAAGAAGCATTGCTGTGCAAACAATCTTTTTGTATGGAGCACGACCAGTGAGCGCAACACTCATAACGAGAAGAGAATAGAACCAAAGTCTGATTTGCTCTTTTCCTTCAAGCACAACTTCAATTGGGAAATTCTTTTCGAAAAACTCTTTGTCTGAGAAATATTTCTTTGTTGAGAATGGTGTTATTCCTGCATCAAGCCAGCAATCGCCAACTTCTGGAATTCTCTCAACTTTTTCGCCGCAGTTTGGACAAGTGATTTTGATTTTATCAATATATGGTTTGTGAATGTGTGGGAGTGCTTTCACTTCTTCTTCGCTTGAAAGGCTTGCAAGTTCTTCAAGACTCCCAACAACAGTGAGTTTTCCACAGTGTGGACAATGATAAATTGGAAGTGGCACACCATAATATCTTTTTCTTGAAATTGACCAGTCTCCCATGTTGTTAAGCCAGTCAAGCATACGCTTTTTCATAAATTCAGGTTGAAATTCAACATCATCAATCGCATGAATGAGTGCGGGTCTGATTTCGTCCATTTTGATAACCCAGTTTTTGACAAGACGATATAAAACCGGATTTTTGCAACGCCAGCAATGAGGATAGCGGTGTTTATATTTATGAGTGTAGTAGAGTTTGTTGCGTGCTTTGAGTTCTTCAAACACAAGGTCGGCAACCTCGTTTGCATTCTTGCCAGAAAGAAAACCAAAGCCTTCATAGAAATTTCCCGCCTCATCAATCGGCATGATGTTTTTGAGCCCTATGCTTTGACCCAAATCAAAGTCTTCCGCCCCACAACCTGGTGCAATATGAACCATGCCTGAGCCTTCAACTGAATCCACTTGATCCCAAGCAACAATTTTATGTTCAAAATTTTGTTCCTTAAATTCTGGGAAGCATGTTTCATAACTCAAACCAACAAGTTCACTCCCCAAAACTTCTCCAACAACTTCAATCAAATCCCCTTTGAGAACTTTGAGCATGTCGGAGCATACAATCAAATTTCTTGTATCACTTTTCACTTTGCAAATTGAATATTTGAATTCTGGATTAACTGCAACTGCAACATTTGAAGAAAGTGTCCAAGGCGTTGTTGTCCAAACAACAACAGAGTTGTTTGTGCCAAGAACTGGGAGTTTGAAAAATACTGCTGTGTGCTCAATTTCCTTATATGCGTCAGCATCGCCCATTTCGTGTTCAGAAAGAGCTGTTCCGCAACGAATACACCATGGAGTTGGACGATATTTTTCGGTTATCCAACCTTTTTCATGGCAAACTTTGAGGAAATGCCAAATTGCAGTGATGTTCTCGTCAGAATTTGTGTAGTAAGAGTCGTCCCAATCCATCCACTGTCCAAGACGTTTTGATTGCTCTGTGATGATGGAAGAATATTTATCAACAACTTGCAAACATTTTTCAATAAAGTTCTCAACGCCATACTTCTCAATCTCTTTTTTGCTGTTGAGTCCAAGTTCTTTTTCAACCCTGAGTTCAACTGGAAGTCCGTGAGCATCAAAGCCGTTTTGATAGTGAGCACCACAACCATTCATGCCTGCAAATCGAAGCATGACATCTTTGAGCGAGCGATTCCAAGCATGATGCAAGCCCATGATATAGTTTGCCGTGATTGGACCGTCAAGAAAAGCATAATATTTGCCAGTGTTTTGGTTTTCTTGTTTTAGTTTGCCAAATATGCCATTCTCGTTCCAAAACTTCAAAATTTCTTTTTCGTTTTCGACCAAGTTTGGCATGCTGTTTTCTTTTTTCATTTTTCATCACCTCATAAAAAATCGTGGACATGGTGCCCACGAAATTGTAATGTTTCACACTCGCACCACCATGCGCTGGCTCGTGACGGCGGCCTGACCGAAATGGACTACTCTTTTCGCCCATTCAACTCCGAAAGTGATAACTTTGTGCTTCCCTCACAACTTCGCACCAACCAGTTGCTCTCTGAAGAGTTTCACAAAAAGTGTTGTCTTTCATCATCATTTTTAATACTTTTTTATTTTAGTCGCAAAAGCTCTCTTTGTCAACAAAAAAGCACATAACAATTTGTTTTGTGCTTTTGAGTTGAATGACTAATCATCTTCTTTTGGTTTGTCAAAAAATACATACATATTTATGAGTTGTCCAATGCATTGAACAAATTCATAAAACATTACAACGACATCATCGTTTTCTTGCAATTTGAGAACAAGTGCTTTTTGGTAGATTTTGACTCCATAGAGATCCAAGATTTCTGCAATTGAAGACTTCACATCTTCAGATTCAAGTTCATAAAAATCATCCATATAACGCAAAGTTCTTCGTTTGTCAGTCAAAATCCTGTTGCCGTTTTTGTCTTGCATCAAATATATTTCATAGGGTGTTTCATCCGAAAAGAAAAGTTTGGTTTGAATTTGATATTCATTTTCATTTATTCTTTTTGTTGTGATTGAGTTTTTGAGTTGCTCTGAAAGTTCTTTGAGTTCCATTTTTCGCCTCCATATTGTTTTTTTGCGAATTGTTTTGATTTTTTTGCTTCAAATCGTTTTAGCTCTTCATAGATCTCTCCAATGGTCAAGTCGTCTGAAAATGTTTTGTTGAGAGAGATAACATTGAGTTTTTTCATCCATGCACGAACAGCCGTCTCATAATTTGAATATTTTTGTTCTGTTCTGCGGTCATCGTGCCCCACCGAATCTTTTCCTGTGAACAAAACAGCATAACGAATGTCGTATGGATGTGAGTGAGGTTTGTTTTTGCTTGCTTCACGGGAAATGTATTTCATGACAACATTCCCGTCATCATCAAACACTTTTGTGTGCCCTTGCAAACTGAGACTATCATATCGGTTTATGTGAAAATAATCCGCCCCTTGAAGCAACGCAAAAAATCCAATATTGAAGTTTTCTTCTGAATACGCTCCATATGGATATTTGAGATGATTATAAAACTCAAACAGCATTGGTCCCTCGTCAAGAACTGCCATGCAAATATGTTGAGTTTTTTCATGGAGGTGATTTTCCCCTTTAATCAACGAATCAACAGATTTGATTATATATTTTGGTGCGGCAATAAATTTTTCAACAATTTGAGGATCCATTGGTATTGAAAAACGTTGTGGATGTTTTTCATTTTTAATAACTATATCTTCAAGTTTTTGATCTGGGTTAGTTGTGTATTCGCTATTGAAATCATATCCCAACTTTTGCCGAACTTTGTAAGCAACTTGTTTTTTAACCTTGTTGAAATGCTCCATTTCAAGCGAAAGTTGCTGGATTTGACGTTCTCGTTTGTTACGCGGCAAAGGCTGGCGTTTGACACCAACGAGATTATCTCGTCTTTGACTATATTTTTTTTGATTTTTATATCTATTATTATTTTTTGCCATAATTAAAATTATAATAACATATCCAAATGAATAAATCAACCCAAAATTCGACAACATTCATTGCACATATGTCCAAATTGTGATATATTAATTATATGAAATTCAGTGAAGAATGGTATGAAGTGCTAAAAGACAAAATCGGAGACGATTTCTTTTTTAACGCACAAAAATTTGTTGATGACGAAAGCAAGAAAGGGCTTGTTTTCCCTCCTCGCGAAGAAGTTTATTCCGCATACAATCTTGTTTCTCCAAAAGATGTAAAAGTTGTGATTTTGGGTCAAGACCCCTATCACGAGATTGGTCAAGCACACGGGCTGTGCTTTTCAGTCAAAAACAACACTCCCCCACCTTCTCTTGTCAACATTTATAAAGAGATTAAGGCAGACATTGGTTTTGTTTCCAGCCAAAATGGAGACCTTACGCAATGGGCAAAGCAAGGTGTCTTTTTGCTAAATGCTGTGCTGACGGTAAAAAATCATCAGGCAAATTCACACAAAGGCAAGATTTGGGAAAAACTAACAAGTGCAACGATCGACTATTTGGGTCATTCCGACGAACCAAAAGTTTTTATGCTTTGGGGAAGAGATGCAAGAGCGATGAAGCCTTATATTGACCAGACAAAGCATTTGGTTTTGGAATGTGCTCACCCAAGTCCACTTTCAGCATATAATGGATTTTTTGGTTGCAAGCACTTTTCGCGAACAAATGAGTTCTTGAAAAATCATGGAAAAAAGGAGATTATATGGTAAAAAATATGTTATTGGTTGACACCGCAACAACACTAATCATTTGTGGAGTTGTTGCAGTGTTTGTAATAATAATCATGCTTTTGGTTCTAAAACGAAAGAAAAAAGAAGCGTTTGTTGAAAAATCAACAAAAATTAATGGCGAATTCATTCACCTTGAACTCAAACCCAAATATATGGTTAGAAAACAACTCAAATTTTACTACCTTTTGCACAAAATTCTACCAAAAGAATACATTGCTTTCCCAAATGTCGGGGTTGACAATTTGTGCGCGCCACTTGGCAACCGAGTTGAATACAACAAAATTCTTTCAAAATATGTTGATTTTGTCATTTTTGAAGAAGCCACAATGAAACCATTGCTTGTTATTGATGTTTATGATATGTCATATGGCGATGAAGCGATTTCAGAATTTGAGCCAGATGTCATCAAAGCACTTGAAGCAATCAAACTTCCCCTCGTTCAGTTTATGATAAAAGACGAATATAACGAAGCGGACATCAAGAAAAAAATTATGGATGTTCTTGAACCGCAAAAGCCAGAAGACACAAAAGAAAACAAGTGAGCCACCTGCCCACTTGTTTTTTTGCTTTCTAATTTTGATAGTCGCCAAAAATATTACTGAGTTCAATCAAGTCGCCTGTGGCGATGATGTTGATTGGCAATTCTTTTACGCTGCCAGTTTTTGTTATTATGATGATTTGAAGCTTGTGATTTCGATAGAACATTTGCAAAACTTCTTCAACTGTGATTGACGCTTTTGCCACTTCAAAATACGAATATACTGGATGATTTTCTGCCATTATGGCCTCAATTGGAGTTGATTTGATTGCTTGTGTCACATCTTTGTTTGCTGTCAAGAAACCGCCAATCCCCTCAACGATATAGCGGCCAGATGCAACTCCAATGAGTTCATCGTTTTTGTAAATTGGAATATTTGAATATTTCGTTTTGGTCATAAGACTGATGACATCGGCAATATTTGTTTCGGCGGTTGCACAAACAACCTTTCTTGGCTCAACAACTTCCAAAACTTTTGGAGGAGTCGAAATCAACTTTGCAATGTTTTCAATGTCGAGAACCACATCGCCATGTGGTTCTGCGATAATAAATTCATCATTGCTTTTGTGAATGATGGCGTTTCTCAATCTTCCATAGTCAACAAGTTTGTCTTCATATTTTCTAACCAGGTAGTTCACCGGCACGCTTCTGCGGACAATATCTGAAAAACTCATACTGCGTTTATAATTATATAAATATCTCAAAGTTTGATCAATTGTGTTGTATGCTTGGATAAATCTCTGTGCGTTTGTCTTTTCCAAATCTGCCTCCAAGAAAGTAGTTTCATATTTTATATTATCAAATTATTTTATTTTTTGATATCAATTCGACCATATTTTTGAAGAAATCTCAAAATTATGTTGAATTTTTTTTTAATGTTCTATATACTATTATTGTCGTGCTAGGTGGGGAGTTAGCGGTGCCCTGAATCTGCAATCCGCTGTAGCAGAGCTGAATGATTGTGTGCGGCGTAGATTTTTGTTTGATGAGTATGGAGTTTTGATGTTGAAATCAAGGTCCCATGCAACGTTTTACCGTGAACCATGTCAGAGCCTGACGGCAGCATCATTAAGCGGACCAAAGCGTGTGCCATGGGGAAACTTTGGTGGAGTCAACACCTCATGCGGCTGAATGGGAGTTTGCGACAAGCCAATATGCACGGCGCGAATATTCCATGGGTTTCCCATGTAAAAAGGCTGTATCTTTGATACGGCCTCTTTTGTTTTTTATGCGAATGTTCCTGCAATCGCACCATCTGAACACGCGGTGACAATTTGTTTGAGCGAACCACTGCGAACATCTCCCACTGCATAAACGCCCGCAATATTTGTCTGCATTCTTTCATCAACTTCAACAAAACCTTTTGAATCGAGGGTTAACCCTTCAAACGCACTCAAATCTGGACTTTTTCCAAGTTCAACAAAAAGTGCGTCAACATCAATTTTTTGTTCATTTTCTTCTTTGAGATTTCTGACAACAACACCTTCAAGTTTGTGTTCGCCAAAAAGATTTGTGATTTTTGAATGCAAAATTTCTTTAATTTTCTCATTTGAAAAAGAAGTTTTTTCTGCCGTTGTCACAAAATATATTTTTGATGCCAAATTGCAAAGATACAAAACATCATTTTTTGCAGTTTCATATGTTCCAACAACCGCAACATTTTTTCCTTCAAAAAATTTTCCGTCACATGTCGCACAATAACTGAGTCCGCTCCCAAGATATTGCTTTTCGTTTTGGACATTAAGCGGTTTTGAGCGAGCACCAGTCGCAATCACAATGCTTTTTGCAAAATATTCGTTTTTGTGTGTGCGGACAATTTTTTCTTCTCCCAAAAGTGCACACGACACAACTTCTTCATTTCTTATTTCAATGCCCAAACTTTCAACTTGTTTGCACATATTGAGTGCGAGTTCATAACCTGATATATTTTCATATGACGGAAAGTTTGCGATTTTGTCAATCGCATTCATTTGTCCGCCGGCAAACATTTTCTCCAAAATCAAAACGCTTTTTCCAGCGCGTTTGGCATATATGCCAGCACTCATTCCCCCTGCTCCCGCACCAATAATCACAACATCATATTTCATAAAATTTGTTATCCTTTTTAATTATCGGAAATTTAACTCGATTAAATTTTTATTTCATCTAATTTATTATATCCAACCCACTTGTTTTTGACAACAAAAAAAGAAAGCAAATAAATGCTTTCTTTCGTTTTGTTATCTCTTTGAGAATTGGCTTGCTTTTCTTGCTTTTTTCAAACCATATTTCTTTCTTTCTTTCATTCTTGGGTCACGAGTGAGCATTCCAGCTGCTTTGAGTTCAGCACGAAGGTTTGGTTCTGCTTCGTTGAGTGCTCTTGCAATGCCGTGGCAAATTGCACCAGCTTGACCACTGAGTCCACCACCATAAACATTAACAAAAATATCGTATTTTTCTCTTGTGTTTGTGAGTGTGAGAGGTTGAAGTGCAACAAGTTTGAGTGTTTCAAGTTTGAAATATTCGTCATATGGAAGTTTGTTAACTGTGATTTGACCTTTTCCGTTTGGAAGCAGTCTAACACGTGCAACAGATTCTTTTCTTCTTCCTGTTCCCAAAAATTGAACTTTTTTTGCTTTTGGAGTTGCCATTAGTTTCTTCCTCCTTTAAGAGTGATTGCGATTGGTTTTTGTGCTTCGTGGTTGTGTTCTGGTCCTTTGTAAACTCTGAGTTTTGTGAACATCTTGCGTCCCAAAGAATTTTTTGGAAGCATTCCTTTGACAGCAATTTCAACTGCTTTGTCAGATTTTTCTTCAATCATTTTTTTGTATTGAGTTTCTTTTCTTCCACCAATATATCCTGAATATGTGACGTGTTGTTTTTGGATAAGTTTTTTTCCTGTTAGAACAACTTTGTCAGAATTGATAACGATAACATGGTCACCTGTGTCAACATGTGGTGTATAGGTTGGTTTGTTTTTTCCGCGGAGGATTGCTGCAACTTGACTTGCAAGACGTCCAAGAGGCATTCCTGTTGCGTCAACAACATACCATTTTCTCTCAACATTTTCTGGATTTGCCATAAATGTTTTCATAATTTTTCTCCTTAAAATTTTCTTGAAATAATCGATTTTTGTGAGGGGCTAAGTCACAAAAAAAACGCCCTGTTTCAGACTTTTATATCTTACAACATGGCGCCGAGTATGTCAAGAGATATTACAAAATATTTTTTTGTTTTTGAAAAGCACTGATTGTTTTATTTCTTGATTGAAATCTTTTCTAAATTTTTGTAATATTTATTCACGGTTTTGCATAATTATTCATATCTTACACTCTTGAGATAGAGGCCTTGTGCTTGAGCGGTTCTGCCAGCATACTTTCTATCGCCAGTCTCAAGCGCTTTCACAACATTTGTGATGCTGAGTCTTTTTTGTCCAATTTCAATGAGAGTGCCGACGATAATTCTGACCATGTTATACAAAAATCCATTTCCCGTTATTTCAAAAGTGAAATCATTTTGATTTTTTTTGATATTAATCTCATATATTGTTCTTGTCGTGTCTTTTATTGAACTTCCAGTTGACATAAATGCAGAAAAGTTGTGTTCTCCCAAAAGAAGATTTGCCGCCTCTTGCATTGTTTTTAAGTCTGGTTCAGGGAAAACACGCATTTTTCGATATCTATCAAGCGGGCTGGAAAAATGAGCACAATATGCCCGATATAAATACGTCTTGTTTTTGACACTTTTCCTTGCATGAAAATCATTTGGCACAATTTTGGCAAATAAAATTTTCACATCTTCTGGCAGTTTTTCATTTATGGCATATGGCAATTTTTCAACTTTGAAATTATTTTTTTGAGGTGCGTCAAAATGCGCAGTTTGCCCCAACGCATGAACACCCGCGTCCGTTCTCCCGCTTCCATGAATTGTGATTGTTTCGCCATAAAAAGATGAGAGCGCCTCTTCAATCACACCTTGGACACTCCTCTTGCCATGTTGACTTTGCCATCCACAAAAAGAAGTGCCATCATACTCAATTGTTATCAAAATTCTTTGTTTTTCTTGCTCTTTTTTCACATAATAATTATGTTTTTTTATCATGCTTTTGTCAAAGAAAATGTCCACGTTGTTTGACTTAAATAAGACATATTTTTATACTTAAAATAGGATATGGAGGGAAATTATGAGAAAAGTCTGTTATGATGCAAATACTGCTGCAGCTCACATCGCCTACTCCATGAGTGAGGTTTCTGCGATTTATCCAATCACACCTTCTTCACCAATGGCTGAAAGTTGTGACGAATGGCAAGCACAAGGCAAACTCAACATATTTGACAAACAAATGAAAATTGTTGAAATGCAATCCGAGGCAGGTGCAGCGGGTGCAGTGCATGGAAGTTTGGTCGCAGGTGCGCTGTCCACGACTTTCACCGCAAGTCAAGGGCTTCTCCTCATGATTCCAAATATGTATAAAATTGCTGGCGAACTCTTGCCTGCCGTTTTTCATGTCGCGGCACGAGCACTATCCACTCACGCGTTATCAATTTTCGGAGACCACTCCGACGTTATGGCGACAAGGCAAACTGGTTTTAATATGATTTGCTCATCTTCAGTTCAAGAAAGCATGGATTTGGCACTTGTTAGCCACCTGTCTTCCTTGTATTCAAGCATTCCAGTTGTTCACTTTTTTGACGGATTCAGAACATCTCACGAAATTCAAAAAATTGATGAAATCACACTTGATGAAATAAAAAGCGTTGTGCCTTGGGACAAAATCCAAGAATTCAAATCACGTGCTCTTGACCCAAATCACCCAAAACAAATGGGAACAGCACAAAACCCCGACATTTATTTCCAAAATCGCGAGGCTTGCAACATTTATTATGAAAAAGCATATGAGCATATTTTGCACGCTTTTTCAGATGTTGAAAAAATCACGGGACGTCACTACTCCCCTTATGAATTCTATGGCGACAAAGACGCAGAGAATGTTGTTGTTGTGATGGGAAGTGCGGGCGAAACGCTCAAAGACTATGTTGATTATGCAAACTCAAAAGGCGAAAAACTTGGTGTTGTTCAAGTTCGAGTGTATCGTCCATTTGTTGCATCTGCTTTTTCAAACAGCATTCCAAACTCAGCAAAAAGAATTTGTGTGTTGGATCGCACAAAAGAAAGCGGAAGCCTCTATGAACCTCTCGCTCTTGATGTAATCTCCGCAATGGGTGAACAAAACCGCAATATCAAAGTTGTTGCGGGAAGATATGGAATTGGCGGAAAAGAATTTTGTTACAAACACGCAAAAGCAGTTTTTGACAATTTGTCTTGCGACAAACCAAAAAATCATTTCACAGTCGGAATTAATGACGATGTGACAAACTCCTCTCTAACCATTGACGAAAGTTTTGACATATCTTCAAACTGCTACGAAATGAGATTTTATGGACTGGGTTCAGACGGCACAGTTTCAGCAAACAAAAACAGCATAAAAATTATTGGCGAAAACACAAACAAGTTTGTTCAAGGATACTTTGAATATGACTCAAAAAAATCTGGCAGCGTGACAATCTCTCACCTTCGTGTGAGCGACACACCAATAAGGCAGCCTTTCAACACAACTTCGTGTGATTTTGTTGCGTGCCACAACTATTCATTCATTGGAAAGTTTGATATGCTCAAAGGCTTGAAACAAAATGCAACAGTTCTTCTCAATACAGTTCTTGACGAACAAGGCTTGTCAGAAAATTTGCCAAGAGATTTTGTTGAAAAATTGAAACAAACTCATTCACGCTTATTTGTTGTTGATGCAACAAAGATTGCAGACGAGAACAAACTTAGAGGCAAAATCAACATTATTATGCAAACTGCATTTTTCAAAATTTCAAACATTATTCCGTTTGACGAGGCTTGCGAGAAAATAAAAGACGCAACAAGGAAAACCTATGGAAAAAAAGGCGAAGAAGTTGTGAACGCGAACCTCGCCGCTGTCGACCAAACAACTGCTCTTCTCAAAGAAATTAATGTTGAAAACCTCAAAGGAAAAGAAATCGTTGAAAACGCAAATCAAGACAAATATTATAATGATTTCATCAGACCAATCATTCTAAAAAATGGCGATGACATTTCTGTGTCAAAATTTTCGCCAGATGGAAGCGTTCCAACTGACACCTCAAAATTCGAAAAACGCGGTGTTGCAGAAAATGTTCCCTGCTGGATAAAAGAAAACTGCATTCAATGCGGAAGATGTGTTATGAGTTGTCCGCATGCTTGCCTCAATGCAAAAATATTTAATGATGCGGACGCAAACATTGAAAGCGCTCCAGCATTTGGTGTGAAAGGGGCAAATTACCGTTTGCAATTAAGTCCGCTTGACTGCACAGGCTGCGGAGTGTGCTCGGCTGTTTGTCCTGCAAAAAACAAAGCACTTGTCATGACCCCAATCAACGAAATTTTGGAAAAAGAAAAGAAAAATCTTGAAATTTTTGAACAAATTCAGCAAATTGACACAATTTTCAATAAATATTCAACAAAAGGGCTTCAATTCCACAAAGGTTATTTTGAGTTCTCTGGTGCATGTGCTGGCTGTGGCGAAACGCCTTACATTCGCCTCGCGACTGCTTTGTTTGGCGACAAAATGGTAATTGCAAATGCAACAGGCTGTTCAAGCATTTATGGTGGCAGTGCTCCAACCTGCCCATTCTCAAAGGACAAGAATGGGAAAGGTCCCGCTTGGGCAAGCAGTTTATTTGAAGACAACGCAGAATTTGGTCTTGGCATGGCACTCGCCGAAAGTTCGGATAAGTCAATTTGGATTATTGGAGGAGATGGCTGGGCATATGACATTGGTTATGGCGGACTCGACCACGTTCTCAACAGTGGTGTAAATGTCAATATTTTGGTGCTTGACACCGAAGTGTATTCCAACACCGGCGGACAATCTTCAAAAGCGACTCCTCGTGGTGCAACCGCAAAATTTGCTTCCGCTGGCAAAAAAATGGCAAAAAAGAATCTCGCTCTGATTGCCATGGCAAATGCAAACTGTTATGTCTCACAAGTTTCGCTTGGTGCGGACATGGAACAAACAATCAAGGCTTTCAAAGAAGCGCAAGCTTTTGACGGTCCAAGCATAATAATTGCCTACGCACCCTGCATTTCACATGGAATAAACATGTCAAATTCATCACTCGAAATGAAAAACGCAGTTGCAAGTGGTTATTGGACCACTTTCCGATACAACCCAACATTGCCACAGCCACTTGTTATTGACAGTCCACAACCAACACTAGACTTCAAAGATTTCTTGCTTTCACAAAACCGTTTCCGCGCTCTATCAAAAACAAACCCTGACGAGTTTGACAAACTTTTGCAAGAATGTGAAAGCGATGCAAAAATTAGGCGAAAAAATATTGAAAAATTTTTGAAAACTGATGAATAATATTTTTGAAGCAACACACAATAACAATGCAAAGAAAATATATTGAAAGTTTTTTCAATCTCAAATTTCTTTGCTAGTGCAAAAAGATGAGACATAAATTCTCATCTTTTTTGCTATTTATTTCAATGTTTCAAGCTTTCTTCAACTTTTTTTGTTATATCTTTGACATTAAAGCCATATTTTTCATAAACAACTTTGCCATTGCCACTTTTTCCGTATTTTTTTACACCAATAAACAAATCGTCTGGATTGAGATATTTATACCAAATCTTGTCATCAGAACATTCAATCGCAACACGTAATTTTGCAGTTGGTGCAACAACTGATTTTTTGTAGGCGGAAGTTTGTTTTTCAAATTGTTCCAAACAAGGAAAACTTGAAACCGAAACTTTGTATCCCCTGTCATTAAGTTCTTTTTTGACGTCAAGCGCCAAAGAAAGTTCACTGCCACTGGCAAAAAGAGCAACATCGATTTTTGCACCATCACTTTCAAGCAAATACCCGCCTCGCTTTGCAAATGTAAAGCTCGTCGACTCAATCTGTGGCAAACTTTGGCGCGAAAGGACAAAGCAATTTGGACAATTCGTGGAATAAGCAAGGTCGAAGCAAGCCAAAAGTTCTGTTGTTGTTGCGGGACGATAAACAAAATTATCCAAAACCGCTCGAAGTTGTGCAATTTGTTCAACTGGTTGATGTGTCGGGCCATCTTCGCCAACAAAAAGAGAATCGTGTGTAAAGAAGAAATTAACCGGAAGACGCATCATTGCCGCCATTCGAATTGCCGGCAACATATAATTTGAGAAAGTCAAAAAAGTCGAACAAAATGGCAACAAACTTGAATATAGTGCAATTCCGTTGCAAATTGAGCCCATTGCGTGTTCTCTTACTCCAAAGTGTATATTCCTTCCATCTTCACAAATGTTTGACATTGCTTGATAGTTTTTTAGATAGCATTTGACAGAGCTTCCAAGGTCTGCTGTTCCACCAATCACTCCCAACATTTTGTTTGCAGTTTCATTCAAAATCAAACTGTTTGCGTCGCGTCCAGAAATTTCTGAAATGTCTTTGAAAAGTGATTTCTCCAATTTTGAATAATCCATTTTTCTTGCCAACACAAATTGTTGATACACTTTGAAAAGTTCAGGATAGGTTTTTTCAAACAAGAAAAAGTTTTCTTGCCATCTGTCATATTTTTGAGAGTTTTTGTTGATTTGCTCACGACAAAAAGAATAAACATCTTCTGGAATTTCAAAGTCTTGAACATCAACACCCAAAACTTCTTTTAGTGCATCAAGTTCTTCATGAGTGAGTGCCTTGCCATGAATTGCTTCGGAATCTTCATATTCTGTGCCAAACCCAATATGTGTTTTGCAAATTATGAGTGTTGGTTTGTCTTTGCTTTGTTTTGCTTTCGCAATCGCCGCACTAATCTTTTTGTGATTGTTCCCATCGCGAACAACAATAACATTCCAATTCATTGCCAAAAATTTTTGTTTTGTGTCATCATGTGAAGTCAGCGAGGTCTTTCCGTCAATGGTTATGTCGTTTTGGTCATAAAGAAGAATCAGTTTGTTAAGTCCCAGTGCGCCGGCAAGACTTGCCGCTTCTTGTGCAACACCTTCCATCAAACAACCGTCCCCACAAAGACAATAAGTGTAGTTGTCAAACAGTGACATGTTGATTGTATTAAACTTTTTGCCTTGATAGCGCTGCGCAATCGCAAGCCCAACAGCATTGGCAACACCTTGCCCAAGCGGACCAGTCGACACTTCAACACCGGGTGTCACGAACACTTCGGGATGCCCTGGCGTTTTACTTCCGTATTTTCTGAGGTTCTTGAGATCAGAAGTTGAAACATCATAACCAAACATATGCAAAATCGAATAATACAATGGCGCAATGTGTCCATTTGACAAAACAAATCTGTCGCGATTTTCAAAATTTGGTCTTGTTGGAACAAACATCATATGGTCACGAAAAAGCGTGAACATGATTGGTGCTGCTGAAAGACAACTTCCAGTATGTCCCGAATTTGCGTTTGTTATTGCTGCTGCAGACAATAAACGCGCTGCATTGATTGATTTTTGATATATATTCATTTTCCCCTCACATATACAAATTTTTTAAATATTCTTTAACCTTTTTTGAATAAGATAAAGCAGAAACTCTGTCACTTTCAACTGTGAAATCACATAAACTCTCAAGCGTTTTATTGCGGTCAGCAAAGTCAATGATATCAATTGCCGATGACCAAGTTTCATAATCATTGTGCTGCTTGACAATTTTATCAAGTTTTTGTTCTGAAACTTTTAGATAAATGATATGGCATGAACTTGAAAAATATTTTTCCGCGTAGTTTGAAAAGTAGTTATAATCAAAACAAAAAATTGTGTTTTCAAAGGAAGATATGCGTCTGAGAACTTTGTTTTCTTGGTCTTGATAATAATCCAAGCCACAGACTGTTATCATTTCATCTGCGTTTACAAGTTCATAAGAAACCATTTCAGCCACATTTGCATAATGCATATTTAATTCTTTGGAAAGCCTCAAGCAAACGCCGTCATTCAATTCTTTCAAAAAACCAACAATTAATATATTACTTTTCATTTTCACCTTAAGTTAGTGTATCATTAAACATAATTTTTTCCAAACATTTGACGATTTAACACAAAAGGTATTTTTATATTAAATTGCCTTAATTTATGATTTTTTTCGTTTTCTTTTGCTTTTTGAAAGTTTTTTTGGTGTAAAAATAATGACAAATGACGCAACAACAATTCCGGGTGCAACATATTCCCACTTGATGTATGTTGTGGTGTAGGTCGAATTATCAGTTGCGAATGCAATAATTCCATTTGCCGAAATAGAAAGAATTACATTGCCATTTTTATCGGTGCGATAAAGACAATTATCTTTTACACCTGCCACTTTTAATCTTTCAAGTGTTTCATTTGTCGGGTGCCCATACCTGTTGTCTTTTCCACACGAAATGACTGCATATTCTGGTTTTGCCCTATCGAGAAAAGCCTTGCAAGAACTTGTGCGTGAGCCATGGTGCGCGACCTTGAGAATGTCAACATCAAAATCAATTTCTGGGCATTTCTTCAAAACATCTTTTTCCAAATCTTGTCCAGCATCACCCGTAAACATAACTTTTCTTCCAGCAAAATTCATAATCATGATTGGCGACTGATTGTTTGGATTGGCAGTTGTTATTGCATTATCAAATGGAGAATAAAAATTAATTACAACATCTCCCTCAACAATATTTTTTCCTGCTTCATTTATTTCATAATTTGAATTTGGCTCATCTTTCATTGCATTAATAAAATTCTTAAAAGATTCTGGTTTGGTTTCATCAGCATTTGGGTAAAAGGTGTTGTTGACTTGATATTTGCTATAAACCGCGGCAGCTCCGCCAACATGGTCATCATGTGCGTGAGTAATCAAAACATAATCAAACACCTTTTCGCGACCAACAAAAAATTTATTTTCAAGATAACCCAAAAACTTCTGATTGCTGCCAGAGTCTTTATCGCCAGAATCAATAAGCATTGTTTTGTTGTTTGGAAACTTTATTGCGATTGCATCAGCTTGATCCACGTCAATAAAATGAACAACCAATCCACTTTCGTCAATATTGTTAGTCGCCTGTTCGCCAGCATATTTGAAATTGATAAAATTTTCGATTGGCGTTTTAAACAAAAAGGATAAACCAACAATTAAGCATATGGACAAAAAGACAATGACTTTGATTGTCACCATCTTTTTCTTGTTCGTGCTATCTTTTGTTTTATTTACTTTTGACATCAAACCACCAAAACACCTTTGTCATGTCTTTTTTCTTTTATGTTTTTCTTTCCAAAAAGTTCAAGGATTTCGTCCATTTTGTCGATGGTTGCCCGATACCCCTCTTCAATCATTTCTTCATAACCGTCAATTTTTGTAAACTTGTATTTTCCAGTCTTGATTTGAATCATGACATCTGAGTTTTCATAACCTTTTCGCGTGTTATTTTTAAGCAGAATTCCAAGCGAACAAGTCAAAACATCAACAACTTTTGCACTTTTTGCTCCTTGTCCACGAGTTGGATTAACATCAATTCCAACAACATAGTCACAACCAAAGTGTTTTGGAATTGTTGCAGGAATTGTGTTGTGAAGTCCTCCGTCAGCAAGCAACATATCTTTGTATTCAACTGGCCCATAAAAGCCTGGCAACGCACAACTTGCTGCAACCGCTTTTGCGATGCTTCCTTTTGAAATTGTCACTTCTTTTGTTGTATAGAGGTCAACTGCACATGAGGCATATGGAATTGGCAAGTCTTCAATGTTTTCATAGGGAATGTTATTTTGAACTATTTTTTCCAAAGCATCTGTTTTTGATGGAATAAAAAACACCTTATTGGGCTTGAAATCACTCACTTTGAGAGTTTTCCCGAGTTCATACATTTGTTGGAATCTAAGACCCGCTGCATAGAAAGCTCCAATAAGACTGCCAGCACTTGTTCCGCTGACAAAATCAAATTTTATTCCGTATTCTTCAAACGCTTTGATTGCTCCAAGATGTGCAAAAGCTTTTGTTCCACCGCCTCCAAAAGCAACGCCGATTTTAACAGATTTATTTATTTTTCTTTTTTTGAATGTATTTTGAAATAGTTTTGTAAGTTTCATCACAACTGCTCCTGTTGATTATCATAGCAAAAAAAATAAAAAAATACAAATAAAGCCACCTCGTTTTGGGTGGCTTTAAATTAAAATGATTAGTTGTTTTCGCTGCCTTCGTTGTTTTCAGGTTTTGCTTCTTCTGTTGTTTCTTCAACTGGGATTTCATTTGTTTCAACTGTTGTTTCAACTGTTTGGAAAGTTTTGAGGAATTCTTCCATGTTTGCAATATCGGATTTGATATTTGTGTTTTCTTGAAGGAGAATGTTGTAGTTCTTTTCAAGGAGAGGAATTCTTTCTTCATTTGATTTGATAACTTCTTCACAGTGTTGAACTGAAAGTCTGAGTCCGTCAAGAAGATCAAGTTCTTCAGCAAGTTTTTGTGCTTTTTCTTGGTCGATATCAACAACGTTGTTAACTCCATAAAGAACAACTTTTTGTTTTGCAACGATTGCTTCTTTGCGTCTGAGTTTTCTCTTGTCGTTATCAAGTGTTTTCATGATTTTCTTGAGTGGCAAATATTCTTTCTTTGCTTGTTTGAATTCTTTCTCATTTGCTTTGAGACGAGCTTTGAGTTCATCAAGTTTTGCAAGACATTCTTCTTCTGTCATGTTGTTGACAACAGTTTTAACTTCAACTTCAGCAGGTTTTGCAGCTTTTGCTTCTTCAAGTTCTGCTTTAAGTTTTTCGATTTCAGCCATGAGAGCAAGTGTTGCTTCATCTGGTTGAGTTTCTTCTTCAACTGGTTCTTCTTCAACCTCTTCAACTTCTTCAGTTGCTGGCTCTTCAGTTTCAGCTGGAGTTTCTTCAGTTTTTGGCTCTTCTGCTGGGGCTTCTTCAACAGTCTCAGTTTCTTCTGTATTTTCTTCAACTGGAGTTTCTTCTTCGTCAAAGTTAAAGTTTGCCAAATCTTCATCATCGTCATCTTCAACAAAGATGCTATCGAGATCAAATTCTTCTTCAGGATTTTTCTCTTCTTCTGCTGGGGCTTCTTCAACATGTTGAGCTTCTTGACGAGCAAGTGCTTGAGCAAGTTGCTCTTGCTTGAATCTCTCTTCTTCCGCTTTGAGTTCAGCCATTGCATCATCTCTTGAGAATGCTTCTGCTCCTTCAAGCATTTGTTGCTCTTTCAAAGCTTCTGCATCATCGAAATTATTGAGATTGTCAAAATCGTTGAGAGTGATTTTGTCTTCTTCTTCGACGTCATTCACTGCAACTGGTTCTTCAGTTTTTGCTGGAAGAACAACGGGTTCAGCCGCTTTTTCAGGCTCTGCCTCTTTAACAACAGGTTTGTCATCTTCTTGTTGTTGTTTTTTTCTTCTTTTGAAGATGCTTCCATAACTTGGATCAAGGACTGAAAGAAGAAGGTCGCCCAAGAAGAACACCAAAAATCCTCCAGTCAAAATGATTCCAATCAAAGCAAGAACATCTAATAATGATTCAACTAAATTCATTTTTATCTCCTATTTGTAAGTTTGAATATATAATATCACAATAGTTTTCAACAATCAACCCCCAATTTTTAAATTTTTGAGGATTTTTTTAAAAAAATTTTGTAAATCATTATATTTTACGCAAAATTGAGCAAATTTTCACTATAATAATGAAAATTCTACTAAATGATGTCGACTTTCATGAATGTCTTTTTTCCCTTTTGCAAAACCAACGAGTCGTTGTCAAAATCTGACAAATTTACAACCTTTGTCAAGTCTGAAATCTTTTCACGATTAAGGCTAACACCACCTTGAGTCATAAGTCTTCTTGCTTCTGATTTTGATGCAACAAGTCCCGCTTCAAACAATAAATCGATAAGAAGCATGCCATTTTCAAACTGACTTTTGTTGAGACGTGTTGTTGGCATGTTTTCGGAAACTCCACCATTTGCAAAAACTTCAAGGCTTGCTGCCTGAACTTTGTCGGCTTCTTCTTTGCCGTGAACAAGTTTTGTCACTTCATATGCCATGATTTTCTTTGCTTCAATAATATTTTCTTTGCAAATTTTTTTGATGTAATCCATATCAAAATCACTGAAAAATGCAAGCAATCTTTCAACGTCTTCGTCATATGAATTCATGAACATTTGATAAAAATCATAAACTGTGGTCTTTTCTCTTGAAATCCAGAGCGTTCCACTTGCGGTTTTGCCCATTTTTTCACCGTCTGCTTTGACGAGAAGCGGACAAGTAAGCGCTTCGATTGGGTCTTTTTCAACACCTGCTGCAAAGTTAAGTTTTCGATAGAGGTCTGCACCTGCAACCATATTTGCCCATTGGTCACTTCCTCCAATCTCAAGTGTGCAACCATATTTTTCATTCAAGAAAACAAAGTCATATGCCTGCATGAGCATGTATCCAAGTTCCAAGAAAGTAAGTCCGCCATTTTCGAGTCTTTTATTATATATTTGAGTTGCAAGCATTTTGTTAACATTAAAATGAACACCAATTCTTCTCATAAAATCAATGTATGATTCATCTTTAAACCAATCATTGTTATCCAAAATGATTGCAGGGTTCTCTCCATCTGTCTTAACAAATTTTTTAACAAGATTTTTAACCTCTTCTTTGTTGTGGACAACTTGCTCGTCTGTAAGCATTTTTCTCATGTCACTTTTGCCAGTTGGATCACCAATAAGCGCTGTCGCACCTCCAACCAAAATTATCGCATGATGGCCTAGTTGTTGAAGACGCCTAACCATTGTAAGCGCAAAAAAATGTCCAATATGCAAACTGTCTGCAGTTGGATCAATTCCAAGATAAAATGTGATTTTTTCTCCATTCAACATACTTTTGATTCTTTCAAGGTCTGTTGCTTGATAAATGTATCCACGCTCCGCAATTTTTTCAAAATCACCCATATCCTTTTCTCCTTTTTTAGTATGCTTTTTGTATAACACATAGCCTCTCCATTGTCAAACAAAAGAGCAAAAAGATAAAAAAATCCGCGATAAGTCTGCGGATTTATGGCATGAGATTGAGTTCATTAAAAAACAACTGTTTGAATTCATTTTTGTCAATATGAGTTGCAACTTCCATGTTGTGTGGCAATTCGTCTGAAAAATCCAAAACGCCAACTTCGCTTGACACCATTTTGAGTTTGACGTTCATTTTTTTGAACTCCATGAGTTCTGGGTTTGAAATGCAAACAACACAGCACGAATCATGCATGGCTGCTCCCACTTTAACATGGCGGTCGTGATAGGAACGGAATATCACTTCAAACATTTCGCCAGTTTTGTTCAAAAGTCGCATTGTCTCAATTTCTTGTGGCGTGAGATATGCAATATGACCAAGGTCTGATGGGCAAATTCTGATTTTCACTCCGCTTTCCAACACAATTTCCGCCGCTTCTGGGTCTTGCGAAACATTAAAACTTGGATATGGGTTATTTTTGTCATCATCCAAAAGTCCTCCACTGATTGCAATGAGTTCAATTTTGGATTTAACTTCTGGATACTTCGTGAGAAGAGATGCAACATTTGTGAGCGGTCCCAAACAAATGATTGTGATTTTTTCATTGCTCGACAAAAGGGCTTCTCTCATTTCCGTCACAGCATCAACCAAACTTGTGTTGATGGCAAGTGGAGCAAACTTGTATTCCCCCAATCCCGTTCTTCCATGGTATGACATATTTTCTTCTCTATCGCGAATAAGCGGTTTCCTCGCCCCTTCCGCCACCAATATTTCAGATTTATCAATCGCTTGCAAAATATTTAGAGTGTTGACCGCAACACGCCCCACAGAACAATTTCCTGCCACGCACGAAATCAATCGCACATCAAGTCGAGAATTATATGTTGCAAGTGCAATCGCAACAGCATCATCAATGCCCGTATCAACATCAAGAATCACTGGAATTTTTTTCATTTGCCTGCCCTTTTCAAAAAAGATTGTTTATTATAACACAAAAACAAACCTCTCGCAAATTTTTGCGAGAATTAATCACATATCAATCCAAAATGACTTATTATTATCGTTTTAATTTTAATTGTTATATCTTATTAATTTAAATTTGTATTAACAAGATATCTTGCCAAGGGTCGACACTTTGGAGTCGACTGCTCGATATGACATTGAGTAACGATTGACTCGTAATCATATTATTAGACCATTCAAAAAAGAACAACAAAAAAACACTCCGAAGAGTGCTTTTTGTTGTTGTTAAATGATTTCACTTGATGTTTGAGGTTTTGTTTCAACTGGATAAACTGAACGATACTCTTTGATTCCTGTTCCTGCTGGAATAAGTTTTCCAATAATAACATTTTCTTTGAGTCCGAGAAGTTTGTCTGTCTTGCCTTTGATTGATGCATCTGTGAGAACTTTTGAAGTTTCTTGGAAAGATGCAGCTGAAAGGAATGAATCGGTTGAAAGAGCAGCTTTTGTGATTCCCATGAGGATTCTCTTTGCTGTTGCTGGAATTCCACCTTCCATAAGTGCTTTTTCGTTTTCTTCTTCATAACGAGCGATGTCAACGATTTCACCAGGAAGCATTGTTGTTGTTCCTGCGTTTTCAATCTTGAGATTTCTAAGCATTTTTCTGATGATAACTTCAATGTGTTTGTCGTTGATTTGAACGTCTTGTCCACGATAAACAGAGATAACTTCAGAAAGAAGATAATCTTGAAGACCTTTGACACCTTTGATACGAAGGAGGTCTGAAGGGTTGATTGAACCGTCTGTAAGTCTTGTTCCAGGCTCAACTGTGTCACCTGATTTAACTTTGAGGAAAGCAGGTTTTTTGATTTCGTATTCCTGATCGCCATCATTTGAAACAACGGTGATAATATAACGTTTTGCTTCTTCTTTGATTGAAACTTTTCCAGCAACTTCACTAAGGATTGCTTCTCCCTTTGGACGTCTTGCTTCAAAAATTTCCTCAACTCTAGGAAGACCTTTTGTGATATCGGCAGCAACCGCAACACCACCAGTGTGGAAGGTTCTCATTGTGAGCTGTGTTCCTGGTTCACCGATTGATTGAGCAGCGATGATACCAACTGCTTCACCAATGTTAACAACATCAGTTCCCGACATATTTCTTCCATAACACTTTGCACAAACGCCATGACGTGAACGACATGTGAGAAGACTCCTGATTTGAACTTTTTCAATTCCTGCATCAACGATTGCTTGAGCTTGCTCTTTTGAAATCATTGTGTTGCCAGGAACGATAACTTCTTTTGTTTTTGGATTGATGACATCTTCAACTGCAAATCTGCCAACAATTCTTTCAATCATTGGTTCGATTACGTTTCCGTCTTCTTTGATGTCTGAAACCCAAACACCTTTAACTTTTTCGCCAGCATTTGCGAAACAGTCATCTTCGTTTATAACTACATCGTGAGAAATATCAACAAGACGACGAGTGAGGTATCCAGAGTCAGCAGTTTTAAGAGCGGTGTCGGCAAGAGATTTACGTCCACCACGAGATGAAATGAAGTATTCGATTGGAGTGAGTCCTTGACGAACTGAACTCTTGACAGGAATATCAACTTTTTGTCCAGACGCGTTGGAAATAATACCTCTCATTCCGGCAATACCGTTGATTTGAACCATGTTACCACGAGCACCAGAAACGCACATCATTTTGAGTGGATTGTAATCGCTGAGGTTTGCAACAACTGCTTCTTGAACACGTTGTGATGTTTCGTTCCAAATTGCAATGTTTGCATCGAGTTTTTCATCAGGTGTGATGAGTCCTCTGTTCATAAGTTTTTCGTTTTGAAGAACTTTTGCTTCAGCCTCTGCCATGATTGCTTCTTTCTCTTTTGGTTGTTGCATATCATAAGCATTGATTGTGAGACATCCAAGAGTTGAATATTTATAACCAATTGCTTTGATGCGGTCAACCATGTCCGCGGTTTCTGTTGTTCCGAGAACATAGAATGCTCTTTCAACAATGTTTGAAAGGTCTTTTTTCTTGACTTCTTTGTTGATTTCGAGTGCACAAATGTTTTCTGGTTTTGTTCTGTCAACAAATCCAAGATTTTGTGGAATTGCTTCGTTGAAAATCAAACGGCCAACTGTTGTTTTGATTCTGTCAGAATATTTTTTGCCATCAACAACTTTTGTGATACGAACATAAATTTCTGCTTGAACATCAATAATTTTGTCAAGATATGCGATTCTTGCTTCTTCTGGGCTTGCGAAAATCATGCCCTCACCTTTAACGCCTGGTCTGGATTGAGTGATGTAGTAGCAACCAAAAACAATATCAAGACCTGGGTTAACAATTGGTTTTCCGTCAGAAAGTTTGAGAATGTTGTTTGATGCGAGCATAAGGTTTCTTGCCTCTGTTCTTGCATCGATTGAAAGTGGGACGTGAACCGGCATTTGGTCACCGTCGAAGTCAGCGTTGAATCCAACGCAAACAGATGGGTGAAGTTTGATTGCTCTTCCTTCAACCAAAACAGGTTCAAATGCTTGGATTGAAAGTCTGTGAAGTGATGGAGCACGGTTAAGAAGAACTGGGTGATCCTTGATAACTTCAGCGAGAATATCCCAAACAATTGGTTTTTCTCTTTCAATCATACGTTTTGCACTCTTGATGTTATGTGATTGGTTGAGTTCAACCAAACGTTTGATAATGAAAGGTTTGAAAAGTTCCAATGCCATTTCTTTTGGAAGTCCGCATTGGCACATTTTGAGTTCTGGTCCAACAACAATAACTGAACGGCCTGAATAGTCAACACGTTTTCCGAGCAAGTTTTGACGGAAACGTCCTTGCTTTCCAACAAGCATTGCAGTGAGAGATTTGAGATCTCTTTGTTTTGCGCCTTGAACTGCTTTGCCACGTTTGCCGTTATCAATCAAAGCGTCAACCGCTTCTTGAAGCATACGTTTTTCGTTTCTGACAATAACATCAGGAGCGCCGAGTTCAATAAGTTTTTTCAAACGATTATTTCTGTTAATAACTCTTCTATACAAATCATTGAGGTCTGTTGTTGCATATCTTCCGCCATCAAGTGGAACCATTGGACGAAGTTCTGGTGGAAGAACTGGAATGACGTCAAGAACCATCCACTCTGGTTTGTTTCCGCTCTTGAGAAATGCTTCAACAACTTCGAGCTTTTTGATTGCTTTGAGTCTTTTTTGTCCTTTTGCAGTTTTGAGTGTTTCTTTGAGTTCAACACTTTCTTTTTCAAGGTCAACTTCTGAAAGAAGTCTTTTGATTGCTTCTGCTCCCATTCCCGCAACAAAAGCTTTTGGACCAAGTGTGTCCATTGCTTCACGATACTCTTTGTCTGTGATGATTTGTTTGTAAGCAAATCCAGACTCTTTTGGATCAAGAACAATGTAATTTACATAGTAAACAACTTGCTCCAAAGCACGTGGAGTGAGATCAAGCAAAGTTCCAATTCTTGTTGGAACACTTCTGAAGAACCAAATATGTGTGACAGGAGCGGCAAGTTCAATGTGTCCCATTCTTTCACGTCTAACTTTTGCGCGAGTGACTTCAACACCACATTTGTCGCAGATGATGCCTTTGTATCTGATTCTTTTATATTTTCCGCAATGGCATTCCCAGTCTTTTCTTGGTCCAAAAATCTTCTCACAGAACAAGCCGTCTTTTTCCGGCTTTTGTGTTCTGTAGTTGATTGTTTCGGGTTTTGTGACTTCACCATAAGACCATTCTCTTATTTTTTCTGGTGAAGCAATGCCAATTTTTATCGAATCGAAATTATTTAATTCAAACATTTTTTTCTCCTAAAACTAAACTTGTGACTATTCGTCAATATCTTCAAAATCATCAAACAATGCGTTTGCATCAAATGTTGTGTTTGCAGTTTCTTCTTCAATTTCTTGAGCGATTTCAGATTTTTCATCGTCAATGTTGATGTCTTTGAGTTCTTCTTCAACATCTTTTGTATGAAGAGGAAGGTCATTGTCATCAATTGAAAGTTCACTGATTGAAACTTCTTGTTTGTTTTCTGTAAGAATCTTGACGTCAAGTGCCAAGCTTTGAAGTTCTTTGATGAGGACTTTGAACGATTCTGGGATTCCAGGTTCAGCGATTGGTTGTCCTTTGACGATTGCCTCATATGTCTTTATTCTTCCAACAACGTCGTCAGACTTGACTGTAAGAATTTCTTGAAGAACATTTGCAGCACCATATGCTTCAAGTGCCCAAACTTCCATTTCACCAAATCTTTGTCCACCGAACATTGCTTTTCCTCCGAGAGGTTGTTGTGTGACAAGAGAGTAAGGTCCAATTGAACGAGCGTGCATTTTTGAGTCAACCATGTGGTTAAGTTTAAGCATATACTTATAACCAACTGTTGCTGGGTGATCAAAAGGTTCACCCGTTCTTCCGTCGTAAAGTTGAATTTTTCCATCTTCTGGGAAATTGTTTTCTTTGAGGAGTTTTTGAATATCTTCGGCTGTTGCACCATCAAATGGAGGGGTCGCAACTTTCCAACCCAAGCTTCCGGCAACAAGTCCCAAGTGAACCTCAAGAACTTGTCCAACGTTCATACGTGAAGGAATGCCGAGTGGGTTGAGAACGATATCAAGTGGTTGACCATTTGGAAGATATGGCATATCTGCTTCTGGAAGAACAATTGAAACAACACCTTTATTTCCATAACGTCCAGCCATTTTATCGCCAACAGAAAGTTTTCTGCGTTGTGCAACATAAACTTTAACCATTTGAAGAACGCCAGGTTCAAGTTCGTCTTTGTTTTTCTTTGAGAACACTTGAACGTCAACAACAACACCGCCACGTCCGTGTTGAACACGAAGAGATGTGTCTCTGACTTCACGTGCTTTTTCACCGAAGATTGCACGAAGGAGTCTTTCTTCTGGTGTGAGTTCAGTTTCACCTTTTGGTGTGACTTTTCCAACAAGGATATCGCCTGGACGAACTTCTGCACCAACTCTAACAATTCCGTTTTCGTCAAGGTTTTTGAGTGCTTCTTCGCCAAGGTTTGGAATATCTCTTGTGATTTCTTCGTCACCAAGTTTTGTTGTTCTGCACTTCATTTCCTCAACTTTGAGGCAGATTGAAGTGTAAACATCGTCTTTGACAATACGTTCTGAAATGATAATCGCGTCTTCGTAGTTATAACCTTCCCAGTTCATATATCCAATGAGAACGTTCTTTCCAAGAGCAAGTTCGCCGTGGTCTGTGCAATAACCGTCAGCAAGAAGGTCTCCTGCTTTGACTTTTTCACCATGTTTTACGGCTGGTTTTTGATTTACGCAAGTTTCGTCGTTTGTTTTTGCAAATTTAATAAGGTTGTAAACATCTTCGCCTGTTGCGGTTTTAACTCTGATTTCTCTTCCGCTAACAAACGAAACAACACCATCATTTTTTGCAAGCACAACTGCACCGCAATCGTGAGCAATTTTTGCTTCCATTCCAGTTCCAACAATTGGAGCTTCTGGACGAAGAACAGGAACTGCTTGACGTTGCATGTTTGCGCCCATCAAAGCACGAGGAGTGTCGTTGTTGTTAAGGAAAGGAATGAGTGAAGTTGCAGCAGAAATAAATTGTTTTGGAGAAACGTCCATCAAATCAACTTTTGTTGATGGAACTTCAACAATCGAGTTTTTATAACGGCAAAGAACTCTGGCATTAACAAATCTCTTGTCTTCGGTGAGTGGTTCAACTGCTTGAGCGATGTAGCAACTGTCTTCTGCGTCTGCCATGCAGTAAACACATTCGTCAGTGACAACACCTTTTTCTTTATCAACTTTTCTATATGGTGTTTCAAGGAATCCATATTCGTTGATTTTTGCATACGATGTGAGTGTGCTGATAAGACCAATGCTTTGTCCTTCTGGTGATTCAATCGCACAAATTCTTCCGTAGTGTGTGTAGTTGATATCACGAACTTCCATTGGAGCTCTTTCTTTCTTAACACCGCCAGGACCAACGGCCGAGATTCTTCTCTTTTGTGTGAGTCCTGAAAGAGGGTTAACTTGGTCCATAAGTTGTGACAGTTGGCTTGATGCGATGAAATCTCTCATTGCCTTGTTGACTGGACGAGGGTTGACGATTTGACTTGGAGTGATGTCAGAAAGTTCTTTTCCTTGAAGTGTTTCTCTCATTGTTGCAGAAAGTTTAAGCATTCCACTTCTGAATGCGCCACCAAGAAGTTCGCCAACTGATGCGATTCTTCTGTTTGAAAGATGGTCAATGTTGTCAGTTTGTCCAAATCCAGCAAGAAGGTCAAGATAGTAACTTATCATTGCCAAGATGTCGTCCATTGTAAGAGTTGTGACAACAAGATTTTTGACGTTTTCTTTGATTGCTTGAATTCTCTTTTCTTTTGTTTTGTTTTGTTTGAGAATTTGCATGAGAGTTGGATAGTAAACAAGTTCGTTTATTCCAAGTTCTTTTTCATCGCAAGGGAAAACTGCACTGAGTTTGACTTGATTGTTTCCACGAACAAGGTGTTTTTTGCCATTGATGTTCAAAACAACTTCGTTGATGCCAAGGTCTTGGATATGTTCAGCAACTTCTGTTGAAATAACCTCACCCGCTTTAACCAAAACTTCGTCTTCGTGAACAATGTTCTCAAATGCAACTTGTCCTGCAATTCTGTTTGCGATTGAAAGTTTTTTGTTGAATTTATAACGACCGACACGAGCAAGATTATAGTATTGGTCAGAGAAGAACAACAAGTTGATGTAGTTTCTTGTTGCGTCAGCTGAAGGAACTTCGCTTGGACGCATCTTCTTTGAAAGTTCAATGAGTGCTTCTTCTTGAGTGTTTTGAGGCTCTTTGTCCAAAACATTTTTGATGTATTCGTTGTCGCCAAACATATGGAGAATTTCATCAGCGGTGAATCCAAAGCATTTGAGGAACAAACCAAGAGTGATTTTGCTTTCGCGATTAACAATCACTTTGATGATTTCATTGGCACCTTGTTCAAGTTCGAGCCATGAGCCACGAGTTGGAATCATTTGGCTGTGAAGTGTTGAAAGGTCATCTTTGTCCATTGAGAAATAAACGCTTGGAGAACGGACGATTTGGCTAACAACAACTCTTTCGATTCCGTTGAACACAAAAGATCCCTCTTCTGTCATGAGAGGAATATCACCGAGGTATACTTCTTGGTCAATTGATTCGCCAGTGTCTTCAACAACAAATCTTGCTTTCACTTTGAGAGGAATGATGTATGATGCACCACGTCTCTTGCATTCAAATTTGTCATACTTTGGCTTTGTTTCGAGATTTGGATCAAAAAGATAGAGTTTTGCCTTTCCAGAGTAATCTGAAATTGGAGAAATCTCTTTCAAAACTTCGCTGATACCCTCTTCCAAAAACTCTTTGTAGGCTACTTTTTGAATGTCGAGAAGATTTGGTATATCAACAATGTCGTCCAACTTTTGGAAAGTGAAACGCTCATTCTTACCATACATTTTCTTTCTCATGTTTGGCATTTTATCTTGCATAATATTGCACTCCTTATAAGTCATAATTTATCGCGTGCGCGGAAAAAGAAAACAAAAAACACAAGCAGACAAAACCCTGCTTGTTTTGTTTTTTAAATTTTTTTTAATTTGAAAATATGCATACTTTCCACACTACGACTAATAATACATGAATATTAACACAATATCAAGTCTTTAGTCAATACATTTATTGACAATTTTTACAAAAATTTACTTAAAAACTTAAAATTTTTTCGACAAAAAAACACAGTCATTAATTTTTTGACTGTGTTAATTTTATTAATTTGAATCAGATTCGGCAAAATCGGTGATTATTTTATCTTTATAAGCATCTGTTGAATCAACTTCTTTAAATGATTTGTCATAAACGCTATCACCTTCTTCGCCATTAATCCAAATTCGTGAGAACTTCACTGCATTTGTGCATATGTTTCCAGCAAATGTAACTTTTGTTGTTGTCTTTTTGCCAACAATGACCCCAACAGAGTTTACTTCAAAGCCATAAGCGATGATTGTTGTTTCATATTCTTTTACGTTTGTGCCAACAATAATTTTGCCTACGATACAATCTGTAATTTTGATATTCCCAATTCCATTTTGTATAACGCCAACCACACCACCAACATTGGTGCTTCCACGAAGATTTGAAACAATATGATAATTTGATATTGTTCCCGATCTCATAATTCCAGCGACACCACCAACAAAACTTATGTCAATATTATCAATATCAAGTGAAATTTCTGATTTTTCGTCACTTGATATGGAATAAATCACGTCGCCATTATTAATTCCAACAAGTCCACCAACAGCCACTGGAGCAACCGAACCATTTTTGAAGTAATTTGTTGCGTTGCCCAACACTTCTGAATGGTTTATTGTCCCGTTGTTCATTCCAACAAGTCCACCCGCAACAAAGGATGAGCGAATATAGTTTTTGTCTGCAACATTTGTTGTCGACTTTTCAATTCGTGCGCCCATTCCCAAATATCCAACGAGTCCACCGGCAATTTGTCCCATGACAACACTGGCCCTTGATTCACAAAATGCCATTGTTCCGCCTTGCATATACCCAACAACACCGCCAGCAAGTGCTGCAAGATTGATATTCACAACAGTTTGCGTTGGGATATAAATGCCCGTTGAATTCTTTTTGGTTTCATCGCTCGTTTGACTGAGTGATGTTGCATTAATATTGAGTTCAGAATTGCAATTGATCATCTGACTATTAAACACCTGCGAATTCATCATCAAGCCAGCAATTCCGCCAACAAAATTCTGTCCTTTGATCATGATTACATTTGTCACATTTGATGTTTCAACCGAAACATTATAAACTCCCGAACCCAATATGGTTCCAGCCAATGCTCCTGCTTTTGAGACATTAGGCAAATTGATTTGAGATGGAATTAATATGAGGTTTTTAACAACACCCGCATTTATGTTTGTTCCAATGCTTGCAAACCATCCTGCACTATCAACTTTTTCTTCACTGTTGATGTTTAGTCCTGTGACTTTTAGCCCATTCCCATCGAGTTCACCGCAAAATTTAACTTTGTGAAGCCCGCTGAGTTTAACTCCGGTTTCATCGTTCGAGTAGTTGATATCTGCCACAATTCTGATATAAGATGAACAAGTCAAATCAGTTTGAGTTGTCTGCAATATTTTTTGCTCAAGTTCAGATGCACTACTAATTATAAACGGATTATTCATTGAACCATCTGGCATATCAAGATATTTATAAATCACACCACCTGTCACTTCATCAACAATTTTTGTGTAAAACACTTTTGTTGTCGTGATAATGTTGTTTGCAGAAATTAGACTTGGATATTTCAATTCATCTCTGCTGTTCGAAATCAAAGTCCAAACACCTTTTTCGGGTGCGAGTTCAGACGAAAGTCCAAATGTGACAAAGTTTTCACGTTTTGAAAAATCTTCCATTTGTTCTAGTTCAACAATTCCATCAACTTTTTGAGCTGATTGCCAATTATTAATCTCTTTGCAATAATAACAAGATTTGAATGTTCCCGCAGTTGTGTCAACAAGTCCTGCCGGGTCAAACGCAACAAAAGCAAAGTTGTTGCTCATATTTTTTTGAAGCAAAGAAAGCGAAAATGAATTCAATATTATTCCATTTTGTTGGTTTTCATAAACAAATCCAGACGCAACAGATCCAGAGCGAATGTGAATGTTTGCATATGAGTCTTGAACTTCACCTGCATTGGCAAACACAAATGCAGCAATTTTTGCATTGGCTCTGATCGAAACAGAAGTGTCACAATATATTGCATTTTGCCCATATGCTCCACCTTCAATATAGCACCCAAATATTCTTGCACCATTCTTATTTTCGCATACAATGCCCGCCGTCATTGCATCTGTTATTGTTGAATTGTTAATAATTGTTGAATTCTTGACAAATGATGATGAGATCACATTTGCATTTGTCGTTGCGATTCCAGCAACATTTCCATATGCTGAGAAAATTGAGATTTCAACACGCGAGTTCGTGATATATCCGTTGTTTTCAGCAACAATTCCGCCAATTTGTTTTGAACTCGTGTTTGCCGCTGATTCATTAACAACAATTCTCGCACTATTTCCTTCAACAAAGCAATTTGTGATAATTCCATTATTAATTGCTGCAATAAAGCCAAAGTTAAGTTCATCTGAAATTATTGTTGTTTCAAAATTGTTGACATATATGTGAACGTTTTGAATTATTGCATCTTCTTTAACTTCTTCAAACAATCCAAAGTTAACACTTGACTTTTCATGATTTTTGAAACGAGTCATTGTAATTTTTTTGTTGTTCCCGTCAAACCCAGCAATCGCAGTGACTATCGGTGAAAATGTTTCTGGAAGTGTAATATCTTCTGTCAATATATAGTAATTGCCTTCCGTCATATTGAGAAGTTCTTGATATGTTGAAATTGGAATCATTGATGAAGATGTGCTGATGTTTTCAACATTCATTTTCATTGTTGCACGATATGTCACATCATCAATTGTGTATTCGAATTTGAAAGTCGTTTTTGAATTTTCTGCAGACATTTCTTGTTTTGGATAAACAATGTTGTCTTCGACAAAATTAAACTCTTCACTTTCTGTTCCTTTTTCAGGAGTAAATTTGCCTTCTTTATTTAATTTTTCTTCGAATGCTTTCAAATTATAAACAATTTGAGAATCTGTTATGTCATATTCACAGTTGACGCCATTGATGAGTTTAACTCGGAGTTCTTTTGCGACTCCAACATATCCCGTGACGATGTCATCTTTTGAACTCAAACTGCTTTCACTTGCACCTTCAAAGTTGATTTTTTCATAAACCACATAATCTTGGACTGTGATGGCAATTTCCTGAATAGTGGTTCTGACTGTCATTCCGTCGACTTCTTTTTCGCCGTAAACTTTTAGAATAATCCTATCTGTTCCTGCAATTTTGTTTGCATGTATATTGAATATAAAATCATTTGTTTTTGAAATTGAAACAACACCATTTCTTGAAGGTTCAACTCGGATTTGATCTTGAGTGAATCCAACAGATGTAATATTGAGTTTGTAATCAAGACCTTTTGCAAGCTTAACCTCAACTCCACTTTGCCTATTCTCAATTTGTCCAACAACTTTTTCCGTATGTTTTGTTGTGAGAACAAATTCTTTTTTATATCCATCACTTGCTCCAACAACAAGCTTCAGCGGTTGGTTGTCGGACACTTGTGTTTCAACAATAGTTTTGACAAACAAAGTTGATAACACCCCATTATTGGTAAACAATTTTGTTGGAATTTTAATTCCACCAGCATAGAGCGTTGCACCAGGAATTTTAAAATAATTTGAGTTTACAAAATCAAACTGAACAAATATTGGATTTGTTTCTGCATTTTGAATTGTAATATATTCAAGATCTGCTTGACGAGGAATGATATCCAAAACCAAAACGCCAGGCTTTCCAGGAGTTATGAGCAAACTTGTGCTTGCTCGATTTATATCATTCGGATTCGAATCAAAATATCTTGTTGCTATAACTTCAACATTTTGAGGCAAAACTTTTATTTGAGCCTCTTTTTGGAACGTGTTGTTTTTGTCTGAAAAAACAAGTTTTAGTGTTCCGGTATAGTATTTATCAACAAGTTCGAGCACAAATTCTTTTGATGTCAAATCCTTTTTATAAATTTTTTCTTTTGTTCCTGATGAAACAAGTTTCCCATTGATATAAGCATCTCGATTAACAGAAACAGAAAGTTCTTCATTATCTTCAAGCGTGCTTGAAAAATCAAATCCGATTTTAAGTTGATCATTTGCACACATTTCCAAGTTGGAAGAAGAAAGATAAAAATTTGTTATTCCAGCCAAAACGCGTGCCGTGACGCCAAGAGAAGCAAATGTATCAGATGTAAATTTTCTTCCACCGATATAAATTGAATACGCACCGCCAAAATTAATTTGTTCAACAAAATTTGTGATTTCATCATTTTTAATTTTGTTCAAATATTCTGAACTGAGCCCAATTGTAAATAAATTTTCGTAATTATTCAAAACAAAGTTGTTGTTGTTTGACAAAATATTATAATTCCCGCCAACGGCAAGCTGGACGCCGTCAACCGCCATGCTCAAGTTGTTTTTATCAAAAGACGTCACTTGATCCGCTCTTGCCAAAATCGTTGAGCCTTCAAGAACTGGGTAGCTAGACTCATTTGAGGTTTGTGAAAAACCAATTTTTTCATTTGCACCAACCACCCACACATAAACAATTGATTTGAGGTTTGGATTAAATCTTGAAGTGATAGCAATTTCACAAAGCCCTCGTGAAACAACTTTTATTCCATCGCCTTCAATTTTAATTATTGAACTGTCACTGCTTGAAATTTCTGCACCTGCATCTCCAAGTCCATGTGAAATTATTTTGCCAAGTTCAAGCTTGTTGAGATAGTCCAAAATGCTTTGTTCGTCTTTCTTTTGCGCTTCATAATAATCAAGATAAACAACTTTATAATCTGAAAATGATTCGTCATCAGTTTTCATTTCATTTTTAACAATTTCAAGTTCAACAGTGGTTGGAACTGGTGGCATAACAGAAACGACATCAGAATAGATTGTGTCATCAATTCCACCAAGAGAAAGTTTTGAGGCTTTTATATTTGAATTGCAAATCGCGATTGTTGCACCAGTGAGGTTGCCAACAAAAGCACCTGCTTTTGAAATCACAGAATCGGAATCCATGCAAACCAAAATGTCTGTGCCTGTGCGGAAAGATGCAACATAACACTCTGTGATATTCCCAGCATATGCAGTGCCAACAAATCCTCCAACATATCCTGTCGCATATGCAATATATCTTTCGTTTTCAAGATAAGATGCTTGTTCATAGATTTCAACACCGCTTGACGTGATTGTGCCGCCCGTCATATCGCCAACAAATCCACCAACTCCCTGCGTTCCGCGAACAAAAGTGTTTGAAAAACTGCGAGCCGAATTTTCTGTGTTATCTTCAAGACCAATTCTTCCATTGTTGTGCCCAACATAACCCCCGACACTTTTCTCTCCAACAATTTTTCCGCATGATGCAAGTGAAAGACAACTCCCTTCGTTGATTCCCACAATTGCACCAGTCGCCGAAGTTTTTTCCGTTCTCATTTTGACATTTGCAGTGTATCCATTAAATCCATATAGTGAAACTCCGTGAATTTGACGAAGTATTATTCCTGAAAGAGCATTCTTGCCAACAACCCCACCAACAACAACATCAAACTCATTTGTTCCTTCAACAAAGAATTCTGCCAAATGTCGCATGAGAGAGAAATTTGATTTGTCAATTTCAATAATGTTTATGATTTTTGAGTTGTTTGTTCCAACGAGTCCACCCACACATGAAGCTGCTGACATTCGAATTTCACTTTTCCCAAGTTCGACAGAGCAATTCTCGATTGTTCCATTGTTAATTCCTGCCAAAAGACCAACATTTTGTGCTTCTCCGGCATAATTAATTGCTCCGGCAAATCCAACATTTTTCACAAATGCTTCTGGTGCAAGTTTTGCAAACAATCCCGCATTACCTTCAGTGTCGCCCACAATATTGATTCCAATAATCTTTGCGCCTGTTGTTCCAATAATTCCACCAGTGAGTTCGCCGAGTGGAGAAATTGGTTTTCCTTTCAGGTCAATAACTCCAACAATCTTGTAGTATTTTGCAAGTGCTTCTGCTGAATTTAATGCAAGAAGTTCTTCGGCAGAGCTAATTGGATATGGGCTGTCTTTTGTTCCGATTGCAACAGAAACTTTGATATCCCGATAGGTATCTGCGTTGATGTTATCGCGTTTGAAACTATCCTGTGCAGAAACTCTCAATGTTCCGCCAAGCCCGTCTGTTGTCGCACGATTGACATCAAGTTGAACAAGACCTGTTTGTGTGACAGAAATAACGCCAATTGACTCTTCATTCTTTGGAATGAAACTATAAACCAAAGTTCTGTTGTTTGCAGTAATTTTTTCAGCATGAGCAATAATTTGAAAAGTTGGATGTCCTGCCGACAAAATAATTTCATTTGAAGCAACATTGTCAATAACAATATTTCGAACAAGTTCATATTTCTCAACGTTAACTTCAATTGTCACAACATATTCACGAGTGAAGTCAACAAGTTTTGCGGTTATTGTGGAAGAACGGATTGATGTTCCACTTTCAACCTTGCCGATTATTTCTCCAGTTTTGACATTAAATGAAATCAAGTCGTTTTCCAAAATTTCTCCACCAGCCTCTTCTCCATCCAAATAATAAACAATTTTTTTGTTTGTTGCATCATTTGGATATATATAGGACTGAATTTTCTTTGTTGCCTCACTGAGTTTATAAAAACCAACTGAATTGATGTCAGCAACTGTCACAGTTGTATCTGAAAAATAAAAGCTATTGACTGCAACATAAACTTCAACTTCAAAAGAGAACGTTTGACTTCTAATTTCTTTTTGACCATCAACAAACTTCACATATGAAACTTCAACTTCAACGCGAGCCTTCCCCTCATTTCTTCCAACAAGAGAATTGCCAACAATTTCAACAATATTTTCTTTTTCGCCAGAAATTTTTGTGATTGTGTAATTATATTCAATATTTGATGCATTTTGAGGATAATATGAAAAATTTAGTGGAACTGCTTTTTCATATGCGCGCGACTTTTGGATAACAAGTTGTTGAAGTGGTATGGCGCGGCTGACAACAACTGGCTGTTTTCTTCCAACAAACTCGCTTTCTGTTGAGTTTGGAGCATCAAGAATAAGCGAATTTTCGTTCATTTCGCAAATCACTTCAACTTCAACAGTCTTTGTCACACCGTTTCCAAGAGTCATAACAATTTTTGTTTTTCCAGAACTGAGTGCTTTGATTTTTATTGTGTTTGAATTTTCTTCTTTTTGCAATGCAATGATTGTGCTTTTTGCCTCAACCCAAACATCTCCCGAATATGCTCCGCTTGGCAAAACGTCAAACTCATAGTTAAATATTTCATCGCTTGCACTTCCATCATCTGCGAGCTTCAAAACAATCGAGTCCGCCCCAGCAATTTCTTTTGACCCTTCGTGAACAACAACAGGAACAATGGCCACAATGTCATCACTAACGCCTTGCATGCCTTCAACAAGGAATCTGATTTCAGTATTCCCGACGACATTTGTGACACCTTGCACATATAAGGTTGTCCCGCTTTGAATTCGTTCTCCTGAACTTATTATATTTTTAGTATTATTATATATAGTAATATAATTATTATCATATAAAATAGTGCCCGCACGTTGTGAGGTTTGGACATTGTTTGGAAGCACTGAAAAATTCAAAGTTGTTCCTTTTGAATTTGTTGAATTATAGTTGAACACGCGAAGTGTTGAATAGTCCTCTGTTTCAAGGCCAATTGCAATCTTTTTCGCAACAACAACAGTTGAAATATCAACTGAATATGTTTCATAATAATCAAACTCTTCACCAATGCCAAATTTGAACACATATTCACCTGTTGTGTCACCAGCAATGCCTGAAATCTCAAAAGTGAAAGTGTGAACGCCACCCGTATGAGCATGGTTCGTCATGCGAATGTTATAGTCATCACCCAAATGATATCCATTCAAGCATGTAATTTCTTTTTCAGCACTTTTCACAACAATGTCAACTCTTGAAGTGTTTTTTGTTGCTGAATTTGTCGCCAAAACAACATTATTCCCTTCAACTCCATCAACTTTTGAAGCAATTTCAGAAATTGGGTCAACAAGTCGGAGTGTAAATTGTGTGTGAATGTTTTCGTTTGCTGAATTTATTGCAAAAACTTCAACGCTTTGTCTTTCATCTTGCAAAGGTGCTTCAAAACCATCGGATATCTCTCCACCAACCATAAAATAAACATTTCTTTGTGTTGTGGAAATTGGATAAAAATTAATCAGTTTTTCTGCATCAAAAACAACTTTTCCTGCACCTTTAACAACATATGGCTTTGTGTCTGACTTTGCAGTCATTGAAACAACCCTTTGTTCGACTTCAATTGGAATTTCAAGACTTGCGCCACCGTCATAAAGAGTTGCACGCAAAATTGATTTTCCGCTCCGAACTGCACGCACAACACAACTTGCTTTGCTGCTTGTGGATTTTGTCGAAACACTTTCAACTTTTGCACATTCCCCGATAATCTCAAAGCCAACAATGCCGGAAATTCCATCATCTTTCCCGACAACATCAACCTCAATCTCCGCCGTCTCTTCATTTTCGTCCCCAAGCACCAAATTTATGCTCTTGGTGTTGCTTTCAAGACTCAAATTTTGCCGTGACTTCCCACACGCGGAGAATATCCCCGCGCATGAGACCAACGCCATCAACAAAATTAAAACCGACCAAATCTTCTTTTTCATGTTTTCTCCGATATCATTCTAATTTCTTTATTATCCTTTGAGTGATTTCTGCCAAATAATTGAATCATTATATTTAACAATTTCAATCAAATTTCTACCCTTTGCTGCTTTTTTATGGTAATGGTGTTCAATATATAATGTATAGCCGCTCAATTCCTTGCCATCAAAGTCTGTAATTGTTGGCTTGAGATATGAAGCAGGGATTCCCAAAACGTGCTTACCGTTATTAATAGCATATACAATCAAATATCTCTCACCATATTCTTTTGCTGCCTCACATTTAATATATTTTTTATCCCCATTGTTATCTGCATATACTCTATTATTTAACTCTGTTTTACCATTTATTTGCTGAAGTTTCCACGTTCCTTTCCAGTTTTCGGGCTCTGAAATTTCATAATCAAACCATATCCCTCTATAATATCTAACATGCAATCTTGTTGTTCTTGTCTCCCCGTTAACGTTGGCTGTATTTTCTTTATATGTGCAGTTTAAAATCGCTTCTGTTGACAAACGATAGGTAAACTTTTGACAAGAAAATTCAGAATAATTATTGTTTAATTTATTATACATATTATCCTGTTTGTTTTTATAAGAAGAATATTTATAAACTGAATCAGATGATGAAAGGTGAATATATTCATCTCGCCCCTCTCCAAGATCATTATTACTATTTGCAGCGTCACAATTGAATTCTGCTGGAGCAAAATCATTTACGTCCAACAGTGCATTTGATAACATATCTGTCGTGTTTGTGTTTAGAACATGAACGTTTGCAACATGAGAAGATGTTTTTATGGTTGAAGAATTGCCTGAGAAAGTGAACTCTTTCTTCCCCTCAACAACACCAACAATTTGACCCGCTGCACTCAAATGTTTTTTGGCATTGTCTTCGCTGCCAAATCCAACCCAAAGTTTACTATGGCCGCTTTCATTTTCGGTCGAACTATAATAATTATAAGAAGCCACATATGAATTGTTTGATGATTGGTAAACTTGTTCAATTGAACAATTATTGATGGTTGAAGAATTGCTTCCACAATCAATATAACCAATCATTGCTCCAACAAAAATTCTATTATTCCCATAAGCCTTTACTTCTGGATCACTAACAACAACATTTTCAATTGTTGAGTGCTCTGCATATCCAATCAGCACTCCTGCAAATGCGTCATGTGTACCTTTGTCATTAATTTTTGTAGCAATATTAATATTTGACAAGCTCAATTTGATATTGGCTATTTCTGCACCAGATGTTTTCGCAAACAAGCCACCAAAAATTGTCTTGTTTGTTGGTTTATTGTTGACATCATTCAATGTCGGAGAAAATTCCGTGTTTTCGTCACCCAAAACTGCACCAGAGTAGTTTGTGTATGTGATATTTGAAATGATTTTGTTGTTTCCATTAAACACTCCAGTAAAAGGGTTTGTCAATCCAATCATATTCCAATTTGGATTTGAGAATGTTGAGTCTGAAAAAGCACTAAAACGCAAATCAATGTTGTTTGCAAGTTCATATTTTGCACTCAATGAGGTTTCGTTTATGCTTCTCAACATTCGTGAGTTTGCGATCGCATATGGGCTTTCTTTTGAGCCATCCCCCGTGTTGATTGAAAGGTGTGAAACATCTTTGAATGCACCCGCCGCAAGAGTTTTGTATCCATAGTTCCAAAGTGTTGGATTCTCATTTGTCAATCCTTTTGCCAACCAGAAGCCGTCATTGAATGATTTTTCATAGTATGGAATCAATGAGTTCGAGAGTCCAGCAAGCGTTGAAGATTGCACGAGTTCTGTTGCGATTGGGTCATATTCGTTATTTGAGAATGCTTTGCCTTCATTATTTGCAAAAACATATTTCCCTTCAGTTGATTTTTCAGGAACAGTCACAGACGAACTTTCGCTACTCGACGAGCCACCGCCGTCAGCGTATTCCTTATCAAAATTAGGTTTGATTACAGCCTTCCTTGCTGCACGACTTGAATGAGAAATTGTGTTTGTTGTTTCATTGAGCATAATGGTGTATGAATTTGTGAGAGCCCCGGTTGGATTGTTTTTCCCAAACGAATAAGAGTTCGTTGCACTTCCTTGAACTGCGCCGGTTGAGTGACAATAGTCAACAATTCCGTTGTTTTCAAGAACAAAGCCCGCAACATTGCCACTCGTTGCATAGACTTGTCCATTCATTGAAGAATAGAGAATTGTTCCGTCGTTTGTTGTCACAAAACCGCCAAAATCTGATGAATAATAATTGCTTTTGACAACAACGCCACAAATATAACCATTGTTTGAACCAACAAAGCCCGACGCTTGCTCATATGCTCCAGAACCAGTGACTGAATATGTGCCACCACCTGTCACATCCGTGAACTGTCCATTTTGATAGATATATGTTTTGTCGCCAATCGTGATTGCCTTCTGTTGTTGAATTGGAGCGACTTTAGTTTTGTCGGAGTTTCTCACATAATCACGCCCTGCAACATTTACTTTTGCATATTCTTTTCCGTTGATTGTTATTGTTTCTGATGTCTCACTAATTTCTTGACCGTCGAGCGTTGCTTTGCTTGTTTGTTCAAAATACAAGTCCCAACTTTCTCCCACGGCATAGGTTGTTGAAGAATCAATTTTTTTGTTTTCTCCATCAATTGTAATATATTTTGAATTCTCTTCAGTGTTATTTTCAATAACATATATTTTATCATCAATTTTTAATGCATCATACAAATAAACTTTTTTGTTACCCAAATAATAATTCGCCTCTATTTTGGTTGTCTCACCTTCTTGGATTTCCTCTTCTTTTTGAATTATTTTTTGCTCACCAACATATAGTTCATCTCCTTTTTCTTCAACTTCGGTGAGAATGGTTGTTTCGGTGATTGTGCTGTCCTCTGATATAGCATAGATAAACGCTGTTTCGGCAAGGTATTCTCCATCAAGTGTATCTTTTTTTTCGGTTGTGAGATGAGATATTTGAGTTTTGCTTTCATTGATCACAAATTCAGAATTATTGAGATTTATCAGATAATATTGGTTGCCATTTATTTCTGTTGTGCCACTTGGCAAAGTTCCAATATATGTTTTTGTTTCTCCGTTTTTATAGTAGTAAGATGTTGTGGTTTCTTCTTTAATATCTGCCCAACCCCCCAAGATCGTTATATCTTCAAATGAATATGTCGTTTCACCTGTTTTGAGTCCTTCTGCGGAATAGGTGTATTTTGTTCCATTAATCGTCACTGTTGCACCTGAAGATGACGAAGCAGAAACATCATAAGCAAATTTACCCTCAATTGTGAGTCCAGCAATGATCGTCCTTGCATTAATCGTGTCAATGTGAGAATTTGCAAGTTTGATTGTTTTGCCATTTCCAATCAAAACATAGTTTTCTGAATCTGAGAAATTCAAGGTTTTTATGTCGGTGTCATTTGGATTAATTTGATAATATTTTCCACCACCGAGTGATTCTTCATTTATAACTGTGATTGGATTGAGAATTGAGCCTTCCACCCCCTGTTTATTTATCTTAACCTCATTCTTATCATTTCCATTTAATAATGTTTCAAAAGTGTTGCGGTTTGTTGCGAAATTCGTATCGCTTTCAGTATCGCTTTCAACGGCAAGAGAGAGTTGATAGGTGTAGAGATTGCCACTGCCACCAATTTTGTTGCTATCACGATTTCCAACAACAGCGTTGACCTTGTGAGCATTTTTGCTGGTTGCGTGACGACGAATTTCAAGACTTGTGAGTGTTTTGTTGTTTGTCACAACAATAATTTTTGTTGTGCCACTTGTTTGAATTGATCCAGCAATTCCGCCTGCATTGATTGAAGTTGGATTATCGTTTGAGGCAATGAAGAAGCGTCCATATGAAATGTTTGAATCAACTATCACTCCATTTTGAGCATCAGAAATTTTACCAACAATTCCACCAAAAGTGATGTTTGAATTTGTTGTTGATTTATTGATTTCAACATCTGTTCCAGACCAGCAATCTGAAACAGTTGCGCTTTCTGCCTCACCAACAAGACCACCAGCCGTGACATTTCCGGCACAAGTGATTGTCATCACCTTGTTTTTGATTTTGCCTTGAGTGTTGACTTGAACATTTGAAATTGAGAGTTCACCAGCAAGACCAACAAGCCCGCCAGCATAAACAGGTGAACCTGAAATTTTAATATCATTAGTTTGGAATCTAACTGGAGTTTGGTTTGCAGCAGAAATTGAAACACTTGTTGCTTGACCCACAACTCCGCCAAAGTTGACTGTTTCTCCAATTGCTTCAATCTTGCCATAATTTTCTTCAGTTGGATTGTTTGATGTGAGAATAACATCAGCTCCAATTGTCATGTTGAGAGTGCCCGCTGTTCCAACAACGCCGCCAACATTTGCTGCATTGTTTGCATTGTTTGCATTATTTGCAGTGATTTGCATTTTTGATATTGGTGCAGAAATGTTCATTGCGCCAGAACAATTTCCGACGAGTCCACCAACATTTGTTGCATTAACATCAATGACAATTTCGCTAAACATGGCTGCCAAATTATCAACAACAAGCCCGTCAGCACAACCGACAATTCCTCCGACATTTGTGTTTTTTCTGGTGTTGTCAAGAGGCTGTTTTAAAATTGAAGATTTGATAACTGAACAATTTCTGAATATTGTGGAACCAAATGACGACTTTGCAACTTGGCCAACAATCAGTCCAATATTCTCTTCTTCGCCTGGATTTATGATAATTCGTTCAATCGTGATTTCTTCAAAAGATGATTTTCCCTCTGAAAGTCCAACAAGTCCACCCGCATTTCCTCCTTCTATTGAGTTGCCAAAGTATGCAGAGATTGCTGATTTTCCACTTTCCCCAGGTCCAGACACCTTTATGTTGCTGAAAGTGCAATCTCTTGCAGCACCAACAAGGGAACCGTAGTTTCCTGTTGGGAGAGTTGATGTCGCTGTCCTTGGGTCTTCAATGTTAAAACCTGAGAATGTTGCTCCAACCGCTTGATAGAACAACTCTTGCATTCCAACAAGTGTTGGGGTTTCGTCTGCAAATGTTGGGTTCATTGAAGCAGGGATTCCAAGAAGTTTTCCTGTGAAAACAATTCCACCTTCACGAATTTGTTTCACAGCACGAACAACTGCATCATCGCTCATATCAACTCGACCATCAATATAGAAAGTCTTGTTTGAATTTTTGAGTATTTTTCTGATGTCGTTTGCTGTTTCAATTTTATCAATAATGTAATATTGTTCTTCAAGTCCAAATGTGAGATGTGGAAGAACTTCATCAACATTTCTTGCCCAGAAAGCATTTTTGAAGTGCGAATCCTCGATTTCAAACACCTCATTGACGTGACGAGCATTTGTGCGTGCTGGGAACAATCCTTTTAGATTTGTTCTCAATGTTGTGATGGTTTTGCTTGAAGATATATTCGCACCTTTCATTTCAAGCGGTTTGTCATCACCATAAACAGCATTAAGCGTGTAAACATTGCTCATTGCTGGAACGTATGTGCAAGCCCCAGCAAATGGTTCAAATGTAACAAATTTCTCTTTTGCATTTTCTGCTGTTGTGTAGTTTTTGTTGAGATAGTTCACGCCAACAACGGTGTCAAGCTCTCCCGATGAGAGAACGGCACCAAAGAGTCCTCCAACCAAAATATTGTTTTCATTTGATTTCGACTCAACATTTGAGAAAGTATAAACTCTGCTTATCTCATATTTTTGGTTTTTAACAATTCCAACAATGCCCCCGAGATTATATGCGGCATCTGAAATTACATCAAGTTTTGTATAACTGTCTTCAAGATAACCACCATTCATAACTCCAACAATTCCGCCGATGGTTTGACCAACATTTGTTGAAACGAACATATTTTCATATGTTTTTCTTTCATTTGACTTGTTTTCGTAATAATTATTTACATTTTCTTCAATTTCTCTTTGAAGATTGTTTGCTGATGATGTGTAGTTTTGAACATCGTTGTGCTCAATTCGAATGTGTGAAAGTTTTCCATAACTAAAACCAATCGCTCCACCAGCAACGCCAAAGTTATGAGCATTGATATTTTGCCCGTCAGCAATTGAAAGCCATGCGTCATGAATATATGTTGTTTTTCCAACATATCCAACCAGTCCGCCAGCAATCTTTGCGCTGACTGTAAATTTCCCACTTGCTTTAATTTTCTGGACTTGTGCATTAATGATTGTCGACAAGTTTACATTTGATGCATTGTTTATATCTTTTGCATAAATTGCCCCAGCAACGCTGCCTGCAATTGAAACTGTTGAATTAAGTCCAACACCCTCTGTTGGAAGAGTTGGAATTGGTGATTGGACAAAATATGTTTTTTCATCGGCAGAGCCTTTGTTGACTGTATTTTGATTTACTTTGCTTGTTTCTTTGTTATCAATATAGGTGGCGTGCGCTGAAATGTTTGAAGATATGCTGTTGAGTTCACTTGTGCCAGCAACCGCTCCGACAACACCGCCGACAATGTTGCGCCCTTGAATGAGTGCAATTTGCTGACTTTGTGCAATTTCAGCAGAAACATTAATTATTTTTGAATTTTCAACATACCCTGCAAGTGCCCCAACACAATTTACGCTTGAAGCAGATATCTCTTTTACGGTTAGGTTAAGGTTCTTCACAACCGCACCATTTTTGATTGATGAAAACAATCCGAAGTATATTTGATCAGTATCCGTGATTGAAAAATCAAGATTTGAAATCGTCATTGAGTTTCCTTCAAGAATGCCATATCCAATGACCGCACCAAATTCATCTGTTTTGCGCATAAAAGTGTATTCAGTTGACAAAAGTGTTGTCGTATCACTTCCGCCAAGTGACAAATCTGATAGGTCAATGTCGTTGATTATTCTGTAATTTCCAAATGCCTGTTTTGTCGAAGCGTCAAAATTTGCCTTGATTGAATCTTCTTTGCTTAATCCAAACACATCATTAAATTCTTGTGCAGAACGAATTAACACTGGGTTATTTATTGAACCATATTCATAACCTGCAACATACGCGATGTTATAGTTGTTTTCATCTGCGCTTATCAAATATCTTTTTGACAAAGCAATGTCGTTTGCAGAAACAAGTTCAGGTCCGCGCGATGTCATTGACCACATTCCATCTCGTGCGCCAAGTGTTGTAAATGAATATCCATAGTAGTGATCTTCAAGTTTCACCTCACTTGCATTCAACAACTCCGCCCCATCTGCAATGCTTTGCAATTTGCCAAGTTTTGAATAGTAATAGGAATATATGATGGTTCCCAAGTTGTTTGATTGATTTTCTGCATCAACCCCACAGAATTGTTCTTGACTTGTGTCGTCTTCAACAATTTTTGACAATGAAACGCTTGAAACAATTTGAGCACCAATTTCATTTCTATACACAAAACCAGCACTTCTCACACCTTTTCTATTCTCAAGTGGAGTTTCTTTATATAGTTTTATATTACTATAGCAGTCTGATATATAAGAGAAATTGTCATATACAAAGCCCGCAACTTCAAATGAAGATTCAATTCCTTGACCTTCGACATAGACTTCGTTGCTACTTGTCCCCTCAACTCCACGAACATAACTTCCTGTTATTTTTGCACCAGTTTGATTGTTGAGAACAAATCCGGCGGTTCGATTGTTTGTTTCAAAATTTGAATTATTTACAATTGTTATATTTTTTGCATAAGAAGCGGAAATAATTCCCGTGTTGTTAAGAACAAATCCAGCAATTTGATCTTGCCCGACAAGAGCAAAGATTTTGAGTGGCTTTTCTTGTCTTTTTGCATCTTTGTCAATGATTGTGACACTTGTGTCGCCAACCCTTGAATTTGTGATTGAACCAGAGTTGTTGAGAACAAATCCAGCCATTTGGATTTCTGTTGCATCAGCAACTGAGCTTGAAATTTGAATTCCACCCGTGGTTGCAGTTGGCACATTTTTCATTGACAAAACGTGAGTGTTTGTGACAATACCCTGATTGTTTATTGCAAGTCCTGCAACACTAATGCTTGAATATTGAGAAGAATTTGCATTGATTTCACCAATTTGATAATCAACAATAAGATTTTTTATTGTTGTTGTCTCGTTGATTGTATTAAACAATGCGACTTCCAAAGTTTGGTCTGTGCCCAGACTAAGCGATTTTATTGTGATTTTGTGATTGTTTCCGTCAAGACTTCTGATTTTGGTTGTGTCTGAATAAGGAGTGTGTTCTCCGATTTCAATATCGCTTGTGAGAATATAGTCTTGTGCATCACTTTGCTCAAAGATTGCATTAAAATCTTCAAGACTTCCAATTGGCATTGGCTTGTCTTCGTTTGAATAATTCGTAACAACAACATCAAACTCGTATTCAATTGAATAAATTTCTTTGCTGTTGTCGTTTGTGAATGCTGAAACTTCAAATTTCATTTTTTGAGTTCCAGTCTTAAGTCCCGTAACAACAGTTCGCAAATATTTATCACCGTTAAATATATCTTCAAACTTGAGATATTCATTGTTTTGATAAATATTTGCATATCCATCCTTGCTTGTTGAAGCACTGTGAGAATCTCCAAATGAATCAACAAACATAAATGATTTTACATATGAGTAAGTTTCGCTTGCAATGTTGGTGAAATATTGACCTTTTTTGAAAGCCTCAATCGTTGATTTCAATTCATCAACTGCTTGTTTATCTTCGTCATCATGTGTGAATGTTTGAGGTTCTGTTATGTCATAAGAAAAATCAAATATGGTTTTTACGCTAACTTTTGAACTATATTTATTTGTTCCATTCGTGAGAACAACCTTGTTTACAACAAAATCAAGAACGCGAACAACAAGCGTTGTTGTCTTTTTCTCGCGAACACCATTAACTTCACGTGATACAACAACCTCAATTCGGACAATATCTTGATTTTTGTTTGAAAATTTTGATCCAACAAAAATTGGGCAGGTGTATGTATATTGATTTTGCGAGCCAAGGTTTGTTGAGTTGATCAATGTTTTTTGACCAACATATGCTCTTTCATAAATGTTTGCTGAATCCACGCCGTCTTTTGCGTAGATTTCAACATCACCCTCACCAACAACAGTGATTGTCATATCTTTTGTTGTTCCGCGACCCATAACGATGTAATCTTTTTGACCATCAACCTCAACGCGAGCGGTTGGAATAAATTTTGCAGCAAGGAAAATGTGTTGCTCAATTGGGTTTTGGTCTTGTTTTGATCTGTAAGCACGAACAACAAGTTCAAATGTAAGTTCTTCTGGGATATCTGAAGCAACTTGAGTTTTTATATAAACTGTTCCGTTGTTAATCATTGTATAGCCAACAATTATTCCATTTTCAGTTCTTGAGTAATCAACATTTTGTTGAACCATAACAAATTGATTTAAGTCGTTGCCATATCTTGAATAAAGTTGAAGTTTGACTTTGTAATCTTGATTTGGGATTGATTCAATTTCAACATGAGAAATTTCGCTATAAGTTGGGAATAAGTTGACTTCTAACAATCCAACCTGTCCTGGAGCCAACGAATTTGAAGGAGAAGGATTTGATTGAAGGACCTCGAACGATTTTTCTCCTTCTTTTTCAACTGAAGAAGAAGCATAATAGTGCGAGTAGTCAATTCTTTGAAGTGATTGAGGAAGAAGTTTGATGGCGACATCAACTGGCGCAATGCCAAATGTTGTAAATTCCTCTTCATTTGCATATATGCGGATATAATAATTTCCACCAATTTGAGTCGTTCTCTCTCTGAGTTGAATTGAAAGTCTTATATCAAATGTTCTAAAAATTGTTTCTTCGCTGTTTTGTTCTTCATCATTAATCTTTGGATTGATCAATGAATAATCAATGTTAAAAGAGTCGGTATAATTCACACCAGCTTCATTATATATCTCATAACTTATTGATTTCCCACCAAATTCGCCAAACAGAATTTTGTTGGAAATATCAGTGACAAGTGAAACATTGAGTTCAATTGTGTCAATTGGTTCCATTTCAAAACTATTTTGAGAAACCGACAAACTTTCAGCACCATTATAAACAACAACCTTGAATGTTCTTGTAAAGAAGTTTGGAAGTGTTGATTTTATTTCTTCAAACTCCCCATACAAAGCAATATCTGCAAAAGTCAATGAGCAAATAAATTCGTCAATTGTTTGTTTGCTGTCGAACATCAAAAGATAAAGTCCCAAAGGTTTTGAATCAATCTCATTAGCATAATTAATTTTTATATCATGTGTTTTAAATTCAATATCTCTGTCGACAAGCACTACTGATGAAGATACTTTTGAATAAAGTGCTTGAGTATATGTTCGTTTAAGATAAATCACAGAACCATCAGACAAGGTGCCGCTTGGATCAAGGCTTGAAGAAGATGCATAGATGTTAAAATCTCTGATCGGATAACTTGTATAAATGTCAAGCGTGAACGAAAGTTCAGGATTGAGTTTGGAAGTTATTGTGAGCGTCTGTTTTCCAAGTCCCAAAACATTGATATTTAGTCCACTCATTGAAACTGCCGTTCCATTTGTTAGTGAATATTTGAACATGTCTGGAGACGAACTTGCGTTATATGGCAAAATCTCAAAAGATAATAAATCATATATTGAGATGCTGTTATACTGATCTAATTTTGCCTTTTCAGCAGTCGTCAAAGGTGAAACTTTGGATTCATAACGATAGAGCAAAACTTGTGTATCATTAAGTTTGAGGTATGAATTTGTATTTTGCGGATCTTTAACTGAAATTATCATGCTTTCAGGTTTAACTTCGGCGGAAATTTCTCTCAAAAATGGATTTTGAGAATCAAGATAAATTTTCCATATCGTAATTTTTTCATATGTGCAAGAAATATCCCAATCAGTTTTTAACCAATCAGAAACAGTTTTTTCTGTTGCATTTGTTCCTGAATAGCAACTTGTCGCAGCGTTGAGTCTTTCATCATCAAGAACAGAGAAACATTTTGCAATTGCGCCATAATTATACTTTGCAAATGTTGTGTTAGAATAACAGTTTTCAATTTTCGCTTTTGCATTGTTCACAAAAACAAATCCCGTTACTGAGTCAACATTGAGAAGAGCTGAAAATGATTTTGTAATTTCGCCTGAATTTGTATGAACCAGTCCCCCTGAATATGAAAAATCTGAATCGGCGAATGCGGAGTCGGCTTTGTAGGAATGAATATATGAACGCAGGATTCTCCCATTTTCCAAATTTTCAACACAAAGACCAGCAAGTTTTGCTTGCGGATCAAAAGTCGAGGCAAGTTTTATTGAACTTGCGTCAAGAAGAAGCGTTGAGCAAACTTCAAGAAGTCCGCTGTTTGAAATAACAATTCCAGCTGCTTGATTTGACGCAGTGATTGAACCCATGAAAGAACAATTGTAAATTTCACCATTGTTTGAAAGTGCAATACCCCCGAATTTTTCGCCTTCAAACACAACTTCACTCGTTGTGTTGAAAATTCTTCCAGCATTAACGCCAACAAGACCAAGAGAACCAGTCCAATTGCCGGTTGCAACAACATTATTGATGTAACCTGCATTTTTGCCAACCAAGACGCCATTCTCTCCAAATAAATTTATATCGCCATCGATTTGCAAATCTTCAATACGTCCAGTTTTTGCAAGTGTTTGAATGAATGTTCTGTCAAATCCGCTCAAAACAACTCTGCTCTCTGAATCATATCCATAGAGTCCACCAGAAAAGTTTTCAAAACTAATTCCGCTCACATCAAGATTTTTTTGAATTTTATAGTGCTTTTTTGTGTCAATTTTCTGCAATTCTTCTTTTGAATTAATGCTGATTGCGGTTTCTTTGCTTGTTCCGTTTGCAATAAGAGTTGGAATAAGAATAATATTTTTACCCTCAACGCCAACTGGTTGATATTCTCCAGTTGACAAATTCTCTTGAAAACAATCTTCTGCTGCAATTCTAACATATCCACTAAGACCAATGCCCGCAGGAATAGTCATAATGCCATCATTTGAAATTTTTATGTCACCAACAATATTTCCAGATTGATCAACAAAATCATATCTGAGTTTTGTGTTATAAGCGTCATTTGGGAATGCAACCGCATTGATGTTAAATGTTTTTGTTGTCTCGTCAACATTCTCAATATAAATGCTGTCGCCAATTCCAACAACACTAATATCGCTAACCATTTTCGCATCAAGAATTGTGATTGAAAGAGTTTGTGTGTAGGTTCTGTTGAGTTCTTTTATGGTCGCAACAATTGAAATTGTTCCAGCGTAGCGTTTGATTGCGGAAACCGTCAAATTTTCTTCGTCAAAAACAAAATATTCGCCACTGTTGTCATAATCCCACACAATGCTATTTGCATATGTTGCATCATTTGGATAAACTGAAAGCTGAATTTTTGTCATTGTCTGATGTTTGTTAAAAACACCAACACTTTTCAAAGAATAAAGAGTTGCATAATTAGAAGACATAACAATTGTGCGAATTGGTTTGTAGGCTTGAACAACAAAATATTTGTAAATTGGTTCAAGTTCAGCCGATTGATTGTTTTCTATCCCAATTGGAATATATTTTGCGCGAATAACCGTATATCCTTGTTTTAGTGCAACAATTTTTTTGTATCCCAAAAGTTGAGAATAATCCAACACTCCAACAGATGTTGAAGCAACCAAGTTTGGATAGTCATAACTTGAGAGAGCATATTCTGGCATTGAGTCAACTTCAAAATATGAATATTCAACACGATAACTTGAATTGTTTGGCAAAATGTTTTCCTCAAGCGGGATCGCCCCTCCAAGAGAAACGGCAACATATCTTAGTTCTCCGCCAATTATTTGTCTGTCGCCAACAACAGAATTTTCATTTGGACTTGGCACAGACAAAACAACACTTTCAAGTGCGTTGACAACCTTCAAATTTTTCGTGATTTCAATTCCATTTTCGGAATAAACTTTTATTCTGTAATCGCCAACATTTTTCGCACTAACAACAAATCTCAATGTCAAGCCTTCTGCTGTTTGAGATTTGACTGCAATTGTTGAAAAGGCAAGACCCGAAACTTCTTCGACGTGGATTTTTGTGATGTCAATGTTTGCCGGAGCAACGTCCAACAAAATTTCAGCAGAATTTTGAGCAGAGTTTAGTTGAAGATTGATTTGTTCATCATTTTCAAAATTCATTTCTGTAATTCCAGAAAGAACATTAAATCTCAAAATTTTTGAAATTGGTGCATTTGTTTGAGGATTGACAAACTTTGTTTGCAGCAGAACTTCAAACGAGCCCGTCCTCACGTCGCTTTTTGCCCTTGCATAAACAATTTCTCCAGCATTAATTGTGTCGCCCTCAAAAAGCTCTTCGCCATTATTTCTGAAAAATTGAAGACAGTCAAAAACATTTTCGAAGTTGTCTTTGTTGAGAAGCACCATTTTTGAGTTCTCTGAAGAAACAGAAGTTGGCAGAACGCCAAATTGAAGCTTCTGCCCTTTTTTTGCTATTGAATAAAAGTTATAGAGTGTGAACTCAGTCAAATCTGCTTGGTCGTTAACCAAAATCGTTTTTGGAGCAAGTTCATATGCAACCGTAATTTCAGAAAGTTGTTTTTTGAGTTCGAACCCAACATAGCTCGCAAAAAAATTCAAACTTGTTGTCGTCCCTGATGAAACGGTGTCTGCAAATCTAACTGAAAATACGAAATCCGTATATTCAACTTGTCCGTTCGTTTTGTATGTTTTTGATGAGGAAATTTTTTTGACTGCAAGCCTTGAATTGCTTTCAAAATCCACATCAACTTCTCTTGAAGAATAAACCCTGACAACAACTTCTTTTTCGCTTTCAGAAAGCAAATTTGAAATTATGTTCAGTTCTTCAAGTTTGTTATATGTGAGCATTGATTCATTTTTTTCAAAAATCAAAACATCTCCATCGTCAAACCTTGATTGAGTTGCTTGTGTGTCTTTGTCGATTTCGACAAGTTCATCGAGAACATCAAGTTTGATTTCTTTTGGAGCGATATCCGAATTTGATGCAGACTGAACATTCAAAACAATTTCGTCTTGAATTGAATCCCTTGCAACTTTCAAAATATTGTTTTCAATTTCAAGTCCAGTGATGTCTTGGTTCGTGCCAAACGACACAACAAAGTCGGTTTGTGTGGTGTTGGTTGGTTCAAGATTGAGATTTTTCTCAACATCAATTTTCCACTCACCTCCACGAATGACCCAAAAATCGCCAGACTTAACGGTAAAGTTTTTTATTGGTTGAATGATGTTGACAACAAAAGTTTTTGTCACACCGCCTTCGAGGGTTCGTGCTTCGATGTTGACTTTGCCAGGAGCGAGTGCTTTGAGAGTTATGTAATTAATTCCATTTTTGTATTCTTGGGAGATTTTTACAAGCTTGTCATTATCTGGAGAAAAATTAAGTCTGCCACCATTTTCATCGCTGCTTCCACTGACACGAGCTTCAATCGTGATTGAGTCATCAGAACTTTCGCCAAGCACGATTTCATAGCTTGACTCCATCTCAATCGACAAGTTGTCATATTTACTTTTGCAGCCAACCAAACAGAGTGGAATTGCCGCAACCAATATCAACGCAAATAGTGCAAAAAACTTTTTCATATTTCTCCCCTAGAAAGTTTTGATCTATATATGAAGAATTTTATAATTTTTAATCTTTTGTTGTCAAATTATTTACATTATTTTGTGTTTTATGTTACAATTTAGTGTAGCAGTTGATTTATAACGATTAATTATATATAATTACGCACGTCCGCACGCGAGAGCTCTTGCAAGGGGATTTGCGTAAATTATTTCAATTAATTTATTTTACAAATCTGATTTGGTTTTGCTAAACTTATGGCCATGAAAGAAATCATGAAAGGTTTGGTTAAGGCCTGCAAAAAATACAATTTGATTGAAGAAGGAGACAGGATTTGCGTTGGGCTCTCTGGCGGAAAAGATAGCCTTGTCCTTTTGCAGGCATTGCAAAAACTCCAAAGAAAAATAAAAACAAAATTTGAAATTTTCGCTCTAACCATCGACCTTTCCTCAGGAAAACAAGACTGGTCAAAAATCAGTGAATTTTGCAAAGAGCTTGGAATCGCTCACGAAATTGTGACAACAAATATATTTGAAGTTGTTTTCGACATACGCAAAGAAAAAAATCCTTGCTCCCTCTGTGCCAAAATGCGAAAAGGAGTGCTTTATAGCACGGCAAAAAAACTTGGTTGCAACAAGGTCGCATTTGCTCATCACGCAGATGACCTGATTGAAACATTATTCATGTCAATGTTGTTTGAAGGAAGACTAAACACCTTTCATCCAAAAGTATATTTATCCCGTTCCAACTTAACACTCATTCGCCCTTTGATTTTGGTTGAAGAGAAATATATTATCAATCAATCTCAAGGACTCCCAATTCAAAAAAATCCCTGCCCAATGGACAAAACGAGCAAAAGAAGTGAGGCAAAAAAACTCGTTGAATCAATGTCAAAAATGGCGCCTTTCGGCAAAGAAAGATTGCTGTCAGCGATCACAGAAACAAATAGATATAACCTATTTGACAAACTTGATGAAATAATAAATATTTGAATAAATTTACAAAAAATAATTAAAAAACTTCGCCGTCTTCAAGGAAAGCCTTAATGTAATCAGCGGGGCTTTTCCAATTTAGCGGACGCATAGGAAACTGGTTGTATTTATAGTTATGCACCTTTAGTTGTTTCGCAAAATCATTAAACGAATAAAATGTATGCGTAGCATAAAAATATTCATTATCCTTGCGGTGGGAACGTTCTACCTTACCGTTATGCCTGGGTGTAAACGGACGTATCAGCTTATGATGAATACTGTATTTTTGCAAAACATTCTCAAACATAGTAGGAGAATGCTTGTTTGTGCAAAAACGTTTGGTAAACTCCATGCCATTATCTGTCTGAACGCATTCTACAGAGAATGGAAAAGCCTTTAAGACATGTTCTAAGAATACAGTAGATGAATAGGTGCTGTGTTCAGGGAAGGCTTCCAGATACCTGAAACGGCTATATTCGTCAATGGCTGTGTATTGGTAGAATTTTTGACCTTTGGCGTCACCGACAAGGCAAGCAGCGGGAACAAATTTGACATCGATTTGCACACGCTGTCCGGGGTAGTACATTTTCTCATAAGATTTTGGTATATACTTTGGATTTTTGGGTTTTACAGCCATTACGTTATTGCGGCGAAGAACGCGATACAATCCAGTAATAGAGCGAGAATAACCACGTTGCATAAGTTTCACCCAAAACACAACTAAACCATCATTTGGATTACGTCTGCGCATATTGGAAATGAGTTTAAGTTCATCGGGAGTGTGTTCGTTCGGATGGTGATTGGGTCTGTGAGATTTATCCGCGAGAGACTGGAGAGTGCCATCATACCGCTTACGCCAGCGATAAACATATTGACGGTTCGTTTTGTAACGAATAGCAGCCTTAGTTACGCCATATTTAAAAGAATATTGAATTAATGCTTGCCGAAAGCGCATAGTTTGTGTTATAGTATTCATGTACGGAAACTCCTTTGTGTAGTTTTGTGTGGTAGCTTAACTATAACACAAATTAGGACGTTTCCGTACACTTTTTTACTCATCATATTTTGTTATGGGCTTGCACCATAACAAAATATGACGGTGTGTAACACATCTATTGTAAACCAACACGAGAAGAGGAAGAGTAAAACATCTTCTTGAGGAATATTCAATAAATCTGTTATAATATCCATAGTGGAAAACCCCTTTCGTTAAGAATAATGTTTTACAACGATATTCTACAACAAAAGTTTTTTTTGTGAAATGAACAAAAGAACCCATCCCACAATAATTTAAATATCCTTTGTTTCCCTTTTTTCTTTTGAAGAAAAAGATTACATATGTTCTACGCAATCTAAATATCGAATATGTCTTATATCAAGCTTGAATTATTAAACAAAATCAAGAAAG
>URYH01000003.1 GCA_900552105.1 uncultured Eubacteriales bacterium | reverse complement strand
CAAGACCGCCGCTTTAAACCACTCAGCCAATTCTCCACATTTGTTTTTGCGTCGGTCAGAAAACCGTTGCAACGGTTTGCCAAAACGAGACGCATGGTTTGATATTAAGTTTTGTCGGGTCAACGAGTCCGCATGGTTGGAAGACTTTTCGATCTATTTGGGACTTTGCCCCAAGACCGCCGCTTTAAACCACTCAGCCAATTCTCCACATTTGTTTTTGCGTCGGTCAGAAAACCGTTGCAACGGTTTGCCAAAACGAGACGCATGGTTTGATATTAAGTTTTTGCCAGGTCACTTTTGATTAGCGAAAATAGTGTAGCAAACAAAACGAGGTTTGGCAAGCATTTTTTTGAAAAATTTTATGGCGTGTTTTGGTTTTTAATAATTTCAAGTTATTGTTGTTTTTGTTTGAGTTGGGTATTGCAAAATCAATTTTTATTTGTCATAATAGAACAAAAGAGGTGAGATTATGTATTTGGAGGAAAGAGTTCCACAATATCTTGAAGAATTGAAAGAAAAATATTATTGTGACGATCTGGATTTTTCCGAAATTAACAAAAATAAAAAATATGTCATGAACAAGGGTGGAGGTAAAAAGTTCATAAGTGAACTCAACGAGCAGATTGACCTTGATTTTATCAAAGAAAGCAATTTGATTGAGAATATTGAAGATGTTGATGTCAATGCCTTTTTGGAAGATGAGGGGACAGAGGTTGTTCATGACTATCAAAGGAAGCATGAATCATATAATCTTGATTCGGTGACGCTTGCAAAAAAATCCGTTGAAGGCTGCGTTGTTATGGCAACCAATCCAAAACTTGGAATTTTGGCGTTTACGACTCAACATTTGGCTGCATTTAAGTATGTTTTGAGAGAAGCTCGTCTATCTCATATAAAGAAAAAAGAAACAGGAAATTTTGAGCCATTAACTCACGATGTGATTACAACTGCAAATGAGATGATTATGCCAGGCGAATTTGATGCTCCATCTTATTATAGAAATGAATATATGATGGGCGGTTGCCATGTCACGGGGGCGAATTGGACGCCAGTTGCAAATGCAAAAGTGCCAGCAAAAATGGAAGCCCTTGTTCGCTGGTATAATGAAGAGACTGAACTTAATCCAATTGTCAAAGCGGCAATTTTGCACTGCGAATTTATTGCAATTCACCCGTTCCCTGATGGAAATGGAAGAACGGCAAGATTGCTTGTAAATTATGAGCTCGCAAAAAACAATCTTCCAACAATTGTTATCAAAGCGCGAAATAAAAAAGCATATCTTGATGCCCTTGAAAAGGGTATTACGACAGGCGATGTCACTGATGTTGCAAAAATGATTGCGGAAAGAGTTTTGGCGTCACAACACAAACAAGTTGACGCGATTGACAAGTTTTATAGTTTGCAAAAACACACAAAATAATTGCAAAAAAACAACAAAAAACGAACCTTTTGGGTTCGTTTTTTATAAAAATTCTGCAGGCTCATTTTCTCCAATTTTATGGATTTGGACATAATTTCGAATATATTTTGCAACAAAAAAATCCCCATAGGGTTGCTATAGGGATTTTTTGATTATTAGTTATAAAATTTAAATTTATCTAGTCGCTTGATGCTTTCTTTGATGAGTTTGTATGATTTTCTGCCATTTGCATTCATGAGAACCAGTGACTTTCCGTGTCGGGAAAAGTTTATTGTGATTTTCCCAGGCATTTCATTTAGGTCAACTGAAATATCCCCGCGTTTTGCTTTGAACATTTTTGGATCAACAAGGTATAAGAATGCACAAGTGTCATTTGTTGCAACTCTTTGGTCCTCAAAGCCCGGTTCCCAATATTCCTTATACATTTCCAGCATAAACTTTCCGCTGTCGTTAATTTTTGATAGTTCCATAACTTGCTCATAATTTAGATGGGTCATGCGTCTTCCGAGTTCGCTTGGGACCATCACAATTGGCACTTTAGACTTGAGGACGATGTCGACTGCTTCGGGGTCGGAAGAAATGTTGAAAGAAATGTGAGGTTTTGTTTTCTTGTAGCCATATGGTGAGCCGCCCATAAAAATGATTTGTTTCAAAAGTTTGGCAGCTTCCGGATATTTTTTGAAAAGTAGTGCCGCGTTTGTTTGGGGTCCCAAAAGGCATAATGTGATTTCATTTGGATTTTCTTTGATGACTCTGAACATGTTGTCTTCAGCACTTCCCTCAACACATTTCAGATGTTTTGGTTCTTGTGGCAGATATGTGCCCATTCCTTCAAGACCGTGAATGTGAGCTGCATCAAGTCTTTCGCGACAAAGTGGCTTTTCTGCTCCTTTTGCGACAGGGATATCAAGTCCATATTTTTCCAAAAGATGGAGAGTGTTTCTTGTTGTTATTTCGATTGGACGATTGCCAGAATTTGTTGTGAGAAGTTTTATATCAAATTTATCTTCAAAAAATGCATACATTAATGCCGCGACATCATCAACTCCTGGGTCTGTATCAACAATTAGTTTAAGCTTTTCTTGTTTTTTCACGTGGGTCGCTCCTTTTTATCTTTTTTATTATATCAAAACAAAAATAATTGGCAACCAATAATGCTTTATTCTTTTATTATTGATGTTTTTGATAATAATAAATATATGTATTTTAATTATCATGCAAAGGTTAAAAAAATGATTGCACAGGTGGGGGTTGAGAAATTTGAGTTTGTTCAAGAATATAACAATATTTCGCCCGCACTTCTCATATATTTCAAAGATGGCAGCGTGATGCCAATTCGCGAACATAAATTTTTGGAATATGTTGCTTTGATTGACAAAAATGAAAAGTTTGGTGAATAATAAAATATGCAATTTGAAATAAAAACTCTTGTTTCAACACCGCTTGCAACCAACAACTATTTGATTGTTGGCGAGAGTTTTGTTGCCATGGTTGAAGCGACGGCAACAGTCGAACAAATAAAGCGAGTGATTGGTGAGCGAAAACTTGACGCAGTTTTTCTCACACATTCGCATTTTGACCATGCTTCAAACCTTGAAAACATTTTGAAAACCTTTGACGCAAAATGTTATATGCATAAAAAGTGTTATGAAAAAATTGTTCATCACGAAAAACAATTTTATGGTGACAGGGCATTTTCGGTTGAAGGGTGCGAAGACAAAATCAGTTTTGTTCGTGATGGTGACGAGATTGAGGTTGGCGGTGAAAAATTTTTGTGTTTTCAGACGCCAGGACACACAGACGATTCAATGAGTTTTGTTGCCCAAGACAATATTTTTGTTGGCGACTTGATTTTTCGTGGTGGTGTTGGCAGGACCGACTTGCCAACAGGAAATGAACTTGACGAAATCAAGTCAATAAACAAGGTTTTGAGTTTTCCAAAGAACTTCAATATATATCCAGGTCATGGCGAAAAAACAATGGTTGGCGAAGAATTAAGATTGTGGGGGATTGAATGAAGATTGCGATTATTATTGCGATTGTTGTTCTCGTTTTGTTTTTGGTTGTGGCAATTTCGATTTCCTCAAACTCTTTTATGAAATTCAAGCAACTTTTTGAAGAATATCAAAATGTTAAGAACTCGTCATATCTGACGGCGGAGCAATTTGCGGAGTTTGTTCGCGACAAAAAACTTGGTGGCAGGCTTGGGATTGTTTCACGAAAAGGCGAATTTTCTGATGCATATGACTATGCTTCAAACACATTAATTTTGAGCGAGAATAGGGGCGGCGACAATTCAATATCTGCACTCGCTGTTGTCTCTCATGAACTTGGACATGCCTTGCAAAGAAAGGCGGACACAAAAAAGTTTCGCAGATGCATAAAAATCAGAACGTTTGTGTCGATTGGCAGCAAACTAATCACACCACTTTTTATTGCCGGCATTGTTTGTTTGTTTTTTGAAGGTGTGTCGTTTTATGTTGGGGCGGCGCTTTGTGCGTTGTCGGTTGTTATGTTCTTTGTCCTTTTGATATATAAATCGCGTCTGCTTGCTGTTGAAAAAGAAGCGTCAAATCTTGGACTGCAACTTTTGGAAGACTTGGACTTGTTGGAAGAAGATGAAATCAAAATCGTCAAAGCCATTTTGCATGCGGCGTTCATGACTTATGTTGGCGACTTTTTTCGGGCAATGCTCTCGTGGACTGGGCTCACAAGAAAATCGGCAAAACCATAGGAGGTGAGAATATGTTTGATTATGCCATAATTGGGGGCGGAGTTGTTGGGTGTGCAGTGTTTGACTCACTCACTCTTGCGGGCAAAAAATGTGTTCTTTTGGAAAAAGAAAATGATGTTGCACTCGGTGCCTCAAAAGCCAATTCTGGACTTATTCATGCTGGATTTGACGCGAAGGAAGGAACGCTCAAAGCTTTGCTTAATGTCAGGGGCGCATCTCTTATCTCAAAGTTTGCAGAACGTTTGGGCATTGAATTTGTTCGCTGTGGTGCAATTGTTGTTGGTGATGACCTTTCCGCGGTGCAGAAACTTTATGAGCGTGGCAAAAACAACGGGGTTAAGCACCTCAAAATTTTGAATAAAAAACAAATCAAAAAAATTTGTCCAAATCTTGTGGGCAAAAATTCTTACGCACTTTTTGCTCGTGATGCGGGACTTATTAGTCCATATATGTTGACAATCGCTCTTGCAGAAGAAGGGGTTGTCAATGGCGGAGAAATAAAATTTTGCCAAAACATAACAAAAATTGACAAAAATGAACATTTTTTTATTCATTCCGACAAAATTATTGAAGCAAAGTGCATAATCAATGCAAGTGGTGCGGGATTTAATGAGATCTCAAAACTTGTTGGCGGCGAAATATATGAACTAAAATTCAGAAAAGGCGAGTATTATGTTTTGGACAAAACTGAACCAAAATTTGTCAACCTTTCTGTTTTTCCACTCCCGACAAAACTCGGAAAAGGAATTTTGGCAACGCCAACCGTTGACGGCAATGTCCTTTTGGGGCCAACTGCAAGTGACGGGTGCGATGACAAAGACACGACGAGTGGCGGTCTTGAAAAAATTAGGGAGAACATAAAAGAAATGTTTGGCATTTTTCCTTCACGAGACGCAATCAGGGAGTTTGCGGGTGTGCGTTGTTATGTTGGTGACGACTTTGTGATTGAAAAAAGCAAACTTGTTGAAGGGCTTGTGAATATTGCGGGAATATGTTCTCCAGGGCTATCCAGCGCGATTGCGATTGGCGAGTATGTCAAAAGCATGTTGGGCGAAACTGGGAAAATACAAGCAACCCGTCGCGTGCCTTACACGAGAATGAGCAAACTTTCAACTCGTCAAAAAAACAAGTTAATAAAACAAAATCCAGACTACGGAAAAATTGTGTGCCGATGTGAAAATGTGAGTTTGGGAGAAATTAACGAGGCAATGTCAAGCCCGCTACACCCCAAAACAATTGACGGACTCAAACGCAGAGTGCGTGCCGGCATGGGCAGGTGTCAAGGTGGATTTTGCGGGAGCAGAATTTTGCAGGCAATTTCCAAACAAAATAATATTGACATGACAGATATTTGCAAAGAACACCAAAACTCACAAGCTGTTCCATACGAGGTGAAGAAATGAAAAAATATGACATTGTTGTTGTGGGCGGTGGTCCTGCGGGACTAAATGCGAGCAAGGTTGCATCAAGTCATGGATACAAAACACTTCTTGTCGAGAGAGATGAACGGCTGGGTGGCATTTTGAATCAATGCATTCACAACGGATTTGGACTCAAATTTTTTGGGGAGGAACTCACAGGTCCTGAATTTGTGCACAAAATGCTTGAAGACTTTGAAAATAAGAATTTGAACATTTTGACAAATTCTTTTGTTACAAAAATAAACAAAGGTCAAGTTGAAATAACAAACGCCGAGGGCGTGCAAAAGATTATGTGTAAAGCAGTGATTGTGACAACTGGTGCTCGTGAGAGAACGGCGGGTGGTGTGAGTTTGTTGGGCTCAAGACCTTCGGGTGTTTACACTGCGGGATTTGCTCAAAAAATGATTAACCACCACGGAAAACTTGTTGGCAAAAAAGCAGTTATTTTGGGCAGTGGCGACATTGGACTAATTCTTGCAAGAAGGCTCAAATTTGAAGGGGCAGATGTTGCGGGAATATTTGAAATTGGAAAAACTTCTGCTGGGCTTCAGAGAAATATTCGTCAATGCGTTGAAGATTTTGATATTCCACTTGAATATTCTTCAACCATCATTCAAGTTGTTGGGACCGACAGAGTTGAAGGCGTTTGGGTTGCAAAGGTTGACGACAACAAAAAACCGCTTGAAGAAACAAAAAGATTTGTTGAGTGTGACTGCGTTCTGCTGTCGGTTGGACTTATTCCTGAAACCGAACTTTTGAAAAATCAAATCGACTTTTTTGGGGGTTCTGCGAATGCAAAAGTTGACGAAAATCGCATGACATCTCTTGATGGTGTGTTTGTTGCGGGAAATTCACTTCATATTCATGACCTTGCGGACAATGCGGCGGAAGAAGGCGAGATTGCTGCACTCGGAGCAATAAACCACATTAACAACAAAAACAAACAAAAAACGTTTGATGTCGTTTGCGACGACAACATATCATATTGCATTCCTCAAATAGTTCATGAAAACGCACAAAATATAAAACTATTTTTCAGGGTTAAATCAAAACTTAAAAAAGCAAAAATCAAATTGACCCAAAACGGGGAAATATTGGTTGAAAAATTTTGTCCAGCAATTCTTCCGGGAAGCATGCAAGAAATTGAGCTCCCAAAGTGTGGGACGGGAGAATTAAAAATTTTTGTCGAGGGGGAAAAAGAGTGAAAACAACTTGCATAATGTGTCCAATTGGTTGTCAACTTGAAATCACAAAAGACGAAAACGAAGTTAGTGTTGTGGGCAATTTGTGTCCAAGGGGCAAACAATATGGGGTTGACGAGGCAACTTGTCCAAAAAGAATTGTGACGAGCATTGTCAAATGTTCCAAAGATTTATATTGTTCGGTCAAGACCACTTGCCCTGTTGAAAAAAGTAAAATTAAAGAAGTTTTGCATGAAATTGCTTTGATTCCGCCAAAAAATTATCAATTTGGCGAAATTTTGATAAAAAATGTTGCAAAGACTGATGCTGATATTGTTGTGACGGGGGTCTGAGAACGTTTGACACAAAATTAAAAAACTGGCAAACTAAACAATATTGGGGGATAGTATGAAAAGAAAATATATTCTTGCGATTGATGAGGGCACAACATCTGCCCGTGCTGCAGTGTTTGATATTGAAAAAAATGAACTTGTCAACATGCACTCAATCAAGATTGGACAAATTTATCCGGCAAATGGTTGGGTAGAACAAGATGCGAACGAAATTTATTCTGCTCAAATTGCCGCAGTTGAAAAATGTCTTGAAATGGGAATCGGTGCTCATGAGATTGTGGGACTTGCTCTAACAAATCAGCGTGAAACAGTTGTTGCGTGGGACAGAATCAGCGGACAGCCAATATATAATGCAATCAACTGGCAGTGCAGGCGAACTGCAAAGGTGATTGGTGCTTTATCTGCCGAGAAAAAAAGAATTATTCGTGAAAAAACAGGGCTTATTCCTGATGCGTATTTTTCTGCAACAAAAATGCGTTGGATTTATGATAATGTCCCAAAAGCAAAAGAACTTGAACGTGAAAAACGCCTTTGCATGGGGACGATTGATAGTTTTTTGCTATATCGTCTTACAGGAGAGTTTGTGACTGATGCAACAAATGCGTCAAGAACAATGTTATACAACATCAAAGAGGGAAAATGGGATAATGAACTGCTTTCAATTTTTGGTGTCAAAAAGGAATGGCTTGCAGAAGTGGTTGACTCAAACTGTGTTGTTGGAAAAACCACATTGTCTTGTGGCAAAGTTGATGTCGCGGGAATTTTGGGAGATCAGCAAGCAGCTCTTTTTGGGCAATGCTGTTTTGAAAAGGGTATGGTGAAAAACACCTATGGAACGGGTTGCTTTATGCTTGCAAACATTGGTGAAACGCTTGAGGGAACAAGCGAAAAACTTTTGACAACAGTTGCTTATCAAATTGACGGCAAAGTGACATATGCATATGAAGGAAGCGTGTTTAATGCGGGCAGCATCATGACATGGCTTAAAGATGGACTCAAAGTTTTTGATAACACAAATCAGATTGAAGAACTTGCTTCACGTGTCAAATCGCCAAATGGGGTTTATTTCATCCCAGCTCTCACAGGTCTTGGGTCTCCATATTGGGATAGTTCTGCCCGCGGGGCATTCTTGGGGCTTGACCGCGGAACAAATCGGTGCCATATGATTCGTGCTTGCCTTGAATCTGTCGCGTATCGAACGGAAGATATGATGCAAGAAATGCGGGATAGTGGCATTGAAATCACATGCCTTCGATGTGACGGCGGAATGACCAAAAATGGTTTGTTGATGCAACTTCAAGCAGATTTAAGCAGAGTTGACATTCTCATTCCAAGAACGACCGAAAGCACGATTTTGGGCGCGTGCTTCATGTGTGCTCTCTCAATGGGTGCATTTAAGAGTCTTGATGACATTGCTTTCCGTTGGGTGGAGCGAGCAAGATTTTTGCCCGGGCGAAATTCAAGAATTCAAAAGGATTACAAAAAATGGAAACGCGGCGTTGCAGTCGCGAGAAAATGGAGGGTGTGATGAAAGAAGAAGATTTTTTGACTTATAACAACACAAAACAACACATTTATATCTTTGACGAAGTCGAAAACCCAAAAGGCATTGTCCAAATCATTCACGGCATGCAAGAAAGTGTAAAAACTTATTTTAATTTTGCAAAATTTTTGAACCAACATGGTTATGCTGTGGTGGGACTTGACCTTCGTGCGCATGGAAAAACTGCGGGCGATTTGTCACAAATTGGAGTGTGTCGCGAAACGCTTTTCAAAAACATTGTTCAAGACCAAATATTTTTGAGCAAAATGATAAAGAGCAAATCGTCGCTTCCGCTTTATGTGTTTGGGCATTCCTATGGGTCGTTTATTCTTCAAAGATATATCCAACTCTACTCTGGTTATGAAAAGGTGATTTTGTGTGGTTCGTCTTATATGAAAAAACCACTCATTCGCTTTGGGAAGTTTATGGCAGGTTTGTTCTGTGCTTTTGGTGGTGCTCACAAAAAAGCACATCTCATCGAAAATATGTCATTTAATTCATATCAGAAAAAATTTAAGACCGGCAGTTGGATAACATCAGATGAAGAAGAAGCAAAAAAATTCTATGATGACGAAATGAATGCTTTGCCATTTGAAAACGCATTCTACAAAGATATGTTCTCAAATCAACTCAAACTTTACTCGGTGAAAGAACTTGCAAAAATTGACACTCGCAAACCAATTTTTATCATTTCTGGCGAAGATGACCCAATCGGCGATTATTCAAAATCAGTGAAAAAACTCTATGACCTCTATTGTGACCTTGGACTGAATGTTCAAATGAAACTCTATGCCGGACTCCGCCACGGACTTGTTCAAGAAACAAAAAAAGACGAAGTTATGCAAGATGTTTTGAGGTTTATTGAGGAATAAAAGACGGGCGAAAAACGTTGCAAACGAAAAATTTTTAATCTTACCTGCTTTATGTCAGAAGATACATGGTTCAATTCAACAAAAAAGCATCGCACAATGCGATGCTTTTTTGTAAAAATATTAGTAGTTGACGGAACGGAGTTCGAAGTATGCTTGTGGGTGAGCACATACTGGGCAAACAAGTGGTGCTTGTTTTCCAACATGAATATGTCCGCAGTTTGTGCAAATCCAAACATTGGTTTCGCCTTTTTCAAACACTGAACCATTTTTGATGTTTTCAAGGAGTTTGAGATATCTTTCTTCATGCTCTTTTTCGATTTTTGCAACTCCCAAGAATTGCTCTGCAATTTGGTTGAAGCCTTCTTCTTTTGCTTCTCTTGCCATTCTTTCATACATGTCGGTCCACTCTCCATGTTCGCCAGCAGCAGCTTCAATCAAGTTTTCAACCGTTGTTGGAATTTTTCCGCCTTTGAGATGTTTGAACCAAAGTTTTGCGTGCTCTTTTTCGTTGTTTGCGGTTTCTTCAAAGATGTTTGCAATTTGAACAAATCCGTCCTTTTTTGCTTGCGAAGCAAAGTAGGTGTATTTATTTCTTGCTTGGCTTTCGCCAGCGAAAGCTTCCATAAGATTTTTTTCTGTTTTTGAACCTTTTAATTCCATATGTTTTTCTCCTTTTTTCTTTATTATCCATATTTATAAATTTCGTGTCAAACAAATTTTGAAAATATTATACACTTTGACTTTTTTGTGTGATATACTAAAAAAGTTTTGGAGGAGAAATGAGAGTTTGCAACCTCGCAAGCGGGAGTGCGGGCAACTGCACCTATGTTGAGGGGGATAAAACAAAAATATTGGTCGATTGCGGGCTGACAATAAATGATTTGTCGGCAAGACTCGGCATGCTTGGTGTCACGATTGACGATATTGATGCCGTTGTCATTTCTCATGAACATATTGACCACATCAGAAGTCTTGCAACGCTTTCGAAAAAATATAACAAAAAAATTTATGCCCATGTTGACGAATGGCAAGCAATTCTTGCAAAACAAAGCAACGTCAATCCAGTTAATCAAATGGCTTTTTTTGAATTGCCTTTTGAAATTGGCAAAATCAAAATAACTCCAATAAAACTTCCGCATGACAGTTTTTCGTGTTTTGGCTTTTGTTTTGAACAAAATGGCAAAAAATTTAGTATTTTGACAGACTTGGGGCAAACTAATGATAGAATTTTGTCGCAAGTTGCGGGAAGTGTGTTGGTTTATCTTGAAGCAAATCATGACGAGCAAATGCTTATGGACAATCCAAATTATCCTTTGTCGCTCAAACGCAGAATTTTGTCGAGTCGCGGGCATTTGTCAAATGTTGCATCGGCAAAAGCGATTGAAAAACTTTCGGGATATGGAACAAAGCAAGTTGTGCTCAGTCATTTGAGCGAAAAGAACAACACGCCCGAGTTGGCGTTCAACACGGTTTGCACCTATCTTGATGAACACGGCATCAAGCAGGGAGAAAACATCAGAATTGATATTGCACGGCAAGACCGACCAACCACAATATTTAATCTTCGCTAATCGCACAAAATTCAAAAGTTTTGGAGCGATTTTTTATGAAAAAAGTGGGATTTTTGTTTGTTGTCATTTTGTTTTTTGCAGTGCCGCTAACGGGTTGTGCGTTTGGGAGAAGCTCGGTTGATTATTCAATCGACATGACTCCACGCATGGTGACTTTGTCACAAACAAGTGCTGAAGATGTCGTGAGTGCTGTGAGTGTTGCAAGTGTCGCAATCAGGGCGACTTCAAACAAAACCGAGGCGATTGGAAGCGGTGTTGCAGTTGCAAGCGGGGGATATGTTGTCACAAACAATCACGTGATTGATGGAGCAAAAAGTTTGACTTTGTATCTGGCGAACAACGACACAACTTCGGCAAGTGTCATTTGGCGTGATGCGGACCAAGACCTTGCAATTCTCAAAGCGGGAGTTGATCTTCCATATGTTGAAATGAGTGCGTCAACCAACCTCAAAAAAGGACAAGATATTCTTGCAATTGGAACACCACTCAGTTTGCAGTTTGAACAAACTGTGACAAAAGGTATTGTTTCGGCGCTAAACCGCACAGTTGAGATTGAAAATTCAAACGGAACAACTTCTTATGTTCAAAACCTCATTCAACACGATGCGAGCATAAACCCTGGCAACTCTGGCGGACCGTTGTTTAATCTTCGAGGTCAACTTGTTGGAATCAACACTCTCAAAGCAAGTCAAGCCGAAGGGTTGGGGTTTGCCATTCCCATTGAGATTTGTGTGCCAGTTCTCAACAAAATCACAAAAGGACTCAGTTTTGAAACACCATATCTTGGACTTTTTGGATTTGATGCAACGACTGCAAAATACTATGACAAAACCACTCAAAAAGATGGAGTGTATGTCATGAATGTCAGCGAAAAAGGACCATGTTTTAAGGCGGGTATAAAAATTGGAGATGTCATCACAAAAATCAACGGGAAAGCGATTTCAACACTTCTTGACATGAGGGTTGAATTATATAACTATCAAGCGGGAGATGTGATTGAACTCGAAATTGATAGAAATTCAAACACATTTGTCGCACAAGTGACACTGCAATAATGCAAAATTGATTTGATATATTTTTGTTGTGTGCTAAAATGGGCATGTGAAAACCAAAAATACAGAGTTGCAATCCATGCAACCAATCGACAAAAAACTCTATTACGACCCAAACGACAGCGGGCTTGGCTTTGCTGTTTGTTGCATTGTGCCACAACTTTTGGCGGTTGTTATTTTGCTTGTTTTGCAAGCATTTGGTGCGAGCGGCGGGCTTGGAGCAAAAATTGTTTCATGTTTGGTTGGACCTGTTTGCTATTTTTCTTATTTTTGCATAATCAACAAAGCAAAAAACATTGATTGGAAAAATGCAAGCGGAATAAAATTCAAAATGAAATGGTGGCACCCACTTCTTGCAATTGGCTTGGGGCTTGTGTGTCTTTTTGGGCTCAACTATTTTATCGCACTCGTTGACAAGGTGCTTGAACTCATTGGCTACACCGCTTCGATTTCGATTGGCATTCCAATGGATAACTTTGAGTGGTTTGTGCTCAATGTTTTGTTGCTTGCTGTTCTTCCGGCAATTTGCGAAGAGTTGATTTTCCGTGGCATCATCTTTAACGGAATGAGAGAAATGGGGGAAGTGAGCGCGGTGTTCTTTTCTTCGTTTTTGTTTGCATTATTTCATGGCAATGCATCTCAAACTGTTTATCAGTTTATTTTGGGAATTGTTATTTGCTATGTTTTCATCATAACAAAAAACTTGTTATGTTCAATGATTTTGCATTTTACTAATAATTTTGTTGTTTTGTTAATAAATTATATATCAAGGAATAAGCCTACATCTGCGATTGAATTTAATGCAACATTTATTATTTTTGCAATTCTTGGGGCGATTGCAGCGGGAATTGTTGTTTGGCTTGTTGTTTGGCTTTTCACAAAATATCAGAAGCAAGACAAAAACGACATTCAAAAATCTCAAGAAAAACTGCTTGAACGCAAAGTCCGCGGACAAGTTTTTGCGAACAAACTCTTGTGGATTGGCATGATTTTTGCCTTGACAATTTGGATTGCAGACTTTAAATATTAGACATCGGAGAGTTATGAAAAAAAGAAGTGACCTATTCAAAATCAATTTAATTTATTTCATTTTGCTTTGTGCATTCGTTTTGGTGCGCATTGTTTTTGCTTTGAATCTGTTTAACCTTTCCGGCACTGTGTCAGATATAGTTGGATCAATTCTCATTCAAATTGGCATCATGTTTGGCTTGACTTTTGTTTTATATTTGTTGTTTTTTAAGAAAAAACCAAAAGATGTTTTTAAGGATTACAAATTTACAAAAATCAATTTCAAAGCAGTTTTGATTTCGATTGCGATTGGAATAATTACTTATTTTTTAACACTTTGCGTTGCAGCAATTTTTAATTTCTTTTTGGGATTGTTTGGCTATCAAGCGTCATCAGGCTCATCTGCAGGTGTGGGGACTTGGGGAGATTTTCTTGTGTCAATTGTCCTCGTTGCAATCTTGCCGGGATTTTGTGAAGAGTTTGTTCATCGTGGACTTTTGGTTAAAGGATTTTCTGAACTCGGCGTCAAAAAAACAATCATATATTCAGGTCTTTTGTTTGGACTCATGCACCTCAACATTTCTCAATTTTTCTACGCAACGCTCATTGGTTGCTTGCTTGTTGTTTTAGTGATGGCATCGGGAAGCATAATTCCGGCGATGATTGTTCACTTTATGAACAACCTAATAAATGTTTATCTTTCATATGCTGAAGACCTGAATTTGCCACTGCGAAAAACAGTAAATTCACTTGGTGGACTTCTCACAGGATATGGCGTCTTGTCCATTCTTCTTCTGATTGTGCTGATTGCTGTGGCTTTGTTCGGACTTGTGTTCTTGATAAAAGCATTGTTCAAAGAAACCTATGGAAGACGATTTGAAAAAGTTAAAAGCGATATTGCAAAAGAATATCTTCGCGACCAAGTGTTGGGACAAATTGAATCGCCAGAGGTTGGTTCGCCTGATGCGGGACTTGTGTTCGACGAAGAGGTTGATATTGCTGGCGACAAACGGCTGATAAAAATCAAGATTCCTTTTGAAAGAATGGGACTTGATGCAAAACCGATTTACAAACCAAAGTTTGTTGACAACATATTTTTCTATGCGTCACTCGCACTTGGAATAACAATAACAATATTCACATTCATTTGGGGGCTTGTGATTTGAAGATAAACATTTTGGCAGTTGGAAACATAAAAGAAAATTATTTTGCTGGGGCGTGTGAAGAGTATTCAAAACGCCTTGGCAAATTTTGTGATATAAACATAATTGAAGTTCAGGAAAAAAACAAGCTTTCAACTCCCGAACAGTGTCTTTTGGCGGAAGCAAAAGATATTGAAAAACATTTGACGGGCTTTGTTGTTGTTATGGACAAGTTTGGCAAAAAGTTTGATAGCATTTCTTTTTCAAAAAAACTTGAAGAAATAAAAATGACCAACTCGACAATTACGTTTGTCATTGGCTCGTCCTATGGACTTGATGAGAGCATAAAAAAGAAAGCAAACTTCATGATGTCGGTGTCAGACATGACATTTCCTCATCAGCTTTTTCGCGTGCTTCTTTTGGAACAAATTTATCGTGCGTTTTGCATTGAAAACAATATTACATATCACAAATAGGGGAAACTATGGAAGAATTTATGAATGATGCTCTGCGTCTTGCGAGGCTTGCTGAAAAGCACGGCGAAGTTCCGATTGGGGCAGTTGTGGTGAAGGACGGCAAAATCATTTCACGAGGATATAATCAACGCGAAAAAAAGCAAAACGCACTTTTGCACGCGGAAATTATTGCAATCCAAAATGCTTGCAAAAAACTTCACTCTTGGCGTCTTGATGGTTGCACACTTTATGTCACGCTTGAACCTTGCCCAATGTGTGCAGGTGCGATTTTGAACGCGAGGATGGACAAGGTTGTTTTTGGAGCGTTTGACCCTCAAAGTGGATATTGTTTGAGCAATCCAAGTTTTCTTGGTGGCGGAGTGCTTAATCACAAAGTTGAAGTTGAGGGCGGAATAAAAGAAGAAGAGTGTAAAAAACTAATACAAGACTTTTTTAGGTCAAAGAGGAAGTAATGGAAATTTTTTTGTCAGTCCTATATTTAATAATCGGTTTGGTGTTGCTCATCTTTGGGGGAGATTGGTTTGTTAAAAGTTCAATCCAAATCGCCCGTCGAACAAAAATTCCACAAGCGATTGTTGGCGCAACAATAGTTAGCATTGCAACAACTCTTCCAGAACTCTTGGTGACAATTTTGTCGTCAACAAAAGGGTCGTTTGGACTTGCGGTTGGCAACAGCATTGGTTCTGTTATCATCAACACTGGTCTTGTCGCAGGACTTGCTTTGTGTTTTCTCAAAATCAAGCAAGATTCAAAATATATGAGCCTAAAATTTGTTGTTTTGATTTTGTCAGGAGTGTTTTTGCTTGCAGTTTCAATCAATCAAAACGTTTCTTGGATTGAAGGAATGTTTTTGATTTTGATTGCAGTTGGATTTTTTGCACTCAACATATATGATGCCAAAAAAAGCTTTGGACAGTTTGGGCCAGAAGAAGACGAGGCAAAACCGATGAAAACTTGGCAGATTGTTGTTTTCTTCATTCTTGGCGCAGCGGGAATTGCAGGAGGAGCGGAACTTTTGGTTTTTGGCGGAGAAAACCTTGCAAGACTTGCAGGAATGAGTGAAACATTTATTGGACTCACAATCATCGGCATCGGCACAAGCCTCCCAGAACTCGTGACAACAATCTCGTCAATCAGAAGAAAGGCTGGCAGCATTGGTATCGGAAACATTGTTGGAGCAAATGTTCTTAACATTGGACTTTTGGTTGGTTTGGCAGGTTGCATAAGCGGTTCAGAAGGACTTTCGGTCGATATGCTCACAATGGCAATTTCAATACCTGTCGCAATTGTTCTTTGTCTTTTGATGGCAATTCCGCTCATGGCAAAAAAAGAGTCGTTCCGCTGGCAAGGAATAACTCTGATTTCAATATATGTTGTATACCTAACATTCTTAATTCTCAATGCAATCTTTGGTTATGTTGCATAAAAAAATGGTGGATATGTGGATAACTTACCCCAAAACACCCCCATTTGTCCACATTTCATAAAAAAATTGGCACAAATTTATAATTATTCATAAAAATTTATAATTATTATAATGTGGATATGTGGATAACTTTATCCACCTTTTTTATTAAAAGGGTTTGGTTTGATTGACGCAATATTTCCCTTTTGATAAACTAAAAATACGCGTGAATAATATGCAAAATTTGCTAGGTTTTGTCAAGAAAAAGGAATTTTTGAAAATGGAAATAAATTGTGAAAATATTTTGGATAAGAAAAAAATTAGAGAAATAAATCCGCTTGTTTTGGCGTTTTTGGGGGATGCAATTCACACGGCGTTTGTGCGGGAAAAAGTTGTGCTTGAACATTCATACTCCGCTGGTCTTATGCACAAAGAAAGTTCGAAATTTTGCAGCGCAACGCACCAAAGTTTGGTGTTTGACAAATTGCAGGAAATTTTGACAGAAGAGGAGCAGGAGATTGCACTTCGTGCGCGCAATGCAAAGAATTCTCACACCGCAAAACATTCAAGCCTTGCTGAATATAAAAAAGCAACCTCGTTTGAGGCGCTTTTGGGATATTTGTATCTTGCGGGCGAAAATGACCGATTGCAACAATTTTTGGATATTTCCATGTGATTAATGATTATTTATTGTTTTTTTTAACTTTGTTTGTTAAACTATGAAGCATAATTATATATAGTAATTTTGAGGTATAAATATGAATAAAAAATACTTGATTACGGCAGCATTGCCATACGTGAATAACATTCAACATTTGGGACACATGGTTGGTTGTCATCTTCCAGCCGATATTTTTTGCAGATTTCAAAAAAGCAGGGGGAATGACGCAATTTTTATTGGTGGTTCAGACGACCACGGAACAGCGGTTTTGATTTCAGCAAAAGAGTATGGAATGCAACCAAAAGAACTCATTGACAAACTCAATGTCATCAATCACAAGATTTATGAAACGCTCGATATCAACTACACATATAATTCGGGGACAAGCACAGAAATTCATTCAAAAATAACACAAGAGTTTTTTGAGGCGCTTGACAAAAATGGTTTCATTGAGGAGCGTCCAGCAAAAATGCTTTTCTGTCCAAACGACAACATTGCTCTTGCTGATCGTTTTGTTGAAGGAACTTGCCCATTCTGCGGATATGACCATGCCTATGGCGACCAATGTGACAAATGTGGCGAAACCTATGAGTCAACAATGCTCAAAAATCCTCACTGCAAATTCTGTGGAGAAGCAGCAGAGGTTAGAGAAACAAAACACTTGTATCTCAGACTTGACAAACTTTCAGACGACCTTGACAAATGGCTTGAAAGCAAAAAAGATATTTTCCGCCCAACAGTATATGCCGAAGCAAAAAGGTGGATTAATGAAGGTCTTCTTCCTCGTTGCATAACTCGCGATTTGCCATGGGGAATCAAAGTCCCAAAACCAGGCTATGAAAACAAAGTCTTCTATGTTTGGTTTGATGCACCGATTGGATATATTTCAATCACTCACGAACTTGGTGGAGACGAGCTTGTTCGTGACAGATGGCAAAACCCAGACTGCCAAATTTATAACTTTATTGGAAAAGACAACATTCCATTCCACACAATATTTTTCCCTGCGATGATGATTGGAGCAAAAAAATATAATAATGCGACAAATGTTGTTGGCATGGGTTTTATGAATTTTGAAGGGCAAAAATTTTCGAAAAGCAAAAATGTCGGAATTTTCTGTGACGGACTTTTTGGAAGCGACATTGATATTGACGGACTGCGTTCATATCTTGTCACTGTTATTCCGGAAAACAAAGATAGCGATTTTCGCTGGGAAGGTCTCAAAGACAACACAAATTCCGAACTTGTTGGAAAATTTGGAAACTTGTTCAACCGCTCGCTCAACATGGCAATGAAAAATTTTGGTGGCGAATTTGATATTGACGAAAACGATTTCACACCAGACGAAAACGATCAAGTTATGATTGATGCAATAAAAACTTATCCAGAAAAAATTGCAGAATTCTATGACAAAACACAATTCCGTGACGCATACAAAGCAATCATGGAGTATGCTGGGGTTGGAAATCTCTATCTTGAAAAAACTGCACCTTGGACAATGATAAAAAATGGCGACATGCTCGGTGCAAAAAAAGTTTTGTGGTTGTGCTTAAATATGTGTGCAAGTCTTTGCATTGTTGCAAGCCCAATCATCACAAGAAAAACAAAAGACCTTTGGCAAAATCAACTTGGACTTGTTGGCGACCCAACAGCAGACGGAATGTGGGAAAAGGCTAGCGAGTTTAATATCAAAAAAGGACACAAGACACTCGCACCAGAACCAATTTTTGCCCGCATTGACCAAGACAGATTGAACGACCTCAAAGAGCAACTTTCTCGCCGTTTTGACATGAGCAAACTAAAAGATATAAAGGTGGACTAATATGATTATTGAAGGCAAAAATGTGGTTTTTGAGGCACTAAGTTCTGGTCAGACATTTAACAAACTTTATATTTCAAAACAAAACAAAGATGCTGAAAGTCAAAAAATCATTAACCTTGCAAAACAAAATAACATCAGAATTGATTTTGTTGACAAATTCTTGCTCGACAAAAAAACTTTAACACATCATCATCAAGGTGTGATTGGAGAAGTTGTTGATTTTGAATATTCGGATATTGATGAAATTTTGAAACTTGCCGATGACCGCTGTGAGCAACCGCTTGTCGTCATTCTTGATGGTGTGAAAGATCCGCATAATTTGGGCGCGATAATAAGAAGTGCGGAATGTGCTGGTGCGCATGGCATCATAATCCCCAAAAACCGAAGCGTTGCTGTTAATGAAACGGTTATAAAAACCTCGGCGGGTGCAATATCAAACATGAAGATTGCAAGAGTGACCAACATAAATTATGTGATTTCTGACCTCAAACAACGCGGAATTTGGGTTTATGGATTTGAAGCAGGCAAAAACATAATGTATCAAACAAATCTCAAAGGTCCAATCGCAATTGTTATTGGAAGTGAGGGAGAGGGGATTAGCGAACTCACAAAAAAGCGCTGTGATGACATTGTTTCAATTCCGCTTGCGGGACAAGTGAACTCACTAAATGCGTCAGTTGCTTGCGGAGTTGCACTGTTTGAAGTTGTTAGACAAAGGAAAAATTGATGTATAACGAAAAAGAGTTGATTGAAAAAGCAAAAAAGGGCGACCAAGAAAGCTTTGCGGAAATTGTGCGAGAATATAATGTTCTTGTCAAAAAAATTGTCCGTAAATTCTTTTTGGTTGGTGCAGAACTTGAAGACTTGCAGCAAGAAGGAATTATTGCTCTTTGCAATGCGGTTTCCTCGTTTGATGAAACAAAAGAGGTCGCTTTCAAAACTTATGCCGCACTTTGTGTGAAAAGAGCAATCATTTCGACAATAAAAAAATTCAACTCAAAAAACAACAAACTACTTTCGGATAGCGTTTCTCTTGAAGATGCGGGGTTTGATGACGATGACGAGTTTATTATTGTTCTTCCGTCAAAAACAATGCTTCCAGACGACAAACTCATATGGCACGAAAAACTCGAAGAAATCAAAAAGTTTGTTGCCAAAAATCTTTCGACCTATGAAAAACTTGTTCTTAGCGAATATCTCAAAGGAAAGTCATATAATCAAATTGCAGAAGCGGTCAACAAAAATGCAACAAGTGTTGAAAACGCACTTTCACGAATTCGTGCCAAACTTGCCCCACTAAAAAACATGTAAAAAAATACCAACAATTGTTGGTATTTATTTTTCGAATATGTATTGATCTTGTGTGTTGCATTGCTGAATATCTGGCAAAATTTTGAAGTTTGAAATGCCCTTTGTTTCGGGGTGTTTTTTCTCAAATTCTTTCACGGTGTGATAAATCAATTCTTTTTTCTCAAAATCTCGATCAAATGTAAACAAGTTGACACCAGCAAAAATGCTTTCGGCAAATATTCTTGCGTCATGGTCGTGATTTTGATTATGATTTCCTTCAAACGCCCATTCGGTTTTTGTGTATAAGAAACCATTTTTCATCAATGTAACCTTTTGAGGAGACAACAAGTCGCGGGTGAGTTCATCAATCAATCTTTGTTCATGCTCGTCAAATGCCACATGTTCAACTGAGTAGTTTTGAAAAAATACATTTGGTTTGATTGGAGTGAAAATTATATGATTGTTATATACTTCGTGAAGAACGGTTGGTGTGATGACTATTCGAAGTTCCTTGTTGTAGGCAAGTTTCATATTGTCAAACAAAGCAGCGAGAAGTTGGAGTTGGTTTTTGCTGACTTTTGAATCATAAAGAGCTTTTATGTTACAGTATTTCAAAACATCTTCGACTGGAATTTTTGCCTTGTCAGCATAATCGCGAATTCTTGCATCCATTCCAAATGCTGAATGCAATGCATTGTTGTCAAGAGCAAGCTTTTTGTTTGTTTTGAAATGAAATCCTTGAGGCTCGTTTGTCATGGCTCCTCCAATATTATATATTATATTTTATTACAAAAATCGACAAAAGTCAATATTGGATTATTGCTCATGACGAAGGAGCGAATGATATATGCACGAAAATTCTTTATCCATAAAAATCACTGGGACAGGGTAGAGCGGATTGGCTTCTTTTTTTGCTCGGTGAATGAGTTTTTGAATATCTTGCTCTTTGAGATCTTCGATATAGTCAGGAAAACCAAATGTTTTGTTCATATCTTTGATTTTTTGGATGAAAGCAAGAGTCTTTTCTTCGTTTGTCACAAGTTCAGGGAAAATTCCAATGGCATCACAAAGGGTGCCAATTTTTTTATAAATTTTTTTGCCATAAAAACTTAATACCTTTGGCAATATCACAGCGTTTGCAAATCCATGTGGAGTGTTATATTGTCCACCAAGAGTGTGTGCAACTGCGTGAACATTTCCAACATATGCTCGCGTGAACGCAAGCCCTGCTTCAAATGCAGCTGTCATCATGTTTTGACGCGCTTTGAGGTCGTCGGGGTGATGAAAAGCCGTTTCCAAATTTTCAAAAATCAACTTTGTTGCATGAATGGCATATTCTTTTGTCTCATGTGTGTTGCATCTTCCAATAAAACTTTCAACTGCGTGCGTGAGTGCGTCCATTCCAGTTGAAGCAGTGAGAAATGGTGGCAAAGATAATGTCATGTTTGGGTCAAGGACGGCAAACTTTGGAACAAGCTTTGGATCTTCAAGCGCAAATTTTTCTTTTGTGTGAGCGTCAACAATGACGGCGGCAAGAGTTGTCTCGCTTCCTGTGCCGCTTGTGGTTGGAATGGCATAGAGTGGTGGCAGAGCATGACGAACCTTCAAGATGCCACGCATTTGACGAATTGTTTTATTTGGATTTGTCGCTCTTGCGCCAATTGCTTTTGCACAATCCATTGCACTCCCGCCGCCGATTGCAATAATTGCAGTGCAGTAATTCTGATTGTATTCTTCAAGTCCTTCTTCTGCGTTCTCAATTGTTGGATTGGCAACTGTTTTGTCAAATATGACGAACTCAACACCATTTTCTTCAAGAGATGAAAAAACAAGGTTGCATAAACCAAGTTTCATCACGCCTTGATCTGTGACGACAAGCACTTTTTTGTGGCCAGCGGCGGCGATATCACGAGCCATGTCAAGAGTTGCTTGCTCCCCATAATAAATTTGTGGTTTATTGTATGGGACAAAATACATCGCAACACGCATGACGCTTTGGAATGCTCGATAAAATAATTTTTTCATAAAACCCTCGTTAAAAATAATTATATCATTCCATTATATTTTGCCAAAATGAATTAAGGTTATTAACAAAAGAGTTTAATAATAAAAAAAAGAAGAGATTATTCTCTTCCTTGTGAGTTTGCATTTTGAGTTGCAGTTTGTTCCAAAATTTTTCCTGCGATTTTTTTATGACCATTTTGTTCTTCAAGTTGCCATGAAAATTGATTTGCTTTTTTGCCGTCATAAAAGAGAAAATTTCCCGACTTAACATCTTTTATGTCTATTATTTTTGGTTCAACAAACTTTTGGTCAAAGCATTTGAGAACTTGTTCAACCCAATCAACTGGATAGTTGCAAATGTGATTTTCAAGTGCGTAAACGACCAACATATTTTCAACTTTTGGGTCGTCAAGCGACATAACAATATAATATCTGTCAGTAAGAACTTTTTTCATATCCATAAAAACACCTCTTGATGATATTTTAGATTTAAAGAAATAAAATGTCAATATGTTTATACCTCGGATATTGGGCAAAACTTTTGAAGAGGTGAATATGACTGCTGTTGCATTGGTTTTTCTCTCAAAAAACAATTTCAACCAGCAACATTTGTGATGTTTATCGTCCAAGGTTTTTTTGACAACAGGGGCATTTGGTCTTTTGCAACTTTTTGACATTGTCAAATTCTAAACTAGTGTTAAAAAACTTTGGTCAAGAAAAAGATATGACGGCGGAATGTCGAGTATGGTCTTTGCACCATACTCTTTGTTTTTTATCAAGTTGTATAGGGCAATGCAATATGCAACAACAACTTGGGCAGTAAAACGCGGATTGCTGTCAAGGTTGAGTTCAAACCGCATTTGATTGTTTGGCGAAAGAACGCAGCCGCAGTGATACATGTGTGTTTTGAGTTTTTCAACTTTTTTTGCGCTGCAAAATTTTATTATTGTTTTGTAGCCCTCAAAATAGTCGGGCATACTTCTGATTTCTTGGCAAAGGGTCCTTTTGTTCACTCCTTTTTTTGCAGCGACAAAACATAACCTTTGATGTTTTGATTTTTCGTTTAGTTTGTGCCCCTTTTGCGCTTCTTTCAATGCTTTTCGAACTGGGAGTGTGTATTCAATCGCATCGTCAACACCAGAAAGTGCTCGCAGAGCTTGCGAATGACCTTGGCTTACGCCTTTTCCCCAAAATGTTTCGTATTTGTGGTCGACCGCTTTCGTTAAAGCACGCATAAGAGAAAAAAGACCAGGGTCCCAACCGCATGAAATGATTGAGCATCTTTTGTTTTTTTTGTTCGCCTCATCAAGCAAGTGGTGATAGTTTTTTATGTGAGCATGGTTGTCAAAACTGTCAATCGTATGAAAATGCTTTGCGACTAAAAACGCTTGCTCTTCAATGTCAGTTTTTGAACCCGAGCATAAGCACATGATATCTATCTTTCTTTTGTAGTTTTCAATGTTTTCAAACTTGTCGCAAGATGTTTTAAACACTGACGAAACGCTTCGTCTTGAAAAAATGCAAACGAGTTTGAATCTTTCGTCATTTTGAAGTTTTTCTTCAACACTTTTTCCCAGGTTTCCATAACCCACGATTCCAATTCTGATTTTTTTCATGTATGTATTTATGATGATAGTTTTATTTTTGTCAAAGTGAAAATTAATTAAAATAAATAAAAAATATTTGAAAATAATTAAAAAATAATAAAAAAATAATTAAATAGTTAAATTTTTCAATAAAAACCATAAATTATTAAATTCTTAAATCCTTATCACACGTGGGATAAAACAAAAAAATAATTTACAAAAATATAATGTTTTGTTAATATTGAGATATGAAGTTTGAAGTTGTCAATCTAAAAGAAATTGTGTTGTCAGCAGAAGATGTTGAAGCACATATTTCAATAATTTTGGAGAATGCGAAGCCACGAGGTGTGACTGCGATAAAGTTTATCCATGGTTATGGTTCTCACGGCAGAGGCGGAGTGATTTCGGTGGAGTTGAGAAAACTTTTGCCAAAACTTCAAAGACGAAAACAAATCACAACTTTTCTGTTGGGGCATGAGTGGGATATATCAAATGAGAAATGTCAGAAATTTTTATTCATGCACCCAGACTGTGCACAAGACGAAGACTTGAACAAATCCAATCCTGGAATCACAATTGTTGGAGTGTAAATTGTAAAGTATAATATTTTTTTGTGATTGCAAATAATTATAATAAAATGTTAAAACGAACAAATCATTTACTATCTTTCTTCAAATATATTGACACAAATTAAAGAATGATATATTCTTCAAGCGAAAAGGAGAATGAAATGGGAGAAGCATTGCTTGATGCATTGATTGACACCTCAAAAATGATTGGCATTTTGTATCTTGTCTATCTTATTGTCGCGTATCTTGAACATCACAACAATCAAAAGTTTCACCATTTTATGCAAAGAACTCAAAAAGCTGGGCCTTTTATGGGTGCGGTTTTGGGCATTGTTCCACAGTGTGGGTTTTCGGCTGTCATGAGTGATTTGTTTGCCAAACACAAAATCACGATTGGAACACTTGTTGCGGTGTTTGTTGCAACGAGTGATGAGGCAATTCCGATTTTGATTTCGCACCCAGAGTTTTATAAATTTTTGATTATTTTGCTCGGCATAAAGTTTGTTTATGCGATTGCTGTTGGATTTGCGATGGATGGAATTATTGCTCTCATCCACAAGAAAAAAGGCGAAAAACAAGAGCATAATGAAGTTTTGGGAAAAGACCATGATTGCGAGCATGACGACCATTGTGACCACTGTGATTCTCATCATTGCTGCGCGGACAACATTTTTCTTGATGCACTCAAGCACACAGCAATCATTGCCGCGTTTGTCTTTGTTGCAACGGCAATCATAAATATAATCATGTTCTATGTTGGGACAGAAAGCATGACAAATGCTTTGATGTCGCTTTCAATCTTCCAACCGCTTGTTGCAGCGGCAATTGGACTCATTCCAAACTGCTGTGCATCAGTTGTTCTTCTTGAACTGTTTATCAAAGGTGGTTTAAGTTTTGGTTCGCTTGTTGCCGGACTTTGTGCGGGAAGCGGTGTTGGACTTTTGGTTTTATTCAAACAAAACAAGTCAATAAAACAAAACCTGTTGGTTCTTTTCACTTGCTATATCACTGGTGCAGCACTTGGAATGATTATTTGTTTGTTTTAATTATGCTTTTGGTTTTTAATTGTTTGTTTGAGAGTTTTCATTGACGGGCGACAGCCTAGCAGCGAGGGTTGCAAACAAAGTTTGCGATGCAGAGCATCCGAATTCCTCCTTCGCTAACAAAAAAACACCTTGCGGTGTTCCTTTGGCGCACTCAGTCGGGAACGCCATGCGAGAATCCCTCCTTCGCTTAACAAAAAAACACCTTGCGGTGTCCTTTTGGCGCAGAAGGAGGGATTTGAACCCTCGCGCCCTTTTACAAGCCTACTCCCTTAGCAGGGGAGCCCCTTCAACCACTTGGGTACTTCTGCATATATAAATTGATTTTGCCCAATTTCTCTTTTTTCACATCTGTCGCTTATTTGAAGGGGCGACACTGCGAAAGCAGGGGAAAAGAGGCGAGGAATTGCCAGTGGCAAAAGCGGACGAGCCGACTTTTCGCGCTGCACACACGAGTTGAGACCAAAGGGGAACAAATCGTGCTTGTGCGAGTGAGGCAACGGAGTTGACCTTCAACCACTTGGGTACTTCTGCATGTTAAATGCTTTGCAATTTTAACACACAAAAGGGGTGGTGTCAATTATTTTTTAAGTTTGAAACAAAAAATATAAATTGTCAAAAAATGAATGTTGTGTTATTATGCTTTTGAGGTAAACATGTTAAAAGATGAAATTATTGAAAGAGCGAAGAAAAAACCATTTATAGTATATTTTGACATGGACGGAGTATGCTCCGAAGAGCGAACCGGGGAGCATGATTTGATTGTTGGAAATGTAAAAGATTTTTATTTCAACAAACGTCCAATAAAAACAATGTTGAAGGTTATGAAAGAACTGCATGAAGCGGGTGCTGAAATTGGCATTTTGAGCAGTTGCTGGTATTTTGAACAAGCAGACCAAAAAAGGCGGTGGCTCAAAATTTATGCACCATTTATCAAGGACAAAAATATGCACTTTGTTGTGTATGAAGCTCTTTCTTTTTCGGAAGAAGAAAAGCCGTATCTCAAAGCGTGGGAACTTGAAAAAATCACAAAAGGTTATGACGGTGAGTTTTTGCTGATTGAAGACAGGCACGCAAACATCAAGGCGGCAAATAAATATTTTGGTAAACTCGTTGCGGAGCACGTGTCTTGCCTTGTTGAATAACATTGACAAATGTGACTTCAAAACTTATAATAATAAAGACAAACGTGGAGGAAAAATGAGACACGAATTCAGAGCATCGGCAAAAGGTGTTGTTGGTGGAGATTATGTATTTGATGAGTTTGAAGCAAAAACAATGATTTTGGCAAGTCGCAACAATGGTCCATTTGAACTTGCTTTTTATGAAACATCAATTTCTGTTGGCGATAAAAATTTTGTTAAGTTTGTTTCTGATGAAGAGTTTGTTCCTGTGAAAGATGTTGTGGTTGTTCAGATCGATTCTCAAGATTATTCACAACATGTTGCAAGAAATATGAAGTGGGAATTTTTGAAAAAAAATCCAACTCCAACATTGAGAGAAATTCGCGCTTTGAACAAGCGAATCATCAACACTCAAAACAACATAAAAAATAATGAGAGCATGAATGAGAGATAAAAACTTTATTGTGTGCGTCACAGGAAAATCTGGGGTAGGCAAGTCAACGTTTTCAAAAATGTTGGCTGCCCGCCTTGATTTTTTCTATGTCGATATTGACAAGATTGGGCACAAGATTTATGAAGACAAAAAAGTTGTTGAAAAAGTCGAGAGCATTTTTCAGCAAAAACTAACTGACGAGAATGGAAATTTTGACAGAAAGCGGCTTGGTGGAATTTTGTTTTCCGAAAAAGATTTATCAAAAGTTGAAAAATTTAACAATTTCACAAAGCGTTGTATGCAATCTTTCATCAATAAAGAGTTGTCTCTTCACAAAAATGTTGTTTTGGATTGGATTCTTTTGCCAAAAACGATATACTGGAATGGGTCAGATTGCAAAATTTTGATTCTCACGCAAAATGATGAAGAAAGATTTCGTCATGTTCAAAATCGGGATGGACTGAGTGAAGAATATCTGAAACGCAGAGATTGTGCGGGGATTGATTATGAAGTCAAAGATTTTGATTTTGTCATTATCAACGACTATCAAATGAGTGATTTTGAAGAAAACTTGACGCGTGTGCAAGAAAAAATTTTGATGCGAATGAGGAATAAATATGAATGAAACAAAAATTATTTTGGCGAGCAAGAGTCCGAGAAGAAAAGAGTTGTTGGCGACAATATTTGAGCAATTTGAATGTATGCCAAGCGACAAAAATGAAGACATGAGCAAAAAGATGAAGATAACTGAACTTGCAAAAAATCTTAGCGGTCAAAAAGCCGAAGACATTTTTTCAAAAACAGAAGGCAATCGTGTGATTATTGGTTCGGACACAATGGTTGTTCTTGGACGAAAAATTTATGGGAAACCAAAGGATGAAAGTGACGCATTTTCAATGCTTAAATCTTTGAGTGGCAAAATTCATAAAGTTGTCACAGGAATTTATGTTATCAAATTTGAACACGGCACAAAAACGGTTTTGTGTGATGCGGTTGTTTCAAAAGTGAAATTTGCCAAAATGAGTGATGAAGAAATTTGGGGGTACATCAAATCTGGAGAACCAATGGACAAGGCGGGAGCATATGGTTGCCAAGGGCTTGCACGAAAATTTATTGAAAAAATTGATGGAGACTATTTTGCTGTTATGGGTCTTCCTGTTCACAAAACATATGAAATTTGCAAAAAATTGAACGTCATAGTTTAATTTTTTTGCTATTGACATATAATTGTATTTAGCCTATTATTAAAATAATGAGTAAAAAAAGAATTGAAAATTTTGACACGCCTCAACAAAAGGCGCAAAAATCAAGTCAAAAAATGTTGAAATTTGGATGCGTGGCGTGTTTTGCCATTGCTTGCGTTTTTACTGTCCAAAATTTGATGCCACTTGATTTTTATGTCAACCCTGGAATTGATGAAAACACAAAGTTCGTTGTTGCCCACGCTGGCGGGGGAATGACTGTTGATGGCAAAACAAGAAAATATTTGAACGTGGTTGAGGGGGTTGAGCATCACTATGCTCATGGAACGAGAATGTTTGAAATTGATTTTGCCTTCTCAAAAGAAAATGAGCTTGTTGGCACTCATCGATATGAATATCTCAAAGGATTTAGCGACAAGAACAGAATTGGGATTGAAGAATATAAAAATAAATTAATTTTGGACAAATTCCATGGACTCACCAGTGAAAGATTGTTTGAACTTATGCAAAAATATCCCGATGCAAAATTCATTATTGATACAAAAGAAAATGAGCCATTTTTGGTTTATGAAAAGTTGATTGAAGATGCAAATGCATATGGAATTAATCTCAAAGAAAGCGTGATTCCTTTTGCTTCTTCAAAAAAAATGCTTGAAAAAATTGAAGCGGCATATGACTTTGATGAAATTATGTTCACCAACTACAAAGCAAAGTTGAATACAAAACGCCTTCTTGAAATCGTCAAGGGCAACAAAAAAATCAACTATCTTCACATCTTTCCAACAGACCTTTCGAGAATTGAAGTTAATGAATTCAACAAACTTGGAATACGAGTTTTTGCCCACATGGACAACAGTCCTGTTTTTCATCTCGCCCTTGATTATGGCTGCACAGGAATATTTTCTGATGACATAACAGAAGATTCATTCAATCTCAAATATCGCTATATTCTTGAACAAAAACTCATTGATCCAAAAATTGCCGAAGCATCTGCGAATGTCAAACTTGATGAGCTACTGGGCTTGTCTTTTCCTGCTCAAACATTTTTTTAAAATTTGTTGAAATATGTGCAAAATTATGATATATTTCTAATACATGGGGGAAATTATGAAACATTTTGATGATTTTGAAGAAAAAGCGATTAGCAGTTTGGCAAACTTCGCAAACAAATTCACATATTTCGGGTATATCAACAAAAACGAAAAATATCCGGTGTTTGTTGACGAAAAGAAAAAAATTTATATCAAAGCACAAAATCCAAGAACATTTTTGTTCTGCGTGAAAAGAATGGATGAAGATTGTGCGGTAAAAGAAATGGAAGATATGCTTGATTTCAAATATAAATATGAAAAACTTTGCAAAGTGTTTAATTATGACAAGAAAATTGCAAAATCATATTTGCAAAAAAGCGTTGACCACATTTTGTCGCAATACAAGAAGCAACAAGGCGGAATTGAACAATAAGAAAAGACCCACAAGGGTCTTTTTTGATGCAAAACTATTTGTTCCAATTTGGGATGAAACAAGTGTCGGCGCTTTTTGAATTTTGAATGAATCCATCAAGATCAAGTTCCAAAAAGTGATTGTTGACACTTTTAATTTCTCGGCTTGTGAGTTTGCGGTTGATTTCTGGGAATCTATCACACTCGCCAAATGGAGTGAATTGACTCATGACACTAACCAAAATTTGTTTGTCATAATTTTGTTTCAAATAGTCCAAAACCTGTTTGCTTTCTTGAGTGTGAAGAGGCAGAATCAAATGACGTACAATCACGCCTTGCTTGAGCATTTCGCCGTCAAATTCAAGAGGTTTGTTTTTCACCATTTCGTTGAGTGCGGCTTTCGCGTTTTCAACATAATCTGGGCAATTTGAATATTTTTTGGCGGTTTCGGGCCTAAAATATTTGAAATCTGTCAAAAAAATGTCAACATATGGCAAAAGTTTTTGAATTGTTTCAACTTTTTCATAACCATGAGTGTTCCAAACAACTGGGACATTTGGCTTGTAAATTTTTAACGCTTCAATAATTTCGTCCGCAAAATGTGTTGGGCTGACGAGATTTATGTTGTGAACACCTTTGCCCTCAAGTTCTTTCATGATTTCAACAAGACCAAGTGGTGACACTTTTGTGCCATGACCGCTGTGAGAAATTTCATAGTTTTGGCAGAACACGCATTTGAGTGAACAACCAGAAAAAAATATTGCACCGCTTCCACGAGTGCCACTGATTGGGGGTTCTTCAAACATAAAAACAGAATATGTGTTGACGCTCATTTTTTCTTTTTCGCCACACAAGCCTTTTGTTTTTGTTCTATCAATATTGCAATTTCTCGGACATAAATCGCACTTTTTCATGCTCATATTGTAGAGCAAAGTGAGATGACCGACAAGCAAATTGGCAAAAATAAATTTTTTTTGGGGTTATTATTGATTAAATACAATTATATGTGATATACTTACGAGTTGTATTTAGGAGAAAATTATGAAAAACGAAAAGATTAGAAATGTTGCGATTATTGCCCACGTTGACCACGGCAAAACATCGCTTGTTAACGAAATGCTCAAACAAGGTCACGTTTTCCGTGACAATCAACAAGTTGATGACAGAGTTATGGATTCAAACGCACTTGAAAGAGAAAGAGGAATAACCATTCTCGCAAAGAACACGGCGGTTTTCTATAATGGCGTCAAAATCAACGTTGTTGACACCCCAGGGCACGCGGACTTCGGCGGAGAAGTTGAACGTGTTCTCAAAATGGTTGATGGCGTTTTGCTTGTTGTTGACGCTTTTGAAGGACCAATGCCTCAAACTCGCTTTGTTCTTGAAAAGGCACTTGAACTCAATCTCAAAGTTATTGTTGTCATCAACAAAATTGACAGACCTGATGCACGTGTTCAAGAAGTTCAAGACGAAGTTTTGGAACTCTTTATGGACCTCAATGCAAATGACGACCAACTTAATTCGCCATTCTTGTTTGCATCTGCTCGTCAAGGCGTTTGCGGAGAAAACATCGCATATCTCAAAGACATGACTGTTTTGTTCCAAAAAATCATTGATTACATTCCAGCACCAGACGGCGAAGAAGACGAACCTTTCCAAATGTTGATTTCGGCAACAGAGCAAAATGAATATGTTGGAAAACTTGCAGTTGGCAAAATTGCACGCGGCAAGGTTAAAGTTGGCGACCAAATCACACTTTGCAATTACTTTAATGACAAAACAACCAATGCAAAAATTGTTTCAATGTATCAGTTTGAAGGACTCAAACGTGTTCCTTGCGAAACATCTGTTGCAGGCGACATTGCAATGATTGCTGGAATTGAAAGCGTCACAATTGGCGACACTCTTTGCTCACCAGAAAAAGTTGAGCCGCTTGAATTTGTTAAAATTAGCGAACCAAGTGTTGAAATGACTTTCCTTGTCAACGACAGTCCTTTTGCAGGAAAAGAAGGCAAATTTGTCACATCTCGTCACCTTCGTGAAAGACTTTATCGCGAACAAGTCAAAGATTTGTCACTTCGTGTTCGCGACACAAAAACAACAGAGGCATTCACAGTTTGTGGAAGAGGCGAAATGCATCTTTCGATTCTCATTGAAAACATGAGAAGAGAAGGTTATGAATTTCAAGTTTCAATGCCAAGAGTTGTTTTTAAGGAAATTGACGGCAAAAAATATGAACCTATTGACCGCGTTGTTTTGGACGTTCCAGAAGATTGCGTGGGTGTTGTTATGAACAAACTCGGTGTGCGAAAAGGTGAACTTGTTTCAATGACTCCTCACACAAGCAGAATGAGAATGGAATTTAAAGTGCCTTCACGTGGAATGTTTGGCTTTAAGTCAGACTTCTTGACCGACACACGTGGCGAAGGAGTTTTCAGTGCAATTCCAGAAGATTACGAACCATATAAAGGCGAAATTGCTCGCCGTGAATATGGTTCACTCATCGCGTTTGAAGCGGGAGAGAGCATAACTTATGGACTCTTTAACGCACAAGAACGTGGCGATTTGTTTATTGGTCCTGGAATCCCAGTTTATGCTGGAATGGTTGTTGGAAGAAACCCAAGAGGAGAAGATTTGGTTGTTAATGTTTGCAAGAAAAAACATCTTTCAAACTGCCGTTCATCTGGTGCGGACGAAGCACTTCGTCTTATACCGCCAATTCAAATGTCACTTGAAGATTCTCTTGAATTTTTGGCTGATGACGAATATATGGAAGTCACACCAAAGAGCATCAGAATCAGAAAAGTTGTTCTCGACCATAATATGCGTTTGAGAATTCGAGGCAAAGCTTTGCAAAATCAAGATTAGTATGGTATATTGAGGATATGAAACAGCAAAAAAACAAAAGTGTTATGAGACAATATAAAATGGATCTCAAAAGATTTGGAAAATATCTTTTGATTCTCATTCCAATTGCTTTTGTCGAGGCATTTTTGGTTTCAATGCTCAACTTTGATGTTTGGCTAAACTGCATCATCATCATCCCAACGCTCATTGTTTGGTGTGTTGTGTTTGAACTAATTTATGTTGCAATTAGCAAAAGAAAAGAAAAACAAGCAGAGTCCGAAACAAAAAAGCCGGATATTTATGCTGATTAGTGAGAGGAAATATGGAAAAGAAATCATACGCAAAAATGATGCCACATTCAATCGAGGCGGAACAAGCCATTCTCGGTTGTTGTTTGATTGATGAAAATGTGCCAATTGATGTCATGGCGGCACTTAATGCGAACGACTTTTATGTTGAAGCACACAAACAAATATTTGACGCAATGATGTCAATCTACTCAAACAACGTTGCAATTGATTTTGTCACGATCACCGACCAACTTGAAAAAAACAACTTGCTTGAAAGTGTTGGCGGAATTGATTACATAACAACTCTCACAAACATCATCCCAAGTGCTGCGAATTTCAAACACTATTTGGATATCGTAAAGCGTTGCTCGGTTTTGCGCAAACTCATTTCTTCAAGCCAGAAAATTATTGAAAATTCATATGAGAGCGAAAGTGCAGAAGATGCAATTGGATTTGCTGAAAAAGAAATTTTTGACATTGCATCAAAACAAGACACTTCAAGTCTTGAGCAAATGGAAAATGCTCTCAACAAAGTTATTGAAAAACTCGACCTCATTGCAAAAGATAAAAATGCACTTAAAGGAATTTCAACTGGATACACAGATTTTGACGCAATAACAAACGGGCTTCAAAACTCCGACCTCATTTTGCTCGCAGCGCGTCCCGGCGTTGGAAAAACATCTTTTGCCATGAATATTGTCAACTATGCTGCAACCAAGGGTAAGAAAAAATGTGCAGTATTTTCTCTTGAAATGCCAAAAACTCAAATTGCACAGCGTTCACTTTTCTCTGTCGCAAATGTAAGCATGGAAAAAGGTCTTAAGGGCGAACTTTCAGTTGACGAATGGAAGAGTCTTTGGGCAGCAAAAAAAGAACTTGCTGAATCTGGAATTTATGTTGACGATTCCAGCATGAACAAGGCGACAGACATACTTTCAAAATGCCGCAGACTCAAACGCGAAAAAGGACTTGACCTTGTTATGATTGACTATCTTCAACTCATGACAGGCAGCAGCAAAAACTCGTCCGAAAATCGTCAACAAGAAATTTCAGAAATCACACGTTCGCTCAAAATCGCCGCACGTGAACTTGATGTTCCAATCATTCTGTTGTCACAGCTTTCTCGTGCTGTTGAATCAAGAAAAGATCATCGACCAATGCTCAGTGACTTGAGAGAAAGTGGTGCGATTGAGCAAGATGCTGATATTGTTCTATTTATTTATAAGCCCGACATGTATAATGATGTGGTTAATGAAGACGAACCGAACACTTGCGAAGTTATTATCGCAAAACACAGAAATGGTCCAATTGGAACTGTAAAACTCAAATGGATTGGAGAATATACGAAATTTGTCAACATCAAAGATTATACAAAAATTGCAAGACAAAATGTCCAAAGTTCTGGTTCTCAAGAACAAGATGCGCCGGTTTTGGAACCTGTGCAGAAAGTTGACCTTGAAAACATGGAAGATTTGTGGTAAAATATAATTATGGAGGTGGCGCTTGTCAAGATTTAAATCTTTAAAAGAAGTTTCACTAAAAAAGAAAATTTTTGTATGTTTGATTATTCTTTCAATTATTGTTGCTGTTGTTTTTTTGGTTATCAGATTTGGTTTTCCCGATGCCGATGTGACAAAACCACATGCTCTTGCCTATGAAGTTGGTGCCGATTCAACATCAGAAGGTCAATTCAAGTCGGCATTTGATTTTTTTGATGCAAATTGCGAAAATAGTCAAAAAAACGATTCTCGTGCGCTTAGAGATTTGAATTCATTCTATTTGGCAAGACTTTCTGTGAATAAGACAACAAATCATAATGTTGATCGTTTGCTCCTTTCTCTTTCAGAAGTTAAAGATTTGAACAAACTAAACAAAAAAATAAAAAAACTTGAGAGTTTGAAAAAAGATGTTGATTCTTCAAAAAGTGAAGTGGTTGCTTATTGCGAAAACCAAGTTATGCCATATAAAGAAGGAACAACGGATTATTCACGAATTTCAGATTATTTTTTAAATTTTGCAAAAAAATTCACAAATTATCTCAAAAGCATGAGAGAATTTGAAAACTATTTGGCTGAAATTATTCAGACATCAACAGAAGAAAGTTCATATTCAAACTATCTCACAAAATTTACAACATCTCTAAACAACAAAAGGCTTTCTGCTTGTGTTGACAGATGTCAAAAGAAATTTGTTGATGGAGAAAACGTTTTGATTGATGCGCCAGCTTTTGATTTGTCAAAAAGTGCAGCGACGACCATGTTTGAACAAAAAGACAATGCAATTGAATTTTTTGTCGCCAACAGAAATTTGACAATCCAAAACATTGACACAATCAATTCAATGTCATGGCTTGATGGTTGGATTAAAGCATTTGGGACCGCTGGAGAAACAGAATTTTTGAAAACGATTAATCAAACAACCTATAACGAATTCAAGAACTTTATGCAATCATTATATACAACAAAATTTGCTGAATATCCTGCATTGGAGGTGAAAGCATGAAAAAATTTATCGCATTAATATTTTCTTTGTTGTGTGTTGGAATGGTTTTTGTTGGTTGCTCAAAAGAGACTGAAAAATATTTCTACGATGTTTACGATTATTGGGATTCAAAAGTTCAAGCGGCTGACGATTCTGAATTTTATGACCAAACGAAAAATATAACTTATAATATTCCAAATGAAGTATTAATTTCTGGCGAATTTGCAGAGTTGGATAAATATCAAACGATATACAAAAGCCTAAAAAGTGATGTTCAAAAACTATCCGTAGAGTTCACGCATGATCCAAAACTTGAAGGGAAAGAACTCAAAAACGCACAAAACAAAGTCACTGATTACAAAGAACAACTAAAGACTTATGAAGATGAAATTGTTGATTTCAAAAATTCAAAACATAATTTTGAGACGACATGCTCAGAACTTGTTGGCAATGAAGTTGGTGTTATTGAAAAAGATGAATACAAAGCACTTTTGTCAAGTTATCGCGGACTTATTGGTTCTTTGAATGATGTTTTCTCAAAAATGTATGAATGTGCGAAAGCGATGTTCTATCCAGGCAAAGCGTCAGGATTCAAAACAAACACTGAAAGAGCAAATGCAATAAAAGAAACCATTTATGAGGCAAAAATTCTGCTTGCTCGTGATTACATGTATTTCTGTTATGAACACAACGACAGCACACAATCTCAAGCAAACATTGATACAATATTTGATAATTATGACAAAGTGAGAGCAATTGTTCTTGACTATGATAAATTAGCACAAGAAAAAGCTGAGGCAACTCTGCCAAAAATCGATGGCAAAATTGAGACTCTTGCAACATGGTTGAACTACTACAAGAGTGAAGTTGCAAAAATAAAAAGCGAAATGAGTGAAGGCAGATTCCGCTATAATATTTCGGGACTTGAAATTAATAATGCGGAAAACGCAGTAATTAAGGAAAACCACGAAAAATATTTGACATTAATCAACTCAACAATGAAAAACCTTTCAAAAACTTGCGTGGACCTTGTTGCCTTTTATTAAAATATAGTTTAGAATAAGTGATGTAATTGCATCACTTGTTTTTTTGAGTGATATCAAGGAGAAAAAATGATACAAGTTAGCAACGTGACCCTTCAATTTGGTGGACGAGTTTTGTTCAAAGATGTTAATCTCAAATTCACCAAAGGGAATTGTTATGGAATTATTGGCGCGAACGGGGCAGGGAAATCAACCTTCCTCAAAATTTTGACTGGCGAGCTTGAACCAAACAAAGGTGAGGTTATTGTTGACAAAAACGAGCGTATGAGCGTGCTTGAGCAAAACCAAAATCGCTATGATGACAAAACGGTTATTGAAACCGTGCTTTTGGGTCACAAAAGACTCATGGAAATCGAAAAAGAAAAAGAAGCACTATATTCAAAACCTGATTTTTCGGAAGAAGACGGAATTCGTGCTGGGGAACTTGAACAAGAATATGCCGACCTTGGTGGTTGGGAGGCAGATGGCGAGGCAAGAACATTACTTTCGGGCATTGGAATTGATGAGAGTTTGTTTGAAAAACAAATGGCAGAAGTTGACCCAAAACAAAAAGTGAAAGTTCTTTTGGCACAAGCGTTGTTTGGAAATCCGGACATTTTGATTCTTGATGAGCCAACAAACAACCTTGACTTCAAAACCGTTCGCTGGCTTGAAAACTTTTTGCTTGATTTTGAAAACACTGTTATCATCGTTTCGCACAACCGTCACTTTTTGAATAAAGTTTGCACTCATATTTGCGATGTTGATTATGGTGCAATCAATATGTATCTTGGAAACTATGATTTTTGGTATGAAACCAGCCAACTCATGGCAAGGCAACTCAAAGACCAAAACAAAAAGGCGGAGCAACGTGCGAAAGAACTCAAAGAGTTTATTGCAAGATTTTCTGCCAACGCATCAAAAAGCAAGCAAGCAACTTCGAGAAAGAAAGAACTTGAAAAACTCACGATTGACGATTTCAAACCAAGTTCAAGAAAATATCCTTTTATTGACTTCAAGTTTGAAACAGAAATTGGAAAAGAAATTTTGCAAGTTGACCACTTGACAAAAAAAGGATATTTCAATGATTTGTCTTTTACTGTTGGAAAAGACGAAAAAATCGCCATACTTTGCTCAAATTCGCTCACGGTCACAATGTTGTTTGATATCCTTATGGGGCTGGAAGAAGCGGATAGTGGTTCATTCCGTTGGGGGAAGACAATAAAACCGGTTTATCTTCCACAAGACAACAGAAAGTATTTTGAAGGTTGCAAGCTTTCGATTGTTGATTGGCTCAGACAATTCTCAAAAGAACAAGACATCACATTTATTCGCGGCTGGCTTGGCAGAATGTTGTTTAGTGGCGAGGAAGCACTAAAACCTGTTGAAGTTCTTTCAGGCGGCGAAAAAGTGCGCTGTATGTTCTCACGAGCAATGCTTTTGAGTGGGAACTTTCTTTTGTTTGATGAGCCGACAAATCACTTGGATTTGGAATCAATCACGGCGCTAAACAAGGGCATGATAAACTTTAAGGGTGGAATGCTTTTTGCGACGCACGACCAAGAAATTATTGAAACAACAGCCAACAGAATTATTGATATTGTTGACGAAAACACAGTTGTTGACAAACTCATGACATATTCTGAATATGTTGAGAGCATGAAATAGGAGAAAATATGGAAAAAGAATATTTGACAATGGACAAACTTATTGCACTTTGCAAAGGCAGAGGCTTTATTTATGCGGGGAGTGAAATATATGATGGACTCGCAAACTCATGGGACTATGGTCCTTTGGGTGTGGAACTAAAAAACAACATAAAAAAATTTTGGTGGCAAAGATTTGTCACAGAAAACAAATATAATGTTGGACTTGATAGCGCAATTCTTATGAATCCAAGAGTCTGGAAAGCGTCAGGTCATCTTGGTGGCTTTTCTGATCCTTTGATGGACTGCAAATCTTGCAAAACAAGATATCGTGCGGACAAGTTGATTGAAGATTATGTTGCAGACAACAAACTCGACATTGATATTGCGGGCTGGGAAACAGATAACGCAAAAATGGAAAAGTTTATTGCTGATAATCACATCAAATGCCCACACTGCGGTAAAAGTGATTTTACACCAATCAGAAAATTTAATCTCATGTTCAAAACGTTTATGGGCGTGACAGAAGAAAGCACAAACACAATTTATCTTCGTCCAGAAACCGCACAAGGCATATTTGTTAATTTCAAAAACATTTTGAGAACAACAAGAAGCAAAATGCCAATGGGAGTTGGACAAATCGGAAAATCATTCAGAAACGAAATCACACCGGGTAATTTCATTTTCAGAATGCGTGAATTTGAACAAATGGAACTTGAATTTTTCTGCGAACCAGGAACTGACCTTGAATGGTTTGATTATTGGAGAAGCTTTTGCAAACAATGGCTTCTTGACGCAGGAATTGATGAAAGTAATTTGAGACTTCGTGACCACTCGCCAGAAGAACTTTGCTTCTATTCAAAAGCAACAACAGATTTTGAGTTCTTGTTCCCATTTGGTTGGGGCGAACTTTGGGGCGTTGCGGACAGAACAGATTATGATCTCAATCAACACGCAAAAGAAGCAAAAGAAGAACTCATGTATCTTGACCCTGTCACAAATCAAAAATATGTGCCTTATGTTGTTGAACCGTCTCTTGGCGTTGACAGAATGTTTCTCGCGACAATGTGCAATGCATATCACGAAGAAGTTGTGGGCGAAGGCGACACCCGTGTTGTTCTCAAACTTGCACCACACCTTGCACCATACAAAGTTGCAATTTTGCCACTATCCAAAAAACTTTCAGAAAAAGCAGACGAAATTTATTCAACACTTATCAAAAAGTTTTCATGCACCTATGACGAAGCGGGCTCAATTGGAAAAAGATATCGCCGTCAAGACGAAATTGGAACTCCAATGTGCGTGACGATTGACTTTGACACTTTGGAAGATGGAGCGGTGACCGTGAGAGACCGTGACACAATGGAGCAAGAAAGAATCAAAATTTGCGACCTCGAAAACTACATTGCAAACAAAATTAAAATTTAATGTTTAATAAAAATAAAAACAACTCGAATTGAGTTGTTTTTTTGTTGATTATTATCTTTCCATATTATTGTTTTTTGCCTTATGAATTTTTGTTGCTCTTTGAACCAGTTTGGTTTCTGGAATCAGTTTTGCCTTTATGACTTGTTGGTCAATCAAGTCATTATACAACCTCTCGAGTTCATGGCTGTTATATCTTTTTGCGTCTTCAAGTGCAACGTTTCTAACATTTTCCACGAAATGTTTGTTGTTGAACCAAGACTTGTAGCAATAGACCATTGCGAGTGGGTTTACATCTTTTATCAAATTATACATATACCCTTTGTCTTGTTTCAATTGTGTTGACAGATATTGCAAGTTGTTGATGTTGGTTGCTGCGGCAATTGTCATTGCATATCCATCTCTGGAAATCTCAATCACTTCACTGTCTGACAATTTTTCAAATGCATTTTCGTCATTTTCGAGCAAGTCCAAAACTTCTTCATAACGCTTTGTTGACATAATTTCTCTTTTCATATTCATCTCCTATTTATTTGAAATTGAAATTTCATATTTTGCTGAAAGTGTGATTTTCTTTGCGGGGTCGCCACCATTAATTAGGACATCTTGAAATTCATTTTTGCTGTCAGAAATTGAAGCATAATTAATTGACACATTTCTCTTTGAACTGCTTGCTGAAAGGTTAAACTTCATGTATTGGTCGAATTTGATGTCAATAACCGATTTGTCAGTGTTGAGAAAATTGTTTGTTCCGACAAGGTCTGAAATTGAACCGGAAATTTTCCCTTTGTTTGTTTTTACTCTGATTTCTCCTGAACAATTTGTGAGGGTCACCGGAGCACGCGTTGAAGTCACATCAATTGAGTTTGTGCAATTTTCAAGTTTTACACTTCCTTTTTGAGTTTGAATATCAACTGAAGCACTTGCATTTTTTATTGAAATATTGTTGTTTCTGGAAACAATTTTTACTTTTCCGTCAATTTTCTCGATATTGACATCGCAAGTGTCTCCTTTTGGAAGATAGAACTGACCACTGATATATTTTACGTCGAAATTTGTTGCGCTTGCATCTTCGTGTCCGAGAAGTGAGCCGTTGACATTGTTTGCAAAACATCTTCCACGATCCCCAGTCCATTGAATTGCGTTCGTTGGGGAACCAAGATTTACGTCGTGGAGTTTTATGTCGGCTCTTCTTGAATAGATGTTGAGTTCTTTGACAATGACATCTGCTTGACTATCAGAAAAATTCACTTCGCCTCGGTCAGATGAAATGTTCAAGACCATGTTTGTTTGGTTGATTGTGTTTTTGTTTGTTATTTTTCCTTTGTTTGTTTTGAGACTCATTGTTTCGCCACAAGCATAAAAGTTTTCATTGAGCGTAATATTGCCGCTGTCTGTTGTTATATCAACATTTGCCATTGAAGATGATCGGACTTCTGAACCAGTTTCAGTCCAACCTCCAAGATTAACACTTCCTTTGTCAGAAACAATTTTGAGTGTTGCGGTTGTTGAACTAGCAATGTTTGTGCCAAGTTTTACGCTGCTTGAAAGATGATAAAACGCTTCGGGAATGTCAACAATAATATTTCCACTACGGTTGAAATTCAAGCCGTTTGGTGTATTGAAATTGAGTGTTAATGTTTTTTGATCTTTGTTATAAATAATATTGAAATCAACCCCATTAGGGTAAGCTGATTGTTTATAAATTCCGGAGTAATAAGAAGAGATAACAAAAGCAAATTTATCAACGGCGTTTACTAGTTCGAAATTTTCAAATCTTTGATCTTGCTTCATCTGTCTGACAACAACATCATGTGCACCGGCGTTGATGACAAGGCTTTGGACATCGGAAGCGCCAAGCATTTTGGTTTGTGCGCCAAGGTGTTGAGAGTAGTAGTCTTCACCATGAATCTGCGAATCTGATTCAGTCAAACGAGCATAGACAACTTCATTGGACGAAACTTTTGAATACACAAATCCGGCAATCGCTTTACCTGGTGCAAGGACTAGCACTGCAACGCATACGACAAACACGCCAAGGGCGATGCCTGCCAAAATAAACAGGTATGCCAACAGGCTTCTTCCTTTTTTCTTCATAAAACCTCCTTAACCGATTACAGCCTTGATGCGTCTAACTCCGCTTGAACTGCTTTCTTCTTTGATGATTTTGAACGATTTGAGTTCGCGAGTGTTGTTTGCGTGTGGGCCACCACAAATTTCTTTGCTTACATTCCCGATTGTATACACTTTGACTTTGTCTCCATACTTGTTTGCAAAAATTCCTTTTGCTCCACTTGCACGTGCTTGGTCAAGTGTCATTTCTTCGCAAGTGACATCAATTTCTTTTTTGATTGCATCATTGACAAAATCTTCAAGTTGTTTGAGTTCTTCTGGAAGCATTTTGCGAGGGAAATTAAAGTCAAAACGAAGTCTTTCAGGAGTTATGTTTGAGCCTTTTTGAACAATGTTTTCGTCAAACAATGTTTGAAGTCCTGCAAGAAGCAGGTGGGTCGCGGTGTGGAGTCGAGCAGTGTTGTCAGATGTGTCACTGAGTCCACCTTTGAATGTTCCCGCGGCAGCAGTTCTTGATTTTTCTTGGTGTTCAAGAAATGCTTTGTGGTATCCTTCTTCATCAACATTATAACCGATTTCTTTTGCCATTTCAATAGTAAGTTCCAAAGGAAAACCAAATGTGTCATAAAGTCGGAAAGCAGTTTTCCCATTTATTGTTTTGTCTTTGCTATAGAATGCGACTTTTTCAAACTCTTTTTGTCCGAGTTGAATGGTTTTTGAAAATTTTTCGATTTCTTCGTCAAGTTCTTTCAAAATTAAATCTTGTTTTTCTTTGATTTCAGGATAGTATTCTTGATATTCGTTCACATATATTTTTGCAACTTCAAGAATTTGTTGTTTTTCAATCGCAATTTTTCTTGCATGATTAACACTTCTTCGAATGAGACGGCGAAGAACATATCCTTGTCCCACAGGAGCAGGTTTTATGCCACTTGAAAGAATAAATACTGATGCTCTGATGTGGTCGCAAATAACACGATAGGATTTTTTGATGTTTTCTTCAACATATGGGGCATTTGCAAATTTTGAAAGATAATCAATGACATCTTTGAAAATTCCTGTGTCATAAACAGATTCAACTCCGTTGAGAACACAAACAGTGCGTTCAAGACCCATTCCAGTGTCAATGTTTGGTCGAGCAAGTTTTTCAACAGGTTGACCCGCCTCTTTGACATAGTATTGCATGAAAACATCGTTCCAAATTTCAAGATATTTTCCGCAATCGCAAGCAGGGGAGCAAGTGTCGCAGCACTTTGGTTTTCCTGTGTCGAAAAACATTTCAGAGTCTGGTCCACAAGGGCCTGTGCCACCACCAAGTGCCCACCAGTTGTTTTCTTTTGGAAGATAAAACACTTGTGTGTCATCAAGTCCTGCTTCAACCCAAGCATCATGTGCCTCAGTGTCGCGAGGTGCGTTTTCATCGCCTGCATATACTGATACAGCAAGTCTGTCTTTTGGGATGCCAAGTTTTTCGGTGAGAAAAGCAAAACTGTTTTTTATCATTTCATGTTTGTCGCATTCACCCAAAGTCCAATTGCCAAGCATTTCAAAGAATGTGCAGTGTGAAGGGTCGCCAACATCGTCAATGTCATTTGTTCTGATGCACGCTTGATAGTCGCAAAGTTTGTCACCCATCGGGTGTTTTTCGCCCAAAAGATATGGGACGAGTGGGTGCATCCCAGCAGTTGTGAAAAGAACGGTCGCATCATTTTCTGGAACGACTGATGCGCTTGGAATTGTTTTGTAGCCCTTGCTTGTCCAAAATTCAAGCCAAAGTCTTTTTAGTTCATGTGTTGTAAGTTTTTTCATATCTATCCTCTTTATATAATAAAAGAGTATAACAACATAAAACAAAATTTGCAATAATTATGTGAATAAAAAATATTTGCGAATAAGTTTCGCAAATGTTTTTTGTCAAATTCTTTCGTTTTGTTCTGTCAGTGCCTTTTCAAATAGTTCTTTATGCAGTTGTTCATCTTCTGCGATTCGGAGCAATAAACTTGCTAGACTTTGGTTTTTCACACGGGTTGCTGCCATCGAATACTCAGCAACTGCACCAGTTTCGCTGCGTATGTTGTTTTTGAGGATTTTGCACACATTTTTGTCGCGATCAACAAATATGCCACTCCAAAATTGTCCGCGCGAGTTTGCATAAACTGGGTCACCTCCGAACTCAACAATTGCTTCACCCAAAAGTTCCAAGTGTCGCATTTCCGTCATTGAAATGCCTTCCAAAAGTTTTGTTACATCAGGATTATGCTCTCCAAGAACACGCGCCTGATAGGTGTAGTTAGCGATTGCAGTAAATTCAGAAATCCTTGAAGCATAGAGATTTCGAAGGATTGCAATCGTTTCGGGGCTAAAAGATGCACCAACAAGTTCAGGATATGGTTTTTCAACTTGATAAATTGAGTTTTCCATAACACCTCCAATATGCTTATTTATGATTTGAGCAAAAAAAAGGTGCGAAAGAGGGGCGAATGATTGACAACGCATGGATTTAAAATTAAAATACCTTTTATAGCGAGGACTTATGAAAAAGACGGATATAAAACAAATTTATTGTGATTTAAAAGACCTTTCAGGAAAAGCGATCAAAGTTGGTGGCTGGGTGAGAAGTGCGAGAGATATGGGCTCGTTTGCTTTTGTTGATCTCAACGATGGAACAAGTTTCAAAGGGGCACAAATTATTGTTGGAAAAGAAGTTGAAGGTTTTGACACCATTGCAAAACTTAATGCAGGTTCATCAATTATGGTCGAAGGCGAAGTGAAAGCCACACCAGAAAACAAACAACCTTTTGATATCGTTGCAAAAAATGTTGAAGTGATTTCTGCAACAGGTGCAGATTATCCTCTTCAAAAGAAAGGACATTCTCTTGAATTTTTGAGAGAACAAGCATATCTTCGTCCAAGGACAAACTTGTTTAATGCAGTTTTCCGCATAAGAAGCGAAATTGCATATGCGCTCCACACATTCTTCAAAAATGAAGGATTTGTTTATGTTCATACTCCAATTATCACAGGTGCTGATTGTGAGGGTGGAAGTGATGTGTTCAGAGTCACAACTCACAATTTCTATGACAAAAAAGAAATGGAAAAAGCGACACCTGAAAATGACTTCTTTGGAAAAAATGTTTTCTTGACTCCAACCGGACAACTTGAAGGCGAAGCAATGGCTCTTGCTTTTTCAAAAGTCTATACTTTTGGACCAACATTCCGTTCTGAAAACTCAAACACCGCTCGCCATGCAAGCGAGTTTTGGATGATTGAGCCTGAAATGGCATTCTTCAATCTTGAAGATAATATGCAACTCATTGAAAAGATGGTTAAATATCTGATCTCGTATGTATTTGAACATTGCCCAGATGAAATGGCATTCTTCAATCAGTTTGTTGACAAAACACTCATTGAAAGACTTAAACATGTTCAAAACAGTGAGTTTGGAAGAGTGACATATTCCGAAGCGGTTGAAATTCTCAAAAAGCACAATGACAAATTCGAATATAAAGTTGAGTGGGGGACAGACCTTCAAAGTGAGCATGAAAGATATCTCACAGAAGTTGTTTACAAAAAACCAATATTCCTCACAGATTTCCCAAAAGACTTCAAAGCATTCTATATGCGTCTTAATGATGACAAAAAGACAGTTGCCGCTTGCGACCTTCTTGTTCCAGGTGTTGGAGAAATTGTTGGAGGAAGCCAACGTGAAGAAAGACTTGATGTCTTGCTTGAAATGATGGCTGAAAAAGGTCTCAAAGAAAAAGATTATTGGTGGTATCTCAACCTCAGACGATTTGGCGGAGTTGTTCACTCAGGATTTGGACTTGGATTTGAAAGAGTTATTATGTATCTCACGGGCGTGGCAAACATTCGAGATGTTGAACTGTTCCCTCGAACACCCAAAAATTGTGAATATTAAAAACAAAAAGTTCTGCACAACTTGCAGAACTTTTTTATCTCACGACAAAAGTCACAATAAATTCAAAAATAAATAAAATTAATTAAAAATAATATTTTAAATTCATATTAATTAAAACAAAATATTAAAAATTCAGATTAAAAAATAGAAATCAAGCAGGCTGAAACTCAATCAACAAAAGACTTGCAGAATAATATGCTAAAAAATAATTTAATTTATTATTTTTTGTTTTTTCTTTCAATTTTTTCATATCCCCACCAGTCTGGGAGCAGAGATTTGAGAGTGACAAACTTGAATGGCGAGATGCTTGTGACGATTTTGGCGTCCATGTTTTCGGCATTAATTTGTGGCATATATTCACGGCACGCTCCGCAAGGAAGCCTTGGAGAAAGTGAGCGATCAATGCACAAAACATATTTCACTTTTGTTTCGCCGGCAGTGAGCATTGTTGAGAGTGCATTTCTTTCAGCGCAAAAGCCAAGTCCACAATCGCCTTTGATGTTCACGCCATAATAGACATTATTGTCTTGTGTGACAATGGCTGCGGCAGTTGTTGCAATTTGCATAAAAGGTGAAATTTGATCTAATGTGACAAAACATTTTAGCTCTTCATAGGTTTTTTCAATGCTTTCAAACTTTTCTGTTATATTCTTCATGTTGCTCCTTTCGAAACAGTTTAACACAAAATAATAAAAAATGCAAATTCGATTATTTGCGTATTTGGCATTTATCGAATATAATATTTTTATGGAAAAAATGAAAAAACAAATAACAACACTTTTGGTTTGCTCGATCATTTTGAGCAGGTGACAAAAACGACACGTGTCCATATTGTGGAAGTTAGGAGTTTTTGTTCAAATTTGTTGGTGCAAATCAAAAAAAATGATAAAATAAATTCAAGGAGGGTTTTATGGGAATCTTTAGAATAAAAAAACAATTATTAAAAGTTATTGAATGCAAGGATATGGGCAAAGACACTGTTGTCTATAAATATCAACTTAATGATCGCGATGAAATCATGAACAGTTCAACTCTTGTTGTTCGTCCGTCACAATGTGCGCTTTTTGTTCACAAAGGACAAATTGCTGACATCTTTTCAGAAGGCACATACAAACTTGCAAGTGAAAACATTCCAATCATAACAAAAATGCTTTCACTTCCAACAGGATTCGAAAGTCCAATCAAAGCAGACGTTTATTTCGTCAACATGAAACAAATCACTGGACAAAAATGGGGAACGCAAAACCCAATTCCAATGAGAGATAATGAGTTTGGAAACATAAGACTTCGCGGCTTTGGTGTTTATTCATACAAAGTTGATGATGCAAAACTTTTTATGCGTGAAATGTTTGGGACAAACGAAGTTTATACAACTGCTGATATGGCGGAACAACTCAAGCCAATGGTTCTTCAAGGAATAACAGATGCGATTGGTGAAAGCGAAATTTCAGCACTCGACCTTGCCGCAAACTACAAAGAGTTTGGCGACAAAGTTGTCGAATGTTCAAAAGAAGAATTTGGAGCGTTGGGACTCAAACTTTGCAAGGTTGTTTTTGAAAACATTTCATTTCCAGAAGAAGTTGAAAAAGCTCTTGATGAAAGAACAAAACTTGGTGTTTTGGAATCAAAAATGGGAACATACACTCAATATCAAGCGGCAAACGCAATGAGAGATGCAGCAAACAATCCAAGCGGCGGAAACTTGGCTGGACTCGGGGTTGGACTTGGTGCAGGTGGTGCAATCGGAAATATGTTCGCGAATTCGCTTTCAACAGAAAACAAAACAAAATCGCCTTCTGCTCAATGCGTGAAATGTGGGGCTTCAATCAAAGCTAATGCAAAATTCTGTCCAGAATGTGGTGCTCGTCAAGGAGCGGCTTGTCCAAAATGTGGAGCAGCGGTTTCAAAATCAGCAAAATTCTGTCCAGAATGTGGAGAACAACTTGTGAAAAAATGTCCAAAATGCGGGGTGGTTCTCAAAGCAGGAGCAAAGTTCTGCCCTGAATGTGGAGAAAAGATAAAATAATGACAAAAATTGAAGCGACACATCAAAAATGCTCGAGCTGTGGGGGAAACTTGTTGTTTTCTCCCAGCACACAGAGTTTGAAATGTCCAAATTGTGAAAGCATTTATCAAATTGAAGCGGAGAAATGTTGCCCAAAACATGATTTTGGAAATCAGACACAAAAGCAAAATGCGTGGGAGAACGAAAACAAAGTTGTTAAATGTCAAAATTGTGGCGCAAGTGTTGTTCTTAACAGACTTGAATATGCAACAAATTGTCCGTATTGTTCAAGTTCACTCGTTGTTGAAACCTCGTTAATCCCGGGGCTAAAACCCGATGCAATAATTCCTTTTCAGTTTGACAAAGTTGAGGCTTCCAAAAAATTTGCTCAAGGCGTGAAGAAAAAACTTTTTGTTCCAAACAAATTTAAAAAGCAAGTTCCAGAAAGCAAAATCCAAGGCATTTACATTCCAACATTTTTGTTTGATGCAAACTCCAAGAGCAGATACAACGGCGTTCTTCTTCGAAACGAAACAACAAGAGTTAATGATAGACTTGTGACAACAACAAAGTCGTTTTCCATTTCGGGGAACAAGCAAATGATTCACAAAAACATCACGATTGAGGCAAGTGCCCATATCAGTCAAACAGAACTTGACGCAATCAAGCCATTTAACTATTCAGAGTTCTATGAATTCAACGAAGATTTTTTGAGAGGATATTTTGTTGAAATGAATGATGATAAAGTTGATGACTGCCATAGCACTGCACGAGAGGTAATGAGAGAAGCAATAAGGCGAAATATTTTGTCTGGCTATTCATATGATGGAGTGCAATATCTTAATGTTTCAACTGATTTTTCTGATGAAAAGTTCTCTTATGGAATTCTTCCAACATATCGATTTAACTACTCATACAAGAACAAAAATTACACAACTTTTATGAATGGTCAAACAGGTCAAGTTGGTGGTGGCATTCCAAGGAGTGGAGTCAAAATTACATTCTTTGTTATTGCGATGATTTTAATAATTTTGGGAATTTTTATTTTGGTTCAATATTTAAAATAGGAGGTTTTTATGAACAAAATTGAAAAAGGTAAAAGGGGATTATCAGCATTCGGCATCGTGTTGATTGTGCTTGCTGTGACATTTGGCGTCCTTGGAGTTTTGGGTGTTGTTTTTGGTGCGCTCAAGATAAATGTTCCATTGATTGTCGGTGGAGTTGTTGGACTTATTCTTTCTGCGTTTTGCATCATTTATGGAATTACATTTGTTTGGACTGCGTCTGCTCTTGTTGCGACCAAAGGCAGCATTGCTGAGGAAAATCTTGGAATGGGGACAATAAACCAAGAAAAATGTCAAAAATGCGGAATGCCACTTGACCCAGAAACTCACGAGTGTCCAAATCACAAAGCAGAAAAATAGACATGAATAAAGCTCAAAACATTGAAAAATATTGAAGACAATAAAAACACGGAGATTGTACCGTGTTTTTTTGTTGTTATCTTCCGAGTGAATTTTCGTTTGTTGGAATCTTTGGTGATTGAGTTTTTTCAACGGGCTGTTTGACGGGCTCTGGAGCGGGGGTTTGAGTTCTTGCGTGAACGCGATTTGCGAGTCTCATTTGATTTTCGCGTTGCATTTCTTTTCTGCGTTTGACTTCTTGAATCTTTTGTTTCATTTTGTCAGAAATTTTTTCTTCGTAGAGTTCTGTGGTGTCAGACAAATATTCTTTGAAGTTTTCCTCGCCCTCTTTGATGAATTGGTCAAGTTCTTTTGCGGCTTGCATAACTTTTTCTTTTGTTTTGTCAACATCAAAATTTTCTTCAGTAAGTTTGAGAACGTTCATTTCTGGACAATTGAGATTGAGGCCGAGTTTGTTTTGCACTTTTTTAAGGTCGGTGTAGAGCTCAACAAAATTATAATTTGGATCCTTGAAGTTTTGTTTTGCGTTGGCGATGATTTGTTGTTTTTCGCGAAGGTTGTCAACAACTCGAGCGATGCTGTCTTTGTTTTGCATATCCATTGACATGTCAAGGGCGGAAATAAGAATTTGAATGTTTGCTTCTGCTCTTTCAAAAGCAGAACCAACCGTCTTGTTGTCTTGTTCCAAAATGCTCATGTCGCACCCGTCACAAACTGTTGGAATTGGATTCACTCCACTTTCTGCCATTATTTCAGCAAACATCACATCAACTGATGCCAAATCATTAAGTTCAGAAGGATTAACGCTCATAAACACCTCGAATTAGTTTTAATCATTTTAACAAAATCTTCCATTTTTGTAAAGGGAAACGAAAATGTTTGTCAATGCGTTTTGTTTGACAAAAATTTTATATATTTATATCATAACAAAAAGAGGAAAGCATGGAAAAAATTGAACAAGCAAAAATAATCCTTGAAAAGAATTGTTCCGAGTCGGAAATCAGAAAAACAAATTCCGCGATAGAATTGTTGAATGAAACAAAACTTGACCAAAGCAGCATCATTGCCGCAAGTCTTTATATGCCATATTCAAACCAAACTCTAACAAAAGAGCAAATTGTTGACGAATTTGGCGAAGAGGTTTTTGGCATGCTTCATGGGCTCATCGAACTGCATAAGGTTCAATATAACAATGAAGAAGAAGAGGCCGAAAATATCAGAAAAATGTATTTTGCGCTCGCAAAAGATTTTAGAATAATTTTTATCAAGCTTGCTTTTGTTGTTGCACAAATGAGAAATCAAGACTTGTATTCAGCGGAAGAACTCAAAGCGTTGGCAAAACTCAATCTTGACTTGTTTGCGCCACTTGCTGCCCGCCTCGGTCTTTCAAAAATAAAGAGCGAACTTGAAGATTGTTCGTTCAAAATTTTACACCCCCAAAAATATCGCGAAATTGAAAGTGCGGTTGAAAATAAATACATTCTTGCACAAAGCATGATTGAAAAAATAAGACAAAACTTGCGTCAAATCCTCGGCGAACTTGAAATTCATGGCGAAATTATGGGACGCAGAAAACACGCGTATTCAATTTATAAAAAACTCATCTCAAAACACGAAAACATTGACGACATCTATGATCTCGTGGCTCTTCGTGTTCTTGTCGACACACTTCCTGAATGCTATGCTGTTTTGGGAAAAGTTCACCAACTTTTCACCCCAATTCGTGGCAGATTCAAAGACTATATTGCAACGCCAAAATCCAATGGTTATCAGTCGCTTCACACAACAATACTATTTGAGGGGCTTCCAGTTGAAATTCAAGTGAGAACTTTTGATATGCACAGGTCCGCGGAATATGGTTATGCGGCACACTGGATGTATAAAGAAAAGAGAAACAAGCAAGATTCTCTTGATGAAAAACTCGGTTGGATTCGTCAAATTTTGGAAGAGAATGACAATCTCACAAGCAAAGAAATGATTGACAGCTTAAAAGTTGATATCTATGACGGCGAAATCTTTGTTCAAACACCAAAAGGCAAAGTTGTGCATCTTCCAGAAGGCTCAACATCAATTGATTTTGCCTATGAAATTCATAGTGAAGTTGGAAATCACATGGTTGGCACACAAATTAATGGAAAAATGCGACCAATCACAACAAAGCTCAACTCTGGCGATGTTGTCAACATCATAACTTCTCCAAAATGCTCGGGACCAAGTCGTGACTGGCTCAAATATGTCAAAAGCATTTCAGCGCGACACAAAATCCGTCAGTTCTTCAAAAAGGAAATGAAAGAAGAAAATATCAGAGTTGGGAAGAACATGCTTGAACTTGCGTGCAAAAACCAAAACATGAGTTTGGCAGAAATTGTGGACACACAAGAATTTGCAAAACTTCTTGCTCGCGGCAGTTTTGTTGGCGTCGAAGAACTCTATGCTTCGATTGGCGGAGGGTCAACAAATGCGATGACTGTGGTTAATCATTTCCACCAAATCAAACTTCGACAACAAAAAATCTTGGAAAAGAAAAATCGTCTCCAAACTGGAAACGATAGTCTTGAGAAAAAAATTGTTGTTGAGGGCGGAGATAACATGTTGATTAAAATCGCAAATTGTTGCCAACCTGAGGTCGGTGACGACATTGTTGGCTTTATTTCACAAGGAAGAGGCTTGATTATTCACAAAGCAACTTGCGGTCACGTCAAATATTATGACTCAAACCGCATTATGAACGTTAAGTGGAAAGAGTAGAATCTTTTTGAGAAGTGCCAGAATGTTCAATAACTTTCCATGAAACTTGTTTTTTAAACATCGCAAAAATGCCGATTGGCAACCATAGGGACATGAAGAAAGGATTTGCAAGCACTGTAATGAACGCATTTTTTGGTGTTATGTTGCAGTGTTTTTTTTCTGCGAGCAAAATCGCGAGAGTATAGAACATCAAGAATAAATATGTGCCTACATTTGCAATGCCAAATTGAATGAACGCCTGAATCCAAAGTGCTTTGTCCACTTGTAGACTTGCTCCAACAATGCCTAGAACCAAGCAGGTTATTGCATAGAGCAAAACCGAACAAACGGGAACGGCAACTGGAACAATATTTAGCGCAAACTCCAATTTTCCAAACCGGTGTTCACGAGATTTGAAAAATTCTTTCAAAATTAATTTATTGTATTTTTTTCCGACCTGCATATGTCCTTTGACCCAACGGACTCTCTGATTCCATTGCAGTTTAAAATTTTCGGGTTGTTCGTCAAAGATTTCTGTGTTTTCGTTGTATGCACCTTTTATGTTATTAAGAGCGGCAAAACTGCTCAGTTCCATGTCTTCCGTCAAACTATAAAAAGGATAGCCGCCAAGTTCTTCAATCACGCGATGTGCAATGAAAAAACCTGTTCCAGAAACAATAACTTTTTGTGAAAACTTTGCACGAAATTTATTTTCGAAAGTGTTGACCATTGAAAATGTGAGGGCAGAACAACTTGCAATCCAGCCACCATTCCAATTGCTGGAATTCCTATAACACATTGCAAGTTCATATCCGGCATCAAAGGTCTTATTCATTTCAAAAAGGAAGTTTGGCGCAACAATATTATCCGCATCAAAGACAAAATATGCCTCATACCCTTTTTCTTTTGATATATTGTTTTCAAGCAAATATTTCAGCATTTGGTCAAGTGCGGCACCTTTTCTTTTGATGTCAAGATTTGGTCTGACAAAAACTTGTGTATTTTCATATTGTTTGCAAATTTCGTTTGTCGGATCGTCTGCACTTTCAACAATAACATAAATGTCATATTTATCTTTTGGATACTCTTGCTTTTGTAAACTTTGCAAAAGGTTGTTGATTACATGGCTTTCGTTTCGCGCAGGAATTAGAATTGCAAATTTATGATTTGTTTTTGCCTCGGGAAGTTTGACCGCAGGTATAAGGCCATAAATATGTGCAGCAATTTTTACGCACATCAAAAGAAGTGACAAACACATCAAACCAATAATTATATAATTTACAATATTTAAAATCTGTGAGTACATTTCTAGATAGTATACATGATAAAAGTTTTTTATTCAATATTTTTAAAATGTTTTTCATAAGGGGTTTACATTTTGCCAAATTTTTGCTAATATATTAAAAATATGAGGTGAGTATGGGAAATAGATATTTTGGACCAGATTGCAAAACTTTATGGAAAGATAGAAAGCGTATCTTTGGTCTTCCTTGGACTTTTACTAGATATGAAATTGTTGAAAAACCAGGTGAGTGGGTAAAACTCTTTAGTCGCATTGGATTGCTTTCAACGGCAAGTGAAGAAACACATTTTTATAGAATTGACGATTTGAGTGTTTATCAATCACTTTTTGACAAAATGTTTGGTGTTGGAACAATAACAGTTTATTGCGGCGACGCAAGTAATGATTCAATGGTTTTGCAAAAAGTCAAAAACCCATATAAGGTTCGAGATATGATTGCAACTTTGGTTGAAAAAGAAAGAAGAGAAAAGGGTATGAGATATTCAGAATTTCAAGGATAATCAAAAAGCAATGCGCATGGCATTGCTTTTTTGTTAGCATAATTTTTCAATAAGTTTTGCAAGTGAGCAAAAAACTTTTTTTGCTTGTCGGTTGTTTTTGGCTTCAACCAAAAGACGTAGTTTTGGCTCCGTTCCGCTTTTTCGAATTAAAATTCTCCCATCTTCCCCTAAGTATTCTTCAAACTCCTTCACTTTTGATTTCAATTCATTTGAGTCAAGAATGATTTGGCTTTGCAATGTTTTGAAAGATTGTTGATATTGAGGATAAAGTTCAAGCCGGGAAAGCGCACTCAAAGATTTTTTTGACGAAAAAACCAAATTGGATATAAGCACAGAAAGCAAAAGACCATCTCCACTGCCACAGACGTCTTTTGTTATGATATGCCCGCTTTGTTCCCCTCCAAGACTTGCATCAAGGTGATTCATTTCTTCAATAACATATTTGTCGCCAACGGGAGTGATGCTTGTTGAAATGCCTTGTTTTTTTAATTCCTGAATGAGGGCGAGATTGGACATGACCGTTGTCACAATGCAATCATTTTTTAGTTTCCCTTGACGTTTGAGTTCTTGTGCCAAAATAAAAAGAAATTTGTCTCCGTCAACAACTTCAAGCTTTTCGTTGATTGCAAGCACGCGGTCGGCATCTCCGTCATAGGCAAACCCAATTGGAACCCCATAGTTCTTCATATAATGTTTCAAGTGTTCCAGATGCAAACAACCACACCCATCATTAATTTTGTGATCTTTTGACCGTCCAATGATGTGAACGCGTGCACCCAATTTTTCAAACACTCTCTGTGCAAGTTTTTCACTCGCTCCTCCTGAAACATCAATTGCGACTTCAAAATCTTTTAATTTTTTCGAAAGATTCATTATATGAGAAATATATTTTTGTGGAGTAATTTTTGTAATTTTTACATTTTTTGCTTGTTTTTTGCCAAAATTTTGCTGATTTTTGTAATTTTTATCAACATTTTGAAGTTTTTGTTCAAGTTCTTTTTCGTGCAGCTCTGAAAGTTTTTGACCATTTTTATCAAACACTTTTATTCCATTAAAACTTTCAGGGTTGTGGGAAGCGGTGAGAACGACTCCAAAATCGGCGCCAATTGCTTTTGTCATGAATGCAATGCACGGGGTTGAAACAACTCCCAAATCAAAAATTTGAGCATTCGTTATTCCTGTCAAAATTCCTTCACGAATTGTTTTGCCGCTGGGACGAGTGTCGCGACCCAAAACAATTTTTAACACTTTTGTTGATGATATTGCTTCGCCAAATTTTTTTCCAATTTCGAAGAACTCTTCTTTTGTTCCTTCAAGTCTGATTCCGTCAGTTCCAAAATATTGCTTTGGTTGAGGCTCGAATTTTTGTGCATACAAGTTTTTATATCCTTCTCTTATTGTTTCGCGCTCGCGAGCAATGCAAAATGTGTCGTCACGAAGATCTTTTGTGATGGTTGAACCCGCTGCGATGAAGACACCACAACCGATCGAAAGTGGGGCAATAAGATTGCAGTTGCTGCCGATAAAAACATTATCGCCAACATTTGTGTGATGCTTTTTCTCTCCGTCATAGTTTGCAAAAATCACACCACAACCAACATTGACATTTTCTCCAAGTGTTGCATCGCCAACGTAGCTGAGATGAGAAATTTTGCAGCCCGCCCCAATTTCGGATTTTTTTATTTCAACAAAATTGCCTATGCGACACGACGTGCCAATTTTTGAACCTGGTCGGATATGAGAAAAGGGTCCAATTTCACAATTTGTTCCAACAGAAGAGTTTTCGATTTGACTATTGACTACAGACGTGTTGTCGCCAATTTGACTTTTGTAAATTTGAGAGCAAAAAATTTTTGCGTTAGTTCCAACTTCACAGTCGCATAAAATTGCATTTGGTCCAATGGTTGCATCACCATTGAATTTGACATTTTTGATTACACAGCTTGATTTGTTTATATATGTAATTTTGCTCATTTTCCACCTCGTGTTTATGTATTCAAATGCCCAAAATTATGTGAACACACAAAACGCCGTGGTTTTTCATAAAAAAAGATATGTTAAACAACATATCTCCTTGCGAATTAACAGCACTTGCAACACTTGTTGCGCAAAATCTTGCATCTTGTTCAACGGTTGAAGAAATCAATGTTTGGCGTATGTTTTTTGGTCAGGTTGCAAGTGTTTTGGCGACATATAACGCACAAGAGTTTTATTTGTTAAAAAAGGATAAATCCTAACCCAACATATCTTGTTGAGCCTCATTCTTTTCTTTTTTTAACTTTTCGCGTTTGAGTTCAATTTTGCCTTTTGTCGCGATTGCTTTATAGATGAGATAACCACAAGCAAGTCCAAAAAACACATAAAATATTCTTGATGCGACATGAGCTTGGGAGCCAAAAATCCCAGCAATAAAATCAAATTGAACAAGCCCAATCGAGAGCCAATTTATCCCGCCAATCATTGCGAAAACAAAACATATCAAACTAATCATATTCACCTCAACATTAATTTGAGAAAAACAAAATAAAATATTCAATTTGTGAATTTTTTTAATAAGACAAAATATAATAAACAAATAACAAATTTGCAAAATTCGTGCCAAAATGTTGACATGTGGGCAACTTGAAATTATAATGAGCATGATTTTGAAAAATTTCCCGTTTTGGGAGATTGATTTTTTTTAACGCGGGAGGACGCTATGGCAAACGAAATTTATCTTACACCAGAAGGAAAAAAACAACTCGAGGAAAAACTCGAATTCTATAAAAAAGTCAAAAGACCAGAAGCAACAAAGGCAATTGGAATAGCAAGAGAATTTGGGGATTTGAAAGAAAATTCCGAATATGACCAAGCAAAAGAAGAACAAGGCAAAATCGAAGCAGAAATTGCTGATATGGAAGCAACACTTCGTGATGCAATTGTGATTGCAAAAAAAGTGTCGACAAACAAGGTTGGCATTGGCTGTGTTGTCAAAGTTTACGACGAAGATTTTGATGAGGAAATTGAATATAAAATTGTTGGATCAACCGAGAGTGATCCTCTTCGTGGAATGATTAGCAACCAATCGCCAGTTGGTGCTGCTCTTCTTGGCAAAACAAAAGGTGAAGAAGTTGTTGTTCCAACTCCATCAGGCCACATCACACTCAAAATTCTTGGAATCAAGTAATTTTTTAGCATGAAGGCACGGCGAGGACGCCGTGCTTTTTTCAAACTTTTGAGAAAGTTGTTTGATTATTTATTTATGTGTGTTATTATATTTTTATGGATATTTCAAACAATATTGTAAAACGACTTGGACTATTTAAAAACTTGGTTGCCGAATATCGTGCGGGTGTGTTTTTTCATGCAAATCTGTTTTATAGCCCTGACAAATTAACCAACGAAATTTTTTGCAAACAAGTGGCAAAAATGCTTGTTTGTGAGTGTGGCGAAAATGGGTGTGAGCATTGCGGGAGTTGCCTCAAAATTGAAAAAGGAACAAATCCTGATGTCATGTTTTTTGGTGGCACAAAATTCGCAGTTTCAGATGTCGAAAAAATTGTTGAAGACCAAACGCTAAAACCAATGATTTCGCCTTGCAAAGTGTATGTCATAAACAAGATTGATAATGGAACAATTCAAGCACAAAACAAATTGCTCAAAGTGCTTGAGGAACCAAATCCAAATGTGTTTTTCATAATTAATGCAACCAATCTTGACTCGGTTTTGCCAACAGTCAAATCCAGATGTAAAACCATGACGATTGAGCCATTTGACTTTGGGCAAGTTAAAGAAATTTTTGAAAATGAAAAGACGCAAATTTCCGAAATCCTATATTCGCAAAGCGGGGGGTATGTTGGGAAACTCATTGAACTTGTCACTGGTGGTGATTTTTCTGAATCGTTGAATCTTGCGCGCGGGATTGTGTTCGACATGAAAAACAGCAAGCAGGTTTTGGGATATTCCGCAGAACTCTCATCTTCAAAAGCAACTTTTTTGACAAAATTGTCACTCATTCAAGAGTTGTATCGCGATATCATGCTTTCGCTTTTGGGACAAAATGGACTGCAACAGAGCAAAGAGTATGCGGATAAAATTGAGCAAGTAAAAGGCGAATTTACGCCCGAGGCGTTGATTGAAATTATCGATAAAATTGATTTATGCAAAAAGCAATTTGATGCAAATGTTAATGTGGGCATGATTGCGGACGGTTTGCTTATGAAAATCTTGGAGGTTAAATATCTATGCAAACAAAAATAGTTGGCGTGAAATTTGCTGACGGCGGGAAGATATATGATTTTTCACCAAACGATTTGTTGGTGAATATTGGAGATAAAGTGATTGTTGAAACGGTGCGCGGACTTGATTTTGGCACGGTTGCAACTCCAATCAAGACCATCGAGAGAGAAGATGCGGACGAACCGCTCAAAGACGTTGTTCGAATTGCCACTCATCAAGATCTTGCTCAAGTTAAAAAAGTTCAAGCACTCAACAAAAAGTTTTTGGAAGAAACAAAGAAGATTGTTGAAGACTTTGGGCTTGAGATGAAAATTATTAGTTGCGACACATCTTTTGATGAACAAAAAATCAATATCAATTTCACAAGCGAAAACAGAGTTGATTTCAGAGAACTTGTTAAAGAACTTGGAAGTCGCTTCAAAGCAAGAATTGAACTTCGTCAAATCGGTGCTCGTGATGAAGTTAAAATCATAGGTGGGCTTGGTCCTTGCGGAAAAGTGTGCTGTTGCAGAGAGTTTTTGAAAGACTTTGAGCATGTTTCGATAAAAATGCCGAAAGTTCAAGGACTTTCTCTCAACCCAACAAAAATAAGTGGACTCTGTGGACGACTGATGTGTTGTTTGGGATACGAAAATGCGCATTATTCCGAAACATTCCGCCTTATGCCAAGAATCAATTCTGAAGTTGAAACGCCAGAAGGGAAAGGCACGGTTGTATACAATAATTTGCTCAAACGACTTGTTCAAGTCAGACTCGGCGAAAAAGATGATCCAACAAGCCAAATCCTTGAATTCCCGCTTGATAAAATCAAAATCAAAGCAAAAAACAATATCGGGTTTGACGATGACCCGGGCAACAAATTAAAAGATTTGGAAGATTGATGAAAAACCAAAAAGAAAGGCTTGAAGATTTGCAATATAAAGGTCTCAAAATTTGTCAAAACAAAGACCTTTATTGTTTTACGAGTGATGCTGTCACACTTGCAAACTTTGCAAAAATCAAGAGAGGCGCCAAAGTCTGTGATTTTTGCTCGGGATCAGGCATTATTGCAATTTTGATTTCAGCAAAAAATGAACCCAGTGAGATTTATGCGGTTGAAATACAAGATGAAATGTTTGAATTGTTGCAAAAAAACATTGAGCTAAACCATATTGAAAATATCAAGCCAATTCTTGGCGATGTGAAAGATTTTTCAAAACAAATTCCCGCAGGAAGTGTTGATGTTGTTGTTTGCAACCCGCCATACAAGAAGAAAGGTGCTTCGTTTCATAATGAAAACCAAGTCGTTGCAACGGCAAGGCACGAAATCAAACTTGAGCTCTGCTCACTCCTTGAGAGTGTTAAAAGAGTTCTTAAATTTGGTGGTCGGTTTTATGTTTCGTATGACGCAAACAGAAGTGCGGAACTTTTGGCAAGTCTAAAAGCATTTGAACTTGAACCAAAACGAATGTTTTTTGCTCAACCTTCGCCGACAAAGAATGCAACACTTGTTTTTGTTGAAGCGGTGCGTGGTGGGAAAGAAGGTGTTGAAGTTTTGCCAACTCTGATCTCAAATGACAAAGACGGGAATTATGTCCAAAATATATTTGATAACTACAGACGAAAATAGGAGGGGAGATGCTATATATTGTTGCAACGCCAATCGGCAATCTTGGCGACATGACAATGCGTGCAATTGAAACGCTCAAAACGGTTGATGTCATTGCGTGCGAAGACACAAGAAACTCAAAAAAGCTTTTGAGTCACTTTGAAATCGACAAACCGCTCATTGCTTATCATAAGTTTAACGAAAGAACAAGCGCCGAAGGCATAATAAAACTTTTGGACGAAAAAAAAGATGTTGCTTTGATTTCAGACAGCGGAACACCTCTCATTTCTGACCCTGGCAACATTCTGACAAAAACACTCCGCGAAAGAGGATATGACTACACAGTTATTCCCGGTGCGAATGCTGCAATTTGTGCTCTCATATTGAGTGGGCTTGACACTTCGCGCTTTACCTTTGTTGGTTTTTTGCCAGAAAAGCAAAGTCAAAAAGAAGAATTGCTTGCGTCTTATTGCGACCGAGAAGAAACGCTTGTGTTCCATGTTTCGTGCCATAACATAAAAGACGACCTAAACATCATTTATAAGATGCTTGGACCTCGTCCTGCCTGCCTTGTGAAAGAAATCACAAAATTGCACGAAAATGCGGTTAATTTTACGCTTGGTGACGACATTGAGATTGATGAGCGTGGCGAATTTATTTTGGTTGTTGAAAAATTAAATAAAAATAATCAAAAAATAATTAAAAATAATTCAAATAAATATTTTTACAAATTAAATTAATTAATTTTTTGATAAATAAAAAATATCTACACTCCTTTGATTATAAGGCATATAAATGTTTTTCAATAAATTATTTAAATTATTTATTTTTTTTATTCTTTTTGACAATGAGAGCGCGAAGTGCATTGCAAATTGCAACAAGAGCAACACCAACATCAGCAAAAACCGCACCCCACATTCCAACAATTCCGCAACCACAACATAACAGCAACCGCTTCGCGAAAATCTTGAAGCGCGAGTCCGCATATGAAATAAAAAAAAGATGTTTTTGCAAACATCTCAAATCCTTTGAATCATATAGCCCAAACTTTCGGCAATTTTTTCAAACTTCATAATGTTGAAAATGCCCCATTGAGTGCATACAACAACTTTCTTGCCGTCTTTAAGCTCAATTTCATCTTTCATGAAGTAGCGCTTTGTTGCATCTTTGATTCTGCTCGCATTCTCCACGGTTTCGACAACATTCAACGACCCTTGCAATGACTTGTCAAACACTTGCTGCAACTTTTCAAAGTCAGGATTATTCTCCTTAACATATTTTTTTATAACCGCAAGAACAAGCCTGTTTTTTGCAAGAACTTTGTTGTCAAACAAAAACCTTGTTTTGTCTCGCGCCGGCTTTTCTTCACATTGCGCTTTGCCCAAAACAATGCTTTCAAGTTTTTCAATTCGTTTTTTCAATTCAATAATTTCTTGCTCAACTTCCATATTTTTATTGTATCATACGCAGTATATTTTTTCAATTAAATTAAAAGAAAACTTGAATTATTTTATTAAAACAAAAAATATCTATAAAAAACTCAAAATAACTATTTACAAATCGAAATTTATGTGTTAGACTGTTTACATCAGAAAAAAAGGAGTTATTATGGAACAAAAGAAAATTATTACAACCGTTGCAGGTGTCATTGAAAACCAAAAAGGTGAAATTCTTTGCACTTTGCGCGATCAAGGCAAATATGACTATGTGTCATTCAAGTGGGAATTCCCCGGCGGAAAAGTTGAAATCGGCGAAACACCGCATCAAACACTTTCTCGTGAGCTCATGGAAGAACTTGGAATCAAAGTTCAAATTGGCGACTTCTTTCATCAAGTTGAATATGATTATCCCGATTTTCATTTATCAATGAAACTCTATCGTTGCAAGTTAATAAGCAACGAAATGCATATGTATGTTCACAAAGGCATCAAATGGTTAAAGCCCGAAGAACTTTTGACACTCGACTGGGCTCCAGCCGATGTTGAAGTTGCACAAAAGATATATGCCGAAGCATCAAAACAAAAATAATATATTCAATCCCACAATCAGCCGAGGGTCTCGGGTTCAGTCATCGACAACAAACGAAGTTTGTGAATCCAATTTCAAGTAAAAAAAATTTCAACTACATAGTTGAAATTTTATGGCGCAGAAGTCGGGAACATACGCTAACGCATATGGATCTCTCACTTTGCAGTCGTGGCGCAGAAGTCGGGAACATACGCTAACGCATATGGATCTCTCACTTTGCAGTC
>URYH01000002.1 GCA_900552105.1 uncultured Eubacteriales bacterium | reverse complement strand
AAAAGAAAGATTTGTAAATCTGACAAATCTTTTTTTCTTTTTAATATCTTCGCTCATGTCATATCGAGCAGTCGACTTCGAAGTGTCGACCCTTGGCGAGATATCTCGTTTAAACCTTTTTGTGTTGCATGAAATGAAAAATTTGTCAAGAGTGAGATGTATTTGAGTGCGTTTGCACTCAAACTCTTGATAAACATTTCCCTTTTTCACAAACTCGAATTTCCAAGATTTTTCCAGTTGCGTTTGGCATTGATTCATGCGATATGCTTTAACAAACAAAATCGTTTGAAAAAAATGCTTGATTTTTTATATTATTGATGCTAACATAATGATAGCACATACAAATGACTTGTCATTTTTTAATTTTGTTAATAATCAAAAGGTTTTTTATATATGATGTTTAGAAATTCGGTGAAATTGCTTTTTTCAAATTTCGCCACAGTTTGGAAATTATTGCTCTATTATCTCATCATCACACTGATTGGGGTCGGGCTTGTTGCACCGGTTTTTTCAAGTGTTGTTGAAGTTTTTCGAAGTCACAACTTTTTTGAAGTGCTTGTTGACCTTCTCACAACTTTTAATCTTGGAACAAACATACTTTCAATTTTTGCAAGTTTTGGAACAGTGATTTCAACACTTGTTGCATGCATTTTGGATTATTTTGTTATTCACACATGGCTTGCAGTTTATCTCACTTTCTTGTTTGTTGTTCTTCTTCCATTTCTTTATGAACTCGGCGGAATTGCAGCAGGGGAAATCTTGTATGGATATATGTCTAGTCAAGCAAAAGTGAATTTCACAGGAAGAATTTTTTCGTCAGTCAGAAAATCTTTCAAATACATTTTGGCAAAGCTTTTGATTGCAACGCCAATCAACATTTTGATTTTCTTTTTGATTTATAAAGTGTTTGCTTTGACCGCGCTTGGTGGAACAATCAAATTTGCTGTGCCACTCATCATCACGCTTGTTTTGTGCTTGCTATTCACTTTGAGGCTTGTTTTGTTCTCTGGTTGGCTTCCAGCACTCATCGTCAATGATTGTGGTGTTTGGTCTGCTTTTGCTCGCGGAATAAGAGCGGTTGGCAGAAGATTTTTCAGAACATTCTCAACAATGCTTGTTTTTGTTCTTTTGAACATCTGCATTGATGTTTTGTTCGGAAGCATCGCATTTTTGTTGCTTGTGCCACTTGGTGTATACTTTGTTTATATCATCGACTTTGTCATGTTCTATGGCAGTCAAGGCATGAGATATTATGTTGATGCTGACACAATCATTTCGCCAAAAAGACTTGAAGAAGTCGATAAATTCAAGCGTTGCAAAGATATAATATAACCTTTCCTGTTGTGACACGCCTCTTTTTATGTCATTTCGAGGCGATGTCAGATGTTGACGAAATGGCATGACCATTGATTTGATAAAAGAACAGAAGGTGACTTCTGTTTGAAATAAATTACAAAAGAAAATGATTGTTGCAGTGCGACAAGAATTTTTGGTTTAACAATTATTTGATTGTTATTTGTTAATTATTTAATTTTGAAACAAAAAAAGGAGAAAAAATGGAAAACGAAAACGAACAAACTGTTCGCCCAAAACGCATGAAAGCACCAAAAAATATGGGCGAAAAACAAACAAAACAAACAAAAACTGTCGAAAATCAACCACTCGGAGCACAGGAGAATCAAAATGTTGCTCCTGTTCAAGTTGAAAAACCTCAACACAGCAAGAAGAAAGTCAAAATAACTTTTCTTGGCGGTGTTGGAGAAATCGGCAAAAACATGACAGCGATTGAATATGGCGATGAAATGATTGTTGTTGATGCTGGACTAACATTCCCAGGCGATGACCTTCCGGGTGTTGATTTGGTTGTGCCAGACATTTCATACCTTGTTGCAAACAAATCAAAAATCAAAGCGATTGTTCTCACTCACGGACACGAAGACCACATTGGGGGACTTCCTTATGTTCTCAACGAAATCAATGCGCCACTCTATGGCTCACGACTCACACTTGGACTTGTTGAAAACAAAATGAAAGAGTTTCCAAAAATCAAGTATAAAGCGGTGTCAGTCAAACCTCGCAACGTGCTTAAACTTGGCAATATGTCGGTTGAATTCATCAAAGTCAGCCACTCAATCGCAGGCTCAATGGCACTTTGCATCAACACGCCTGTTGGCAACATCATTCATACTGGCGACTTCAAAATTGATTTTCAGCCAATCGATGGTTGCATGACAGACCTAATTCGATTTGGAGAACTTGGAAAGAAAGGTGTTTCACTTCTTCTTTGCGAAAGCACAAACGTTTGCCGTGAAGGATATTCAATGAGTGAAAGCAAGGTTGGAAAAACACTCAATGACTTGTTTGACAAAAACCCAGACAAGAGAATTTTTGTTGCGACATTTGCTTCAAATATTCACCGTATGCAACAAATTATGGATATTGCCGAAGCACACGGAAGAAAAGTTGCTTTTTCTGGACGCAGCATGATTAACATTTCTGAAACTGCAATGAAACTTGGCGAACTTCGTTTCAATCGCGAAAATGTTATTGATATTGACAAAATTGACAAATTTGCCGACAAAGAACTTTGCATTGTCACAACCGGAAGCCAAGGCGAGCCAATGAGCGCTCTTCGCCGCATGGCAAACGACAATTTCCCAAAAGTCAAACTCGGTGACGGCGACCTTATAATCTTCTCATCTTCCCCAATTCCTGGAAATGAAAAGAGTGTTTATTCGGTTATTAATGCACTTTATAAAAAAGGTGCTGATGTCATTTATGACGAACTTGCCGACGTCCACGCATCAGGGCACGCCTGCCAAGAAGAACTCAAAACAATGCACGCACTTGTTAATCCAAAATTCTTTATGCCGGTGCATGGCGAATATCGTCACCTCAAACGTCATGAAGAGTTGGCTTTGAGCATGGGAATGTCAAAAAATGAAATCATTTTGCCAGACCTTGGAATGCAGGTCGAACTTGGCGAAAATTATATGAAAAAATGCGGAATGGTGACGGCGGGTCAACGTCTTATTGACGGCTCAGGTGTTGGAGATATGTCGAGTAATGTTCTTCGTGACAGACTTCAACTCTCGGAAGAAGGAATGTGTGTTGTTGCACTCGACATAAAACGCGATGGACTTTCATTCTCGTGTGAGCCTTGCATCATCACTCGCGGACTTGTTTATGACGAAGAGGCGGAACAACTTATTGCAGACGCGAAATCGTTTATCCTTCAAAATCTTGCTGACGGTGACATTTTGAATATGGAACTTAGTGAAATGAAAAACACAATCAAAAAACTCATGTCATCGTTCATTTTCAAACGCACAAAACGTCGCCCAATGATATTCACTCTCGTGTTTATGAGCGGTGAGGAGGGAACAAATGACTGAAAATCTTGAGAACCTCAACCTTGATATGGACACGGCAAATGTCAATATGGAACTTTCTTTTGTTGCAAGTGCCTACAAACCAAAATCAATTCTCACGGTTGAACTCACTCGTGCAAACGACATTGTTTCGCTTGTTCTAAACGCGGACACAAACGCTCTCATAACTTCAACCGACTGCGACATTCAAACATATCAAAATGTTCGTGAAGCTTTTGAAAACTATGATATTTTGCCAAGGCTTAATTTTTACACTGGCGAGCCGGAAGAAATTTTGCCTTGGATTGAAGGCAAGTTTGACCTTGTTGTGCTTTGTGCACCAGTTGGCGAGGAGTTGTTGGAGTATTTGCTTGCTGACGGCGGCAAAGTCGTGATTGAAAAAAGCATTTTGGGTGAGTGTGATTTGTGCTGTTTTAAGCAAACCTCACTTGAAAATGTGAAAAATTATTATATTTTTGAACAAGACTGATCGGTGTTCTTTTTTGGAGTCAAAAAAGAACGAAAAAACCTTTGGGGCAACGCAAGCCCCAAACCCCGGCGCCCTTGGCGGAGCGGGGCAAGAGGGCAACAAAAAACAAAACGCAAAAGGATTTTGTCAATTTTGGGGACAAAATCTTTTTCTTTTGCGTTTTTGTTTTTTGTGTGTTGCATAAACACGAAATGGCTTCAAGTGTGAAATGAATTTGAATGCTGTAGCATTCAAACACTTGACACCCTTTTGTTGTTTATGCAATTGGGCTAATAAGAAGAGTTAAGGCGAAGAATGCCATAACTCTTGGATTAAAACCATATTGATATGCGAAATCGACATTTTTCTTTATGTCATTTTGTGGCGGAGCTTAGCAACGTCACAAAAAGTAAAGCCTTTTTGTTAAAATTGTTGACAAAAGTTTTTTTGTGGAGTATAACACATTATGTTTATCAATAATAGCCAAAGACAAGTAGTTCCATTTGTGTCGCACAGAGAGGGGTCGGTTGGTGCAAGACCTGAGATAGATTGGAGGCGAAACCACTTTGACAAAGACTTATTCATAAACGAAAAGAGGAAATGCAGTTGCATTTTGAAAAAAGGTGGAACCACGGTAATTTATCGTCCTTTGCTCATGCAAAGGATTTTTTTATTCCTTTTGCAAGAAAATTTATTTTAGGAGATTGATTATGGAAAACGAAGAAATGGAAATGATTGGCAGACACAGCCTTGCCCATGTCATGGCAAAAGCAATAATGAAGCTTTATCCAAAAACAAAACTCACAATCGGACCAGCGATTGAAGACGGGTTTTATTATGATTTGGACACAGCAGAGTCTTTTACGGAAGATGTTTTGCCAAAGATTGAAAAAGAAATGAAAAACATCATAAGTCACAACGAAAAGTTTGTTAGACGCGAAGTTTCAAAGGCAGAAGCACTTGAAATGTTCAAAGACAACGAATACAAAACCGAGTTAATCAACGAACTGCCAGAAAACGAAGTTATCAGCGTTTATTATCTCGGAGATGATTTTGTTGATTTGTGCCGCGGCCCTCATGTTGAAAGCACGGGGAAACTACAAAACTTTGGATATAAACTCGCAAAAATCAATGGGGCATATTGGAGGGGAAACGAAAAGAACAAGATGCTTCAAAGAGTTTATGCCTATGCGTTCAAAGACAAAAAACAACTCGCGGACTATCTCAACATGCTGGAAGAAGCAAAAAAGCGTGACCACAGAAAACTTGGCAGAGAACAAGAACTATTTTTCTTTGACGAAACTGCTCCAGGAATGGCGTATTGGCTTCCAAAAGGCTTCACAATTCTCAACACACTTATAAACTTTTGGAGAGATGAACATCAAAAAAGAGGATATCAAGAATTTTCTGGACCACAACTCAATTCGTCAATTCTTTGGAAAACATCAGGACACTGGGATCACTACAAAGAAGATATGTATGTTCTCAAAGATTCTGACGGCAAAGAGCAGGCGCTCAAACCAATGAATTGTCCAAACTCAATCAAAGTGTTTGCGAGCAAAATGAGAAGTTATAAAGACCTTCCATTGAGATTTAATGATGTTGATGTCATTCACAGAAACGAAAAATCGGGTCAACTGAACGGATTGTTCCGCGTCAGAATGTTTCGTCAAGATGATTCACACAATTATATTACCGAAGACCAAATTGGCAGCGAAATCAAAGAAATCATCAAAATTGCCGACTACATTTATGGGGTTTTTGGACTTGACTATCAACTCACACTTTCAACTCGTCCACAAGACTTTATGGGTGAGATTGAAACTTGGAACAAGGCTGAAAGCGACCTCCGTGCTGTTCTTGACGAACTTTGCGGAAAGGGCAATTACAGAGTGAATGAAGGCGATGGTGCTTTCTATGGTCCAAAAATTGACATAAAAATGAAGGATTGCTTGGGACGCGAATGGCAAATGGGAACTGTTCAACTTGACTTCCAACTTCCAATGCGCTTTGGCATAACATATGTTGACGCAGAAGGCGAAAAGAAGACACCTATCATGATTCACCGTGCAATTCTTGGCTCGTTTGAACGATTTATCGGAATTATCACAGAACACTTTGCAGGAGCTTTTCCACTTTGGCTCAGTCCTGTTCAAGTGGTTGTTGCACCTCTCACTGACAGAAATGCAGAGTATGCAAAATCAGTTTATGAAAAACTTCAAGCTGCTGGGATTCGTGTTGAACTTGATGACAGAAATGAAAAAATCGGATACAAGATTCGTGAATCACAACTTATGAAAAATCCATATTTCTTGATTTTGGGAGATGAAGAACAAAATAATCAAACAATTTCATATCGGGCGAGAAAAAATGTGCAAGAAAATGGCGTCAAACTTGACGATTTTATTGCAAAGATAAAACAAGAGATAAAAACATTTGCAAGATAAACAAAAGACCATGAAAATTTCATGGTCTTTTTGTCAGAAAAACATTATCGACTTTACGTCATTAGTTTGAAAAGTTGGGTTGATGTGTTATAATAAACTTATGAGTAAATTTGACCTACACGATTTGAATAAACAACAATATGATGCCCTGATTGAAACTGAGGGTGCTGTTTTGGTGACGGCGGGTGCTGGAAGCGGAAAAACCAAACTTTTGACCTATCGCATTGCACATCTCATTGAAAATCTCGGCGTGTCACCATATGAAATTCTTGCAATCACTTTCACAAACAAGGCAGCACGCGAAATGAAAGAGCGGGTTGTGGCATTGTGTCAAGGTGGACAAGATGTTTGGATTTCAACCTTTCATTCAATGTGTGTGAGAATTTTGCGAGAAAACATCCATTATCTTGATGGTTTTTCTGGCAATTTTTCGATATATTCTGACACTGACACCGAAAAACTAATCAAAAAGATTTGTGACGAAAACAAGTATGATGACAGCATCAAAAAAGACGCGATATACTACATTGATAAAATCAAAAATCAAGATATGGACATTGATGATTTTGCAAATGAGAATAAATACCTTGATTGTGTTGATGAGATTGTCAAAATATATCATCAATACCAAAAAAGTTTGAAAGAAAGCAATGCACTTGATTTTGACGATTTGCTCCTAAAAACACTTGAACTTTTTGCAACTTTTCCAGAGGTCAAACAAAAATATGCAAACCGTTTTCGCTATGTTTTGGTTGATGAGTTTCAAGACACAAATGCTGTTCAAATGAAACTTGTCAAACATCTCACAAGTGTGCACAAAAACGTGTTTGTTGTTGGAGATGAAGATCAATGCATCTACACTTGGCGTGGTGCAAACTTTGAAAATATATATGGGTTCGAAAATTATTTTTCTGGTTGCAAAACCTTCAAACTTGAAAGAAATTACCGCTCAACAAAACAAATTTTGGACTCTGCGAACAAAATTATTCTAAACAACAAAGAGCGTCACCCAAAATCGCTATACACTGAAAACAACGAAGGCGACTCCGTCCAAAGTTTTGTGGGATATGATGAAGGGGAAGAAGCAGAGTTTGTTGCCAACAAAATCCAAGAACTTGTTGCAAAGTTTGGGTATTCTTATTCGGATTTTGCAGTTCTCATGCGTCTCAATGCATTAACATTGCCATTTGAACAAAGTTTTCTCGCTCGCAACATTCCGCATAAGATATTTGGCGGGTTCAAGTTTTATGAGCGACAAGAAATAAAAAACATTTTGTCCTATCTCAAATTATTTCTCAATCCAAGCGATGAGATGAGTTTCTTGCGTGTAATAAATTTTCCAAAACGAGGCATTGGCGAGGGTGCTTTGGACAAACTTCGTACATACGCCACAATGCACAATCAAACACTTTTGCAAGCATGCGAAAGCATATCAAAGCAGGAGACACAAGGTCCTCTTCAAAAGAAATTTGCTGGTTTTTGGGGAGAGTATGAAAAAATTAAAAATACCGCAACAACATCTGTTGTTCAGTTTGTGAAACTCGTGATTGATTCTTTCAACATTCGTTCGGCATATAATCCCGACATTGAACAAGAAAACGACAAACTCATCAACATCGACCAGTTTGTGACGGCGGTTGAGGGGGCGGTTAGCAAACAACCAGATTTGACGCTCGGTGAGTTTGTTGAAAATGTCACACTCGAAAGTGATGCTGACGGCATGGAAAACTCGGACAACCACGTCAAACTCGCAACAATTCATGCTGTGAAAGGTCTTGAATTTAAGGTCGTTTTTGTTGTTGGACTTGAAGAAAAAATCTTCCCAATCATTCGCAACAACATTTCAACAAATTCCGAAATGGAAGAAGAAAGGCGACTCATGTATGTCGCAATAACAAGGGCAGAGGAAAGATTATATCTCACACGAACAAAGTGCAGGTATCTCTATGGAAAACGCGACTTTTCAAACCCTTCAAGATTCCTCACAGAGCTTGGACTTGAAAAGAAGGTTGCGCCGATTATTGCCAGCGAACATCGTCAAAAATTCTCATCATTTAATGTTTCAAATTTCAATAATTTCAGACAAAAAGAAAATAATAGTTTTGAAACTCCAAAGAAAGATTTATCAATATATAGGGTCGGACAAAATGTAACACACACAAGATTTGGCGATGGAAAGATTATTTCAATCGACCTTGTTGATAGATGTGCTGATATTAATTTTGAAGATTATGGAACAAAAACTTTGATGCTGGATATTGCTCCACTAACAATTTTGTGAGGTGAAAAATGAATCTTGATGAAATGAAAAAATTGGTTGATGAACTCAACATTCATTGCCACAACTACTATGTTCTCGACAATCCAACAATCGCAGATGCTGATTATGACAAAATGTATGACAGGCTTATTGCACTTGAAAAAGAAACTGGCGTTGTTCTTCCAAATTCGCCATCACTTCGCGTTGGTGGACAAGTGCTTTCGGGTTTCAAAAAATATAATCACAAAAATCCTTTGTTTTCGCTGGATAAGTGTCAAAGCATTGCTGAGGTTGAAAAATGGCTCCGCGACATGAAAAAGTCAGTGCCAGACGCAAGGTTTTCGCTTGAATATAAATTTGACGGACTTTCAATCGTGATTGTTTATGAAAACGGAATTTTGACCCAAGCGGGCACTCGTGGAAACGGAAGAGTTGGCGAAGATGTCACGGAGCAAGTTCGAACAATTCAAAGCGTTCCTTTGTCCATTCCATTTGGTGGTCGACTCATTGTTCAGGGCGAAGGAATGATCACTCTTTCGAATCTAAAAAAATATAATGAAACCGCGAATGAACCTTTGAAAAATGCTCGCAATGCTGTTGCTGGCGCAATCAGAAACCTTGATCCAAAAGTGACAGCAGCAAGACGGCTTGATTTCTTTGCTTATGCGATAAATTTTATTGAAGGCAAAGAGTTCTCAACGCAACAAGAAATCCACGAATTTTTGATTGAAAACGGCTTTAAGACGGGCGATTTCTATAAGACGGTTAACGACATTGACGAAATAAAAAATGAGATTGACCGAGTTGACAAAATCAAGTCAAATCTTGACATTCTGATTGATGGAATGGTGTTAAAACTTGACCAAGTTGCACCACGTGAGGCAATTGGTTGGACGGCAAAATTTCCAAAGTGGGCTGTTGCATACAAGTTTGCGCCAGTTGAAGTGACAAGCATGCTCAAAGATGTTATTTGGCAAGTTGGAAGAACTGGCAAGCTCACGCCAATTGCGGTTGTGGACCCAGTCACTCTTGCTGGGGCGACTGTCACGCGTGCAACACTCAACAACATGGGCGACATTGAGCGCAAAAAAGTCAAAATTGGCTCAACTGTGTTTATTAGGCGCAGCAATGAAGTTATTCCTGAAATTCTATCCATTGCGCAAGAACTCCCAAATTCGGTTGAAATTGAAAAGCCAACTCATTGTCCGGTGTGTGGTCACGAACTTGTTGAGATTGGTGCGAATTTGTTTTGTCCAAACAAAGAGGGTTGCGGGAAACAAATAATCAACAAACTCACGCATTTTTGTTCAAAAGAGGCGTTTGACATTGAGGGGCTGAGCATAAAGACGATTGAGCAACTGAATGCTGAACTTGGAGTTGAAAAACATTATCAAATTTTCGACCTCAAAAAAGACGATTTGTTTGTGCTTGACAGCTTCAAAGATAAAAAGTCGGAAAACATCATTTCTTCCATCGAAAACAGCAAAAATGTTCCTTTTGCGAACTTTATCTATGCGCTTGCAATTCCAAACGTCGGAACAAAAACAAGCAAGGATTTGGCAAAAACTTTCAAATCGTATGATGCGTTAAAAAACGCGACTTTTGAGGAGCTTTCGGCAATTCGAGATGTTGGCGACATCATGGCGCAAGGTATATTTGACTTTTTTCAAAACAAAAACAATGTTGACGACATCGACAAACTTTTTGAACGCGGTGTGAACATTGTGTATGAAAATTTTTCAGCTGGCGGAAAATTTGCTGGCAAAAAGTTTGTCCTCACGGGAACGCTTTCAATGCCTCGTCAAGAAGCGCAAAAAATGATTGAAAACGAGGGCGGAGAGTGCTTGTCATCTGTTTCCAAAAACACGGATTATGTGCTTGCTGGAGAAAATGCTGGCAGCAAACTCGACAAAGCCACAGCGCTGGGTGTTAAGGTTATTTCTGAACAACAATTTTTGGATATGTTAAAAAAATAAAAAAATGCCATATTTTTATTCACAAATTAAAATTTGTGTGATATAATGCGGTGTAATATTTTGAAAGAGGTATATGTATATGATGAATCAACCACCAATTGACCTTATGGCAAAAAAAACAGGCAACAACAAATATAGACTTTGCTGCTTGGTTTCCAAAAGGGCAAAAGAACTTGAAAAAAGAATTCCCGCTGAACTTGAGGTGAGTGACAAAAAGGCAATCACAATCGCTTGCGAAGAAGTCGTCAATGGAGATATTGTTCCAAGTAATCTTGATTAACAAAAGGGTTGCAAATATGCAACCTTTTTTTTAACATACTAATATCCGCAAAAAATCGCATAAAAGGAAAACAAATGTTCGCTAGTGTTATTGTTGACATTCAAAATAGTGAAGTTGACAAGGTGTTTGACTACCTTGTTCCTTTGTCGTTGGACTTGCATGTGGGCGACCGCGTCAAAGTGCCTTTTGGTGGAAGGCTGATTGAGGGATTTGTTGTTGCTCTCAAAGATAAATCTGACATCCCTCAAGAAAAAATTAAAGAAATATTTTGCAAACTCGATTCTTTTACTGCAATAACACCTGAAATGCTTTCACTCATGGACTTTATGCGTGACGAGTTTTTTCTCAAAATGGTCGATATCCTCAAGTTGTTTATTCCATCTGGAATGCGCGGCGGCAAGGTAAAATCAATCATAAAAGATTGGTGCTTTATCTCAAAAAATAAAGACGTTGACGAAATCAAAAGCGGTCTCAAAAAAAATGCAAAATCTCAACTTGAACTCGTTGACTATCTTTGGGGAAAAGATGGCGAGTTTTCAAGCGTGCTTGCGGACAAATTTTCTCGCTCTGCACTAACAAAACTAAAAGAGATGGGAATTGTTGAAGTTCTGGGAGTTGAGACAAAAAGAACTCCAAAAGCTCTTGAAGTTTGTGACACAAAAATCAAATATACTGCCGAACAAGAAAATGCAATAAAATCGGTTGATTTGTCGCGTCACGACACATACCTCGTTCATGGTGTCACAGGGTCTGGCAAAACCGAAGTGTATATGGCTCTCATTCAGCGTGTGCTGACGGCGGGGAAGACCGCAATCATGCTTGTTCCTGAAATTTCGCTCACACCACAAGTGTTTTCGATTTTCAAAAGCCGATTTGGGCAAGATGTTGCAATTTTGCATAGCGGCCTTTCTGCCGGTGAAAGATATGATGAATGGAAAAGATTGCTTTTGGGTGAGGCCAAAATTGCCATTGGTGCTCGCTCTGCAATTTTTGCGCCTCTAAAAAACCTTGGTGTCATAATCATTGATGAAGAACATGATTCGAGTTATATTTCTGACTCAAACCCTCGCTACACCACCGAAGTTGTTGCGGCATTTCGAGCAAAATATAATCACTGTCCGTTGATTTTGGGCAGTGCAACTCCGGCACTCACAACCTATAACCGTGCAAAGTCTGGCGAAATCAAACTGCTCGAACTTCCCGTTCGCGTCAATGGAAAAGAACTCCCAAAAATTCAAATTGTTGACATGCTCAGCGAAGTTCGTGACGGCGGAAACTTGATGTTTTCTTCGTCACTGATTGCTGCCCTTGATGAGTGCATTTCAAACAAGAAGCAGGCAATGTTGTTTCTCAATCGGCGGGGTTATTCGTCTTTTATGATGTGCAAAGAATGCGGATATGTTGCAAAATGCACAGACTGTGATGTTTCTCTTGTTTATCACAAAGAGGACGAATCTCTCAAGTGCCATTATTGTGGCAAAAGATATCGAGCGCTTACGCGTTGCCCAGAGTGCGGCAGCGGCTACATAAAGCAAGGCGCGATTGGAACAGAAAGAATTGTTGCCGAGCTAAAAAAATATTATCCAAACGTCAAAATTTTGCGCATGGACAACGACACAACAAGCACAAAAGATTCTTATGCGAAAATATTGAGTGAATTTTCGAGTGTGAAGCCGTCAATTCTTGTCGGAACGCAAATGATTGCAAAAGGTCACGATTTCCCAGATGTCACTCTTGTTGGAATTATTGATGCGGACCAAAGTCTTTATCACAGCGATTTCAGAAGTGCCGAAAAGACTTTTGATCTAATCACACAAGTGAGCGGTCGAGCAGGAAGAAGTGCGGACGAAGGGAAGATTATTTTGCAAACATATTGTCCGCGCCACTATGTGTATAAATTCGCCGCAAACTACAACTACAAGGCATTTTATGACAAAGAGATAAACATCAGAGAGACAACCGGATTTCCGCCTTTCTCGGTTATTTTGAGAGTTCTTCTCGTGAGTGAAGACGATGAACTCGTCAGACGCTTGACAAAAGACTGTTATCATGACATATTGGAAGTGAGAGGAAAGTATGACAAAGAGTTCTTGTATCTTGACGTCATGAAAGCACCTCTCAACAAAATCATGAAAAAGCATAGATATCAAATTCTCATGAGGTTCAAGCCGTCTCATCAAAAGGAATTGACCAAAGAGATTTTTGACATCGCAAACAAATTCAAAAGGCAAAAAGTTAATGTTTTTGTGGAAACCAATCCGCAAAACTTGAATTAAAAGGAAGACATATGGCAGATAGAAAAGTTGTTATGATGGGAGACGAACTCCTTCGAAAAAAATCCAAACCTGTTCGTGTGTTCGATGAATATCTTTGGGACCTTCTTGACGACATGAAAGAGACAATGCACCACAAAAACGGAGCAGGGCTCGCGGCGGTTCAAGTCGGGATTCTAAAAAGAGTTGTCGTTGTTGAAGCAAACAACATGTTTATTGAACTGGTTAATCCCGTTATTGTTAAAGAACGTGGAGAAGACATAGAGGAAGAAGGATGCTTGAGCGTCGGAACGATGACAGGACGAGTTAAACGTCCAATGGAAGTGACAGTTGTTGCTCAAGATAGATATGGCTATAACTTCACACTAACAGGAGAAAAGTTTTTGGCAAGAGTGCTGTGTCATGAAATTGACCACTTGGACGGAGTGTTGTTCGTCGATAAAATGCTAAAAGAAACAAAGGCGAAATAATGAAAGTAATTTTTTTAGGAACTCCGGATTTCGCACAAAATGTGTTAAAAAAGATATATGAGTCGCACCATGAGGTCGTGGCTGTTGTTTGTCAACCCTCAAAACCTGTTGGGCGTGGCGGAAAGTTGATTGACCCGCCAACAAAGGTTTTTGCAGATGAGCACGGCATTGCTTGCTTTCAATTTGGCAAGATATCAAAAGATGGCGTGGAGACGCTTGGGTCGCTTGGCGCTGACATTATGGTGACGGCGGCTTATGGTCAAATTCTTTCAAAAGAAGTGCTTGAAATAACTCCAAATGGCGTTATCAATGTCCATGCATCACTCCTTCCGAAGTATCGCGGTTCTTCGCCAATACAATGGGCAATCAAGAATGGCGAAAAAGTGACTGGAGTCACAATCATGAAAACAAATGTCGGAATTGATGACGGGGATATGCTTTTGCAAGAAAAGTGTGAAATAACAGACGATGACACAGATGTGACAATGTTTGAAAAACTTTCTCACCTTGGCTCAAAATTGATTGTTGATGCGCTTGATTTGATTGAGGAGGGCAAAGCTAAATTTGTTCCTCAAGGCAAAGATTATTCATATTTTCCAATGATAAAAAAAGAAATGGCGAAAATCGATTTCAATAGAACCGCAAAAGAAATTGACCAGCTTGTTCGCGCATTTTATTCTTGGCCTGTCGCGCATTTTTCAATTTGTGACCAGGTTTTCAAAGTGTTCAAAGCAAAACCTGCCGTGGGCGAATTTTCGGGCGAAAATGGAGAGGTTGTTGCCTCTTCGAGCAAGTCCGGACTTGTAGTGAAGTGTGAAGGTGGGGCAGTTGAAATTGTTGAAATTCAAGCACCGAATTCAAAGAGAATGCTCGCGCGCAGTTATCTCAATGGAAAGAAAATTGAAGTGGGGACAAAAGTTTGTTAAAAGAAGTTTTGCTGGATTTTGATTTTGATGAAATGTCAGTGATTCTCAGAGGTTTGGGCGAAGAAAAAAAATTTCGTGCAAAACAACTTTATTCTGCACTAAATCAGGGTCTAAAATTTGAGGAAATCACGACGTTGCCAAAAGAATTGATTTCAAAACTAAAAGAAAAATATCAAGATGTTCCAATCGAAATATTCAAAGAGTTAACAGGCAAAGATGAAACAAAAAAATTTATCTACAAACTTCAAGATGGGGCGCTTATTGAAGGTGTGTTGATGAAATATAAGTATGGTTATACACTTTGCGTTTCAACACAAGTTGGTTGTCGAATGGGGTGTAAATTTTGCTGTTCGACAAGAGATGGGTTGATTAGAAATCTTTCTGCTGGCGAAATCTTGGGGCAAGTTGTGACAGTTAATCGTCATATTGGCGGAAAACTTGGAGATAAGCGCAAAATCACAAACATTGTGCTTATGGGCAGTGGAGAGCCTTTTGATAATTATGACAATGTCACAAAGTTTTTGAGGCTTGTGAATGATGAAAATGGGCTTAATATAAGTCAGAGAAATATTTCTCTTTCAACCTGTGGACTCGTTCCAAAAATTAAACAATTTGCTGATGAAGGCAATAGTGCAACATTGACAATTTCGCTCCATAATCCATTTGATGAAAAACGAAAAGAAATTATGCCGATTGCAAATGCATATTCGATTGATGAAATTTTGGGCGCGGCAAAATACTATTTTGACAAGACAAAAAGGCGTGTGATTTTTGAGTATGCACTGATTGCGGGGCAGAATGATGGCGATGAATGTATTCAAGAAATTGTCAAAAAATTTAAGAATTTTTCATTCCATTTCAACATTATTCCGCTCAACGAGAATGATAACAAAACTCTCAAATCTGCTGGTCGAAAAGGTGCTTATAGGTTTGCGGAAAAACTTGAAAAGATGGGCATTTCAGCGACTGTTAGACGAACAATGGGTGAAGATATTGGCGGCGCTTGTGGTCAGTTGCGAAATAAGATAAGTCCAAATATGTAGTTGGTGTAGAAGCAATAAACATACAAAATATTGTGGAGGTATGCAAAATAAAAGGTGTTGTGACGCAAAACATTTCAGACAAATTTTGGGTTAATCACTCGGGTCGAGAGTATGAATGTTTTGGTAAAAAGAATTTGAAAACAAGCAAAATTTGCGTTGGTGACATGGTTGAGATTTGTGAGGTTGATGGTGCGTTTCAAATCTCAAAACAATATTCAAGGCAAAACTTTTTGATTCGCCCACCAGTTGCCAACATTGACAAACTTTTTATCGTTGTTGCTGCCGTGCCAGAACCAGATTATTTTGTTGTCGACAAAATGCTTTTGTTTGCATTCGTCAACAAAATTGAGCCAATTATTTTGGTGAACAAGGTTGACGAATTTGGTTTTGATTTGTTCGAAAACTTGAAAGCGGTTTATCAAAATGTATGTCAAATATTTTGTGTTTCAGCAAGAAGTGGATATAATATTAATGTCTTGAAAGACGCAATGCGCTCTTCAATTTCTGCCTTTGCGGGACAATCTGCTGTCGGAAAGTCATCTTTGGTTAATGCTTTGATTCCAAATCTTTCTCAAAAAATTGGGGACCTCAGTCAAAGAATTGAAAGAGGGAAAAACACGACGACTCATTGCAAACTCTGCGAAATTGAAGAAAATTCGTTTATTATTGACACGCCGGGATTTTCGCTTATTGACGAATATTATCTTCCAATGAAATATGATGAACTTTCGTCTTTCTATCCGGATTTTTTGCGATATGCGGAGGGGTGTAAGTTCAAAAATACTTGTGACCATATTCATGAAAAACAAAGCGACTGCATGGTTAAACAAATGGTTGCCGAAAATGTGTTGGATTCTGGAAGATATGAAAGATATAAGCAAATCTATGAAGGTTTGAAAATGAGGTGGAAAAATGAGCATAGGTAAAGAAAAAATTGTTTCAGTTTCGATTGACCCTGTTCCAGACAGAGAACTTTTGCCATATCTCAAAGAAATGCAGGAATACAAAGTGGACTATATTCATTGTGATGTTATGGACGGCAACTTTGTGCCAAAAGTTACATATGACAACAAATATATTGAAATAATCAACAAAAAGACTATCATACCTTTGGATGTTCATCTCATGATTGAACACCCAGAAAAACATATTGACAAATATCTTGATGCAGGAGCAAATATTTTGACTGTGCACTATGAGGCTTATACCACAAGAAAAGAGTTGATTAAAGATCTTGATCACATCAGAGAAAGAGGTGCGCTCGCTGGTGTTGCAATTTGCCCAGGAACAGAAATTAACAACGTTGTTGATTTCTTGAATCATGTTGATGTGATTTTGCTTATGGGTGTTGTTCCAGGCTTGTCCGGACAAAAGTTTATTGACAATGTTTATTTAAAGATAAAAATGCTCGACAACATCAGAAAACAATTCAACTTCAAATTTATTCTCGCTGTTGACGGGGGAATAACAAAAGAGGTTTCCGAAGAAGTGAAACTCATGGGCGCAGATATGCTCATTAGCGGGACATATATTTATGAGTCGGATCAACGAAAACGCACCATCAGGCTTCTACGTCTTCCAACAAGCGCAAGCGAGGTTTAACAAAACATCTTTCGCCGTCATATAATCTAATAAAGATAGTGGGGTGAAAGATGAAAATAATTTGTATAAAAGCACCAAAGTTTCTTGTTCCCTTCTTAAAACTTTTTAAGAAAAAGAATGGTCAAGAGTGTGAAGAGGTCGAAACAAAATAAATACATAAAAAAGCAACTCAATTGAGTTGCTTTCATTTTTGTTTAACTTATGCCTTTTTTGCAGTTTTGATACACTTTGTGCAAGCGGTCACTTTGGTTTCTTTTCCGTCAATAACCATTGTTGTTGTTTGCAAGTTTGCATTATATTTTCTGTTTGCTTTTCTATTGCTGTGGCTAACTGTGTTGCCTGCCATTTTTCCTTTTCCGCAAACGTCACATACTCTACTCATAACTTCCTCCGTCTTTTTCTCAAATTAACGAAGATATCTTAGCATCTTTTTTTGTCGTTTGCAACACTTTTTATCGCTTTTGTGAAAATTTTTGTTAATTCATCAAATTTGCCTTGCATAATTTTGACAAGTGGTGTATATTATTGTTGATATTATTCAAAGGCGGTCAGATTTGACAGTAGACACAAACAACTTTTATGGTAATATTTCAATTTCCGACGACGCGATTGCTGTTGTCGCAGGTTATACTGCGCTCGATTGCTATGGCGTTGTTGATTTGATTTCCACAAATTTCAAAGATAATATCATGGAGTTATTTAAAAAAAGAACTTTTGGCAAGGGAATAAAAATCACGAGTTTTGAAAACCGTATCTTTATTGATGTGTATTGCATCCTAAAATATGGTGTTTCGATTAGCGCTGTTGCCGAAAGCATGAAAAAATCAATTAAATATAAGGTCGAGAATTTCACTGGCATGATTGTTGACACAGTCAACGTTCATGTTGTTGGCGTTCGCGTTTGACCTTTTGGAGTATTTTACAATGCAGAAAACAATCAATGGTTCAGTAATAAAAAAGATGATTCTCGCCGGTGGCGTGCTTTTGGAACAAAACAAAAAACTTGTTGACTCACTCAACGTTTTTCCAGTTCCAGACGGCGACACAGGAACAAATATGTCAATGACAATGAAGTCGGCTTGCAAAGAAGTTTCAAATTGCATGAATAACAATTTAGATGCAATTTGCGAAGCGTTTGCAAAAGGAGCTCTTCGTGGTGCGAGAGGGAATTCTGGCGTTATCCTTTCACAAATCATAAAAGGATTCACAAGTGTTCTTGCTCCACTTTCTGAAATCAACACAAAGCAATTCGCAAAAGCAATTCAAGAAGGTTCAAACATTGCCTACAAGGCAGTCACAAAGCCAAAAGAGGGCACAATCCTCACAATCATTCGCACAATGGGCGAAGCAGCTTTGGAATGTTCAAAGAAATGCCAAGATATGGAGCAATTCTTGCAATACGTTTTGGATCGTGGCGAAGAGATGCTTCAAAAGACACCTGAAATGCTTCCAGTTCTCAAAAAAGCCGGAGTTGTTGATGCTGGAGGAAGAGGACTCATAACAGTGTTCACTGGTTTTTATAAGGCACTCATTGGTGATGAAAGCATGGAAGTTGACGTTGATGAAACTTTCACAATCAAACAAACCATTGACGAAGTTGTTGCAGACATTAACAACTTGGCTGAGATTGAATTTGGATATTGCACTGAATTTATGATTATTCATATGTTCAAAAAAACCACCGAAGCAAACATCGACCAACTCAGAGAAAAACTTATGCAAATTGGTGATTCTGTTCTTTGCATTGGCGATTTGTCGCTCGTCAAAGTCCACGTTCACACAAACCAACCAAACGTTGCAATCGGATACGCTCTTGAACTTGGAGAAATCTTCAACATCAAGATTGAGAATATGCGTGAACAAAACCGTGAACTCAAAAAGAACATGAAGAAAAATGAAAATCTCAAAAACATTGGTATTGTTGCAGTTGCAGCAGGGGACGGAATTGCAAATCTCTTCACAGACCTTTCTGTTGATAGCATAATCAAAGGTGGGCAAACAATGAACCCAAGTGCGGCAGATATTGCAGCCGCAGTTGACCTTGTTCCAGCCGAAAACGTTTTTGTTTTCCCAAACAACAAAAACATTATTCTTGCTGCAGAGCAAGCAAAAGACCTCACTGAAAGAAAAATTATTGTTGTTCCAACAAAGAGCATTCCAGAAGGTATATCAGCAACCCTCGCTTTCAATCCAGAGGGCACAGTTGAAGAAAATGAAGAAGCAATGAATAGCTCAATCACAAATGTTAAGTCTGGATCTGTCACATATGCAGTTCGTGCAACTCATGTCGACGGCTTTGATCTTTCAGTTGGTGAAATCATTGGTCTTGACGACAAAGCAATCTTGTCAAAAGGAAATGATGTCAATCAAACGACCATTGAACTTGTCGGCAAAATGATTGATTCAAATGTTGTCAATATCACGCTCATCTATGGACAAGATATCAATGAAGCAGAAGCGAATGAACTTGTAGAATCATTGCAAACTCTCTATCCTCAATGTGAAGTCACAATGATTGATGGTGGTCAACCAGTTTACTACTACTTGGTTTCATTGGAATAAACGGAAAAATATATAAATAATGCTTGATATTTTCTTATTTGTATGTTAAATTATAATTATATACTAGATTGAGAGTGGACTTCGGTCCACTCTTAATTGTAGATAGGGGGTTATATGGCAAGCAAAGTTTGTGACGAAGTTGAAAAACTCATCACGCCAATAGTAAAAGATTTGGGCTATTTCATTGTTGACATTGAATACTCAAAAAAGTTTGACGGAATGAACCTTGAAATCACGATTGACAGAGATGGTGGGGTTGACATCAACGATTGCGAAAAAGTGCATCGTGCGATTGACGAGCCACTTGATGAACTCAATCCAACTGGCGACACGCCATATATTCTTTCAGTTTCTTCCCCTGGGCTTGATAGGCCTGTGAAAAACCAATATGACTTTATCAGAAACAAAGGCAAAGATGTTGAAGTAAAGTTGTATAAAAAACTTGATGGGAAGAAAAGTTTTGTTGGAAAATTGACCGGGTTTGATGATGACGAAGTCAAAATTGAAATTTTGGGTCAAGAAAAAACATTCAAAAAAGATATGGTGGCAGCAGTTTGCCCCGTCATCGAATTTTAATTAAGGAGAAAAAAATGATTAACAAAGACTTTTTCCAAGCACTAGACGAATTGGAAGCACAGAAAAAAATCAACAAGGAGCAATTTCTTGAAACACTTGAAGCAGCACTTACTTCAGCTTATAAGAAAATGTATGGCGAAGCAAAAAACGCTTTGGTTAAACTCAATCCAGAGAAGAACACAATCAAGATTTATTCATATAAAACTGTTGTGAACGAAGTTGAAGACCCTGACAAAGAAATTTCTTTGGAAGATGCTCGTGCAATCAAAAAATCTTATGATGTTGGCGACAGTGTTGTCAATGAAGAATCAACAAAAGATTTTGGCAGAATTGCAGCACAAACCGCAAAACAAGTTGTTATGCAAAGACTCAAAGAAATTGAGCGTCAAATGGCAATTTCTGAACTTTCAGAAAAAGAAGACGAACTTCTTACAACTGTTGTAAAACGCATTGATAATGGCAACATTTATGTTCAAATCGCAGGAAGCCACACAGAAGGAATCATGACAGAAAATGACCAAATTCCTGGCGAAAAATTTAATGTTGGCGACAGAATCAAGGTTTATGTCAAGAAAATCAAAGAGTCTTTCAAAGGCACACAAGTTCAAGTCTCTCGTGGAAACATTGGATTTGTTAGAAAACTTTTTGAGCTTGAAATTCCTGAAATCGCTTCTGGCGATGTTGTTATCAAAAACATTGCAAGAGATGCTGGAAACAGAACAAAAGTTGCAGTTTTTAGCGACAAACCAAACATTGATGCACTCGGTGCTTGCGTTGGAAACAGGGGTGTTAGAATCAACACAATCGTTTCAGAAATGAACGGCGAAAAAATTGATTTGGTTCTCTATTCTGACGACCCACTCGAATATATCGCAAGAGCATTGAGTCCAGCAAAAGTTTTGTCTGTTGAAACAAACGAAAGCCTCAAAGCTTCACGTGTTGTTGTTCCTGACGACAAACTTTCTTTGGCAATTGGCAAAAGCGGACAAAATGTCAGACTTGCTGCTCGTCTTACTGGCTGGAAAATTGATGTCAAACCAGCATCAGAAGTTGAAGGGCTTGAAGCTCCACAAAATCAAGATTTCGACCATGAAATTGTTGATGTTGAAGACGATGATGACATTTTTGCTGACCTTGAAGATATCGAAGAAATATCAGACGAAGAATAATTGGAGAATATATGAAAAAACCAAGTATGAGAATGTGTTTGTGTTGCCGTGAAATGATTGATAAGCATGACCTCAAGCGTGTTGTAAAAACACCAGAGGGCAAAATCATGCTTGACCTTTCTGGCAAAATGAACGGACGCGGTGCATATATTTGTCAAAAGCCAGAATGTTTGAAAAAACTCAAAAAACAAAAAGTTCTAAACAAGGCTTTTTCAACTCAAATTGATGATGAAATCTATGATAAAATTATCGAGGCGGTGGAGAGTGGACAGTATTAAAATCGCGGGATACCTCAATCTTGCAAGAAAATCAAACAACTTGATAATCGGCACTGACAACCTAAAAAAATACAACAAAAAGTTGTATCTCATCATCTTGAACAAGACTGCTGGAAAAACTGCTTGTGCTGTTGCACAGAAGCAAAAAGAAAGAACAGAATGTGAAGTTGTGGCTCTAGATATTGATCTTGCGGGAATTCTCAACATTAACAATTGTCAGATTGTTGCCCTAAAAAACAAAGGGTTTGCTGACATGGTTATACAAAATATAAATTAGGAGAAAAATTTTGACAGAAAACGAAAAAAACACTCAAAAAGAAGGTTATCAAAATCTTAAATCAATTCATGGATTGCAAGTGGGTGGTGCAATTCAGAATGTTTTACGCGATTTAAGAAACACGAGACATATTGCTGAACAACTTGCAAAGCAAGTTTCTGATGCAAAGAAAACCAAGGCGACTCAAGTTCAATCACAAAAAGAAGTTGATGTTGTTTTGTCAACAAAATCTCAAGAAACAGTTGCGACAAAGGTTGAAGTGCAAGAAGAAAAACCACCAGTTCAAAACAAAAACCTTCAAGAACGACCTTCCACAAGAGAAAAGAGTTTTTCTCAAAATAATCGTCAAGATCTTTCTCAAAAAAGTGGCACCCAAAGACCATTTACTGAAAAAAGACAATTTGGTCAAAACGGACAAAGACCACAGGGTGGAAACAGATCTCAATTTGATAGAAATAACCCAAACAGGCCACAAAACGGGCAATTTGGACAACGCACACCAGGGCAATTTGGGCAAAGGCCACAAAACGGGCAAAGGCCATTCCAACCACGCGATGGACAAAGACCGGGTGGAGCAAAAACGACATTCGCTGCAAGCAAGGGAAACAACTTCAAGTCTTTTAATGAAGCTCCAATGTTTGAACTTCCAACACAAAACAAAACTTTCCAAAATAAGAACAAAAACAAAAATAATGTTGAAGAAAAAAATCGTTCTTTTGTGAAAAAAGCACAACAACGCAACAACATTATTATTGAAGATGATGACGGATTTAGTGAAACAACAATGGGCTCACGAAAACTTGTGAAAACAAAGAAAAAAGAACAAACATTTGTTGCGCAAGCCATTGAAAATGCGGTTATTACTTCTGAAGAATTCACAGTTAAATACCTTTCAGAAAAAACTGGACGACCAGTTAATGAAATTATCAAAAAACTTATGATGCTCGGAATCATGGCAAGCATCAACAGCACAATCACATATGATGTTGCTGAACTTGTTGCAGGTGAACTTGGCGTCACACTTGAAAAGAAAATTGAAAAGACATATGAAGAAAAATTGACAGAAGTTGCAAACGAAAAAACTGACGAAAACGCTGTCAAACGCCCACCAATTGTCACAGTTATGGGACACGTTGACCACGGCAAAACTTCGCTTCTTGACTGCATCAGAAATTCTTCTGTTGTGAGTGGCGAAGCGGGTGGAATCACACAACATATTGGTGCTTATCAAGTGACAAAAAATGGTGAAAAAATCACATTTATTGACACCCCAGGACATGCTGCTTTCACTGCAATGAGAGCAAGGGGTGCAAAGGCGACAGATATCGCAATCTTGGTTGTTGCAGCAGATGACGGAATAATGCCTCAAACCATTGAAGCAATCAATCACATTCAAGCAGCAGGCGTTCCAATGATTGTTGCTGTCAACAAAATTGATAAACCTGAAGCAAATATCGACAGAGTTAAACAACAACTCGCTGAACATAATGTTTTGCCAGAAGAATGGGGCGGAGATGCGATTATTGTTCCAGTCTCAGCAAAGACCAAACAAGGAATTGATGACCTTCTTGGCATGATTTTGTTGGTTGCGGAAATGCAAGAACTCAAAGCAAATCCAGACCGCTTGGCAACTGGTGTTGTGCTTGAAGCGTCGCTCGACAAGAACAAGGGACCAATCGCAACAATTCTTGTTCAAAATGGAACACTCAAAACGGGAGATACATTTGTTTGTGGACTCACGTTTGGCAAGGTTAGAGCAATGTATGACGAAAATGGCAGGCTTGTTAAATCTGCTGGTCCATCTTGCCCAGTTTCTGTTCTTGGATTTGACGAAGTGCCAAATTCAGGCGATATGGCAATTGTTATTGATGAAAAGTTCTCAAAGAAAGTTATTGAAGAACGTAAAGACAAAATTAAACTTGAAAGGGCAAGTGCAACAAGTGGCGTGACACTTGACGACTTCATGAACAAAGTTAATGAGGGCAAACTCAAGAACCTCAATATCATTATCAAGGCCGATGTTCAAGGTTCTGTTGAAGCGCTTCGACAAACACTCACTGAAATTGAAAACGAAGAAGCAAAAGTTGTTTGTCTCCACGCGGGAGCTGGTGCTGTCACAGAAAGCGATGTTTTGCTTGCAAGTGCATCAAGAGCTGTTATTATTGCATTTAATGTCAAGACGCAACCAAAAGCAAAACAACTTGCTGAACAAATGAAGATTGAAATCAAAGATTACGACATCATTTATCAAGCTGTTGACGACCTCACAGCTGCAATCAATGGCATGCTCACACCAAAATATGAGGAAAAGGTTGTTGGACACGCAGAAGTTCGTATGGTGTTCAAACTCACTGGTGTTGGTCAAGTTGTCGGCTCATATATCACAGACGGAAAAGCAGTTCGACATGCTGGCGTTCGAATCACTCGTGGTGACGAAGAAATTGGAAGTTCAACAATTGAAAGTTTGAAAATTCAAAAAGACGACAAAGCCGAAGTTAATTATGGTTATGAGTGCGGAATTAAACTAAAAGACAACTTCTCACTCAAAGAAGGTGACAGACTTGAAATCTTTGTTAAAGAACAAATAAAGAGGTGATTTGTGGCAAATAACACAAGAGTTGAGCGACTCAACGCTCAAATATTAAAAGTTCTTTCGGAAGGTCTGCTCAAGCTTAATGACCCAAACTTTCACACACTCATAACTTTTATGAGTGCGGAAACTGCGCCAAATTGCGAGTTTTGCAAAGTGTCAGTTTCAATTCTTGAAAAGGACGATGCAAAACGTGACCAAATTTTTTCAAAACTAATCAAAGCCACTGGCTTTTTGAAAAAAGAGATTGCGTCAAAACTCAAACTTCGCGTTGTTCCTCAAATCAAGTTTGTTCTTGACACTGGCGTCAGCCATACACAAAGAATTGAAGACATCTTAAAAACTTTGAACATTCCAGACGAGGATTAAATGAGAAAATATAAGAAATTGATTAAAGAGCTGTTGAAGGCACAAAGCATTGCAATATTCATTCACGAATATCCAGACGGAGATGCGATTGGGTCATCTTCTGCTCTTTATTTATATCTAAAGAATAAAAACAAAAATGTAACACTATTTTCGCAAGACCCAGTTCCTTTCAATATGAAGTGGGTCTCATGCGCAGCAAACTATCAGTCACAAGTTGATTTGACGAAAACTTTTGATTTTGGTGTGATTATTGATTGCTCCGATGCAAAGCGTCCAGGAGATAAAATTTGTGAACAGACAAAAAGTTGTAAACAAATAATCAGAATTGACCATCACCCATACGGGGAAATTTATTCCGAATTTGATGTTGTTAATCCTTTGACTTCTTCTGCTTGTGAACTTCTCACAGAAGTGTTGCTTGAATGTCACAATGAAATAACAAAGGATATCGCAAATTCTTTGCTGTTTGGAATTTTGACTGACACATGTAGCTTGCAAAATTCAAACACACGCAAAAGAACAGTTGACATCATTTCACTGCTCATGGAAAAAGGTGCAGACTTAAATAAACTTGAAGAATATGCATTTGCTCAAACATCAGTAAAAGAAGTTGAGATTTCAAAAGAATTCTATAAAAATATGGTTCTTTTGATTGATGAAAAAATTGCCTATTCATTTGTGGGAAATGAAGTTATACAAAGAATTGGGGCAACAAAAGAAGATATGAATGGGCACGCAAATACTTTGAGAAATATCATGGGTGTTGATTTATCATTTGTTATATATGAAATTCAACCACACATTTTTTCTGCTTCATTGCGAAGTGTGGAAGGTGTTGCTTGCAATAAAATTGCGGCTGAATTTGGAGGAGGAGGTCATGTTGTTGCTTCTGGTTTTAAATGTGAAGCAAGCAGCATGGAAGAGGTCGTTGCAAAAACTCTGGCTTGCTGTCAAAAGGAGATGTTATGCCAAACGGAGTAATCTTGGTCAACAAACCAACTGGCATGACCTCAAATACACTTGTTCGAAAAGTTGGTAAAATAATTGGAGAGAAAAAGGTGGGGCATATGGGCACGCTCGACCCAATGGGTTGCGGGCTTTTGCCAGTTCTCTGTGGAAGGGCGACAAGACTTTTTGACATGTCATCAAACAAAACAAAAACATATCGAGCAGTGTTCAAGTTTGGCGTTTCAACTGACACATTGGATAGCGAAGGGAAAATTGTTGCGAAAAACGACAAGGTTGTGTCTGTCGAAGAAATAAAAACATCATTGAATGAGTTTGTTGGTGAGTTCGACCAAATTCCGCCACAGTTTTCGTCAAAAAAAATTAATGGCAAAAAAGCATATGAAATTGCACGTGCAGGTGGTGTTGTCAAACTTTCTCCAAGGCATATAACAATCAGTCGATTTGAACTTGTTGCGCCACTTGAAAAAAACACATTCTTATTTGAAATTGAGTGTTCAGAGGGGACTTATATCAGAGCATTGTGTCGTGACTTTGCAGACAAACTCTCAACATATGGCACAATGTGTGCAATAAGTCGCACAAAATGTTGTGGAAAAGATTTGAAAGATGCTTTGGTTTTGAGTGAAATCAATGCGGACACAAAACTTATTGTTGCACAAGATTTCATTGACTTGCCGAGTGTTTTTATATCTGAAAAATTTTTGCCAAATCTCAAAAATGGAATAAAAGTCTTGGCAAGTGAGAGTGTTGACGGAAATTTCAAGTTGTTTTGTGGCGAAGAGTTTTGGGGCGTTGCAAAAATTGAAAACGGATATTACAAAATTGTAAGAAACTTTTTTGGAGGATAGAATGGAAGAAACAAGGTTTGGACCTTCTGGAAATGGTGCGGCATTTTATGATGCGGGGTTTAAGTCGAGTGTTGATGCACCAAAATGGTTAAAAAGCATTGGACTAAATGCTTATGAATACTCGTTTGGCAGAGGATTTACAATGGGATTTGACAAGGCTGAACTTTTGGGAAAGGCGGGAAATGAAAACGCCGTGCTTATCAGTGTTCATGCGCCATATTACATTAATTTTGCAAATCCAAGTGACGAAATGTTTGAAAAGTCGCTGAAATATGTTCTGACCAGTTTTGAATACCTGCGACATTTTGGCGGAAAGCATGTTGTTGTGCATATTGGAACAAATGGAAAATTGACACGTGAGGAAGCACTTGCGTTGGTTCGACGAAGAATTCCAAAATGTGTTGAAATGCTTAAAACAAACGGGTTTGGCGATTGCAAGATGTGCATTGAAACCATGGGAAAATACACACAAATTGGGACTTATGAGGAGATTATTGATTTGTGTGAAATTGACGATATGCTCATTCCTTGTTTTGATTTTGGACACATTAATTGCATTGAGCAAGGAGGTTTGAAGTCAAGCGAAGATTTTGAAAGAATTTTGTCTTATGCGATAGGCAAACTTGGCTATGAAAAAGTTGATAATTGCCACATTCATTTTTCAAAAATTATGTTTTCTGAAAAGGGTGAGATCAAACATTTGGATTTTGATGACCATTTTTATGGACCAGAATTTGAACCGCTTGCTCATGCTCTCAAAAAACTTAATTTGCATCCACACATCATTTGCGAGTCGGCAACAAAAATGAGTGAAGATGCACGCATTATGAAAGGAATTTATGACAGTACACAAATTTTGTGACAAAAAATACTAGACAAATGAAGTTTAATTTGTATAATAAATAGAGGTATAAAGGAGAAATTAACATGATTACAGCAGGAGATTTTAGAAAAGGCGTAACTTTTGAACTTGATGGAAACGTTTATTTGGTTGTTGACTTTTTGCATGTCAAACCAGGAAAAGGTTCTCCATTTGTAAGAGCAAAAATCAAAAACGTTGTCACAGGACAAGTGATTGAAAGAACTTTCAACCCTTCAGACAAATTCCAAGTTGCAGTTATCGAAAAGAAAGAAATGCAATATCTTTATTCAGATGGCGGAATTTATTACTTTATGGATATGGAAACATATGAACAAATTCCACTTAACCATGACCAAGTTGAAGATGCTTTGCAATTCATCACAGAGAACATGACAGCAACAATCCAATTCTACAAAGGCGAAGCTTTCAGTGTTGTTCCACCAAACTTTGTTGAACTCACAGTCACAGAGTGTGAACCAGGTGTTCAAGGTGACACATCAAAAGCAGGCAACAAGCCAGCAGTTTTGGAAACAGGCTATTCAATCCAAGTTCCTTTGTTTGTTAACCTTGGCGACAAAATCAGAGTTGACACAAGAACTGGAACCTATATGGAAAGAGTTAAATAAATTTGATTGTCGAAAAAGAAGATGTTTTGTTGCATCTTCTTTTTTTGTTGAATTTTTCGTGATAACCGCCACCTCAAAAAAATAGGATATTTCAAGAGGTGGACAATGCTCAGAGATATTCTTCCAACAAAACTTGTTGATGTTTTTGAAACAAAAATCAACTATTCGACTCTAAACGAAATTCGTTTTCGAATGGACAAGCCCGTTGTTGTTTTCATGAACGGTCAAGCATTTTTTTTGGCAGAAAATGGTTTGACGAATAATGTGAATCATGCAGTTGTCGCATCAAAAACAATGATTGAAGACATTGTTTATCGCGCGAGTGAATGTTCAATTTATTCCGTTAATGAGCAAATCAAACTGGGTTTTGTTATGTCGGCAAATGGGGTTCGCGTTGGGCTTGCTGGAACAATTGTTATGGAAAATAATCAAATCAAAACCATTCGTGATTTTTCATCTTTAAACATCAGAATCCCTCATGAAATCAGGGGTTGTTGTCTTGATGCATTTTCGGACATTGTGACTTCTGGTGGAATTAAAAACACGCTTGTTTTGTCGCCACCAGGGTGCGGCAAAACAACTTTTCTTCGAGATTTTCTCAAGCAACTTTCAAACAAGAATTATTGTCTTAATGTGCTTGTTGTTGACGAACGTGGTGAGATTGCTTGCATGAGTGACAAAGGACAAGCGTTTGACATTGGAAACTTTTCTGACATCATTTCTTTTTCGTCAAAAATGAGAGCGATTGATCATGGGGTGAGAGTGCTTTCGCCAAACCTCATTGTCACAGATGAACTTGCGGGAGGTGATGATGTTGAAGCGGTGATTCGTGCAATTAATTCCGGGGTTGGAGTTGTGTCGTCAATTCATGCTGACAGCATTGAAATGCTCAAACGAAAAAAAGATTTTTCTCCACTGGTCGAAAACAAATATTTTGAGAGATTTGTTGTTCTTTCCAACAGAAAAGGTCCTGGAACGTGTGAGGGGATTTATGATGAAAATTTTAGGCGTATAAGTCATTTTTCATGAGGTTTCTATGATAAAAATTCTTCTTGTGATTATTGTTGTTGGCGGTTTTCTGTATGTTGGGTGTGGGGTTTCAAACTACTACAAAAAAAGAGATGAGTTTTTTTCGGGTTTGATTTTGTTGTGCGATAAACTGCGGGCAGACATTGATTTTTCTGGCAAAAACTTGGTGACAATTTTTCAGAATATTGACCTTGATGGAAATCTTAAAAAGCTTTCTTCAAACTTTTGTGAATATCTCAAAAACAAAGATGTTGAATTTTCGACCAAGCAGCTTTTTCGTGGAATTTGGATTCTCAAAGACGAGGAAAAAACCACTATATTTGATTTTTTTTCAAGGCTTGGGCGACATGACTCTGACAACGAAATAAAACTTATTGACGATTTCAAAATCATCATATCGCCACTCTCTGCGACTTGTCAGCAGGACAAAAATAAATATGGAAAAATGAGTGTGAAAATTTCATTTTTGCTTGGACTCATGGTGGCGATTCTAATAATTTAGGAGGGAATATGGGAGTTGAAATAATTTTCAAAATTGCGGCGGTTGGAATAATCACCGCCATTGTCAATCAAATTCTAAAATATTCTGGCAAAGAAGAGATTGCAACACTTTCAACTCTTGCGGGACTTATTATTGTTTTGTTGATGGTCGTGAACCTAATCAGCAATCTTTTTGAAACTGTAAAATCGCTTTTTAGTTTGTGAGGCGAGTGTGGATATTTTCAAGATTTTGGGAATTGGGATAATAACAAGCATTCTTGTTGTGGTTGTCAAACAAATAAAGCCAGAACTCAGCATTTTTGTGGGAATTGCGGGCGGGCTGATTATTGTTTTTATGATTGTTGCAACGCTGCTTGATATTGTGAATGTGTTTTCCACAATTGCAACAAAAAGCGGGCTTTCAAACAATCTATTTGTTTGTTTGCTCAAAATTATTGGGATTGGATATTTGACTGAATTTGCTTCAAATGTGTGTATTGATAGTGGCTCCTCGGGACTTGCGGACAAGATGCTGCTGGCGGGAAAGATTGTGATTTTGTCGATGTCGCTTCCAGTCGTCATGACAATTCTTGACATAATAATAGGGTTGTTGCCATGAGAAAAAAATTGTTTGTTTTGATTGGTGTGTGTTTGGTCGTCTTGATGATGTTTGGTGTGAAAATGACTTGCTTTGCTGAAGAGGATAAGACGATTGAAGATGAAATTGGCGAAGAGGTTTCCGGACAAATTGATGACCTTGATATGTCCGCACTTGAAAACATTCTCAAAAACATAAAAGACGATGACTTCAAGTTTTTTGGAGGCTCAAGTTTTCGAGGTGTTGTTGAAAAAATTATTAATGGCGAATATTCAAATGATGCCTCATCGATTTTTTCAGCTTTGATTAATCTTGTTTTTGAAGATGTTTTGGAGTTTTTGCCAATTCTCACGACCATTGTTGCGATTGGAATTTTATGTGGCTTTATCTGTGCCATAAAAAGTGGGGTGTCGGGCAAAAGTGTGGGAGATATTGTTCACTTTGTTTGCTTTTCGGTGATTGTTGTTTTGGTTATCAAAGTGGTTGCTTCAATGGTGTCACTCACGACCTCAACAATGCTTATGGTGCAATCGCAAATGGAAGCAATCTTCCCCATTTTGTTGACACTCATAACCGCTCTTGGCGGGACGGTTTCGGTGTCTTTGTTTCAACCAACCATTGCACTTCTCACAAGTGGAATAATCGCAATTTTCACAAAGTTTGTTATGCCGATTTTTATTTTCTCTTTTGTTTTTTCAATCATATCAAATCTCACGAATGCGGTTAAACTCAACAAGTTCAGTGGGTTTTTTAATTCACTTTTCAAGTATACGATTGGATTTATTCTCACAATTTTTACGGCATTTTTATCAATTCAAGGAATTGCAGCAAATTCTCATGATGGAGTTTCGTTTCGGACGGCAAAGTTTGCAATAAAAAGTTATGTGCCAGTGCTTGGTGGTTATCTCTCGGACGGGCTTGATGTGATTCTAACCAGTTCTATGCTCGTGAAAAATGCGGTTGGAGTGAGCGGCATGATATTGCTTTTCGCGACAATCATTGTGCCACTTGTCAAGATTTGTGCTTTTATCTTGTGTCTCAAACTTACTGCTGCAATTCTTGAACCGGTTGCGGATTCAAAGATTGCAAACTTTGTTGGGGGAGTGAGCAAAACAATGAGCATGCTTGTTGTCATGATCTTGGGCGTTAGTTTTATGTATGTCATTTCGGCTGGTGTTTTGATGGCAACGGCGAATTTCATTTAAGGAGAAGTCATGAGCAGTTTTTCAGTGTGGGTTTTGTCCATTGCGGGAATATGTGTTCTTTCGGTGTTGGTGGAACTCGTTTTGCCTGAGGGGCAAACGCGAAAGTATATCAAAGCGATTTTCTCGTTTTTTGTTATTGTTGTTATTGTTGCACCACTGCCCAAAATTGTCAAAAGCGGGGTTGATTTTGATAGCATAATTGCGGGGGACAACATTGGCATTCAAGAAGATTTTATTTATCAACTCAATCGAAACAAGCTTGACTCAATCAGTGCCGAGATTGAAAAAGAACTAAAAGAGCAGGGGCTTGACGGTGTGAAGATTCTTTTGTCGGCAAATATTTTTTCTTCAAAACTGGAAATTGAGGCTGTTTTTGTCGATTTATTTGAACTGGTTATATCGGAGGAAACTGAGCATATAAATACTCATGAAATCATAAGAAAGACGGTCAAAAAACATATTGATATCAAAGAGGAGAATATCGTGTTCAATGAGTGAAGAAAAGAAAAGCATATTTTCAAATTCAAAACTGTTTCAAAAAATAAAAGGCATCAAGCATCTTGAAATAGTTGCCATTGTTGTTCTTCTTGCGATTGCGCTCTTGGTGTATTTTAGTTTTTTCCCGTCAAAGGGCTCGTCTGAAGAAGTGATTTCAACATCAGCAAAAACAAGTTTGTCAGAGTATACAAAAGAACTTGAATCAAAACTTTCTTCAGTGTTATCAAATGTGAAAAATGCTGGAACTGTGAGCGTGATGATAACATTTGACGGAAGCCCGACCTATATCTATGCGACTGATGAGAATCAAAAGACAAACAAGGTGACAAATGGTGCAACCGAAACTTCAACTTCGCAAACTTCAAGTTCGCCAATTCTTGTTGAAATAAACGGAGAAAAGCAACCATTGATTTGCCAAGAAATTTTGCCTCCGATAAAAGGCGTGCTGATTGTGAGTTCTGGTGCGGAAGATGTTAATGTTCGCTTGGAGCTTCAAAGGGCCGCTCAAACAGTTCTTAATGTGCCAACCGCTAGTATTGAAATACTGGTTGGAAATAAAAAATAAAAGGAGATTTTATTATGCTGAGCAAAAAGAAAAAATTTTTGATTTTGGGCATCATGGTCGTGCTTTTGGGAGTGACGGCATACCTTAATGTCGCACTTAATAACAAGGTTGTTGACACATCTGGGACAACAATGACAACTGCGTCATTCTTTGCAACATATCGAGATGACAGACAAGCAACAAGAAATCAAGAAATTGCTTACTATGATGCGATTATCGCAAGTGAAACAACAAGTGCTGAGAACAAAAAAGAAGCAGAAACAAAACGCTTGGAACTTGTTGCACAAATGGAAAAAGAACTTGCAATGGAAAATCTTATCAAAGCAAAAGGATTTGCCGATGTCATCGTCACAAGTTCATCTGGGAGCATTAATGTTGTTGTGAAGAGTGCTGAACTTCAAGCATCAGAAGTTGCTCAAATTGTCAGTGTCATTCAAGAACAGACAAAAGCAGACATTGATAATATCAAAATTATTCCAGTTGAATAATTGCATAAAATAAATATCTGTGTTATAATACAACTCGGAGAAAATTATGAAAGATAATAACATAGATGTTGAATATCAAAACAAAGGTAGCATAACTTGCAACAAAAACATTCTTTTGTCAATCATCAATCTTGCGACAAAAGAAATTAGTGGTGTGTCATCTTTGTCGCATGACAACTATTCTTGGTTCAAAAGATTGTTCAAAAGAAACTCTTTTGGGGGAGTGAAAATAAAATTCAATCAATCAGGTGCAATTTTGGTTGACGTTTATATCAGCGTGTATTTTGGATATAGCGTTCCAGATGTTGCTTTCCGTGTTCAAGAAAACATAAAGAACGGAATTGCTGCGATGATTGATATGAAAACTGCAAAAGTCAATGTCCATGTGATAGGTGTAGACTTTACAAAGGAAGAGTCCTATAACTTGGCATAATTTTAGTGCATTTTTCAAAAATGCACTTTTGTTTTATCTTGAGGAAGGGAAATGAGAAAATTAGCAAGAGAAATTTGTTTTGAAATGATATTTGAAATCTTGACAAGAAACGAGTGTGAAATAAATGAGCAAACACTCGAACTTCTTTGTGAGCAAGAAAATGTTCTAAATGATGAAGACAAGCAATTTGTTGTTAAAGTTGTTGATTCTTTCATTAAAAACAAAGACCAAATTTTGAACTCAATATATGAAAGGGTGACAGGCTTTGCGCCAGAGCGAATTTATCGCGTTGATCTTGCGCTCATTGGGCTTGGACTCACTGAAATTAAATATGTTGGCGAAGTGGATAAGGGGGTTGTTATCAACGAGGTTGTTGAACTTGCGAAAAAGTTTTCAAGTGAAAAGAGTCCGAAGTTTGTTAACGGTGTTCTTTCTGCTTTGGTTGAGGCATAATGGAAAGAAAGGCGCTGACTGTTAGTCAAGTTGGAACATATATAAAGAACATTTTTGATGCAGAAGAAATGTTGCATGACATTGATGTTGTTGGTGAAATATCTGGGTTTTCAATCACTCGGGATATTGCTTATTTTTCATTGAAAGATGAAAATTCGCTTTTGTCATGTGTCCTTTTTGGTGCGTCAAAATATGCAAACATAAAAAATGGTGATTCGGTTGTTGTGACGGGAACGCCTCGCTATTATGTTAAAGGCGGCAAACTCAATTTTAATGCAACAAAAATTTTGCCGTATGGACAAGGACTTTTGTTTAAACAGTTTTTGGAGCTCAAACAAAAGCTTGAGATTGAAGGACTTTTTGCAACGGAACATAAAAAACCAATTCCAAAGAATGTCAAAACAATCGGTGTTGTCACAAGTGAGGGCGGAGCGGTTATTCAAGACATCATAAATGTTTCAACAAGAAGAAATCCGCAAATAAACATTGTTTTGTATCCGGTCAAAGTTCAAGGCAACAAAGCGGAAAACGAAATTGTGAAGGGAATTGAATTTTTTAGTGAATACCCAGGAGTTGATGTTGTGATTGTCGCACGTGGTGGTGGGTCGATTGAAGATTTGCAACCATACAACACTGAAATTGTTGCTCGTGCAACTTATGCTTGCCAAAAACCAATCGTTTCAGCGGTGGGGCATGAAACAGATTTCACAATCATTGATTTTGTGTCTGACTTGCGTGCACCGACACCATCGGCGGCAGCTGAACTTGTTTGCGAAAACAAAATGGCTCAAATTGAACTTTTGAAAAAACATCTCACAGACCTAAAAATTGCCGCAACGCGTTTTGTTGTTGACAAGCAAAGAAGTTTTCAAATGCGTTGCATGAGATTGGAAAAAGATGGCGAAGCGTTGATTTCGATTGCAAAGACAAGGTTGACTTCAATGATGTCAAGACTCCAAAGTGTTGTTTTGACGGATTTGTCAGACAAAAACTATGCTTTGGGGCTTCTTCAAAAATCGCTTGAAAAGTTGAATCCGGTTGCAGTTTTGGGACGTGGTTATGCAAAAGTTGAAATTGACGGGAAAGCGATTGAAAGCGTTGAGGGCGTTGAAGTTGGACAGAAACTAACAACATACTTTAAAGACGGAAAGGTTGCGTCAGAAGTGCAACTTGTTGAAAGGAGAAAGAAATGAGTTTTGAAGAACAACAAAAAGAATTGGAACAAATTATAGCAAAACTTGAAAGCGGAGTTTCGCTCGAAGAAGGAATAAAGCTTTTTGAGAGAGGAAGTGAACTCTGCAAATCGTGCTTTGAACAACTTGACGGGGCAAAGGGCAAAATCACAGTAATTCGCGACTCTTTGAATGGTTTTGTTGAAGATAAAATGTCAAATTAAAAGTTGTTTGCATTATTCTTTTTCTTATGTTATAATATATATCGTGGAGATGCAGTATTCTAGTCGGGCATTTCTATTTTGAGGACGACAAAGCGTCGAAGGGCATATCTGTGAAGTTCCTTGTGCTGGCTTTGGTTGCCCAAACCGGGGCTGGTGCTGGGAGTTAAGATTTTTGGGCTTTTGTTAACGGCATAACATTTTTGTCCCAGAAATCGTGGAGACTCAAAAGAAGTGACATTGTCACTGTTTGAGCTGAACCTGCATTGCGGTCACTGGCTGTGTGCAGTGTAGCCTGCCTTGAGTGGGGCATTGGGATTGAGCGCCAACATTTTTTGTTAGTCGGCCAACAACAAAAAGTGTTGCTCATGAAATTTGTTTCTGCAAAAAAGGATAAGAAATAGAAATGCGTGTCAAGGAAAGCTTCTAGACTGTTGCGCACTCGCGCTTGTTCGCAGGGGATTATAGTGTGATTTAAGTGGCGATTCGGTGCAAGGACTCAATTAAATGGAAACTGCTTTCTCGGTGACGAGGAGTTTGGGTCTTGGGAAATCCAACCGAACCTATATCGCAAGGTTTATCTTGCGGGCTGTCTCCACAAATCAAATATTCCACAACATTGTTGTGTTAAAAAAGGAAATTTATGAAAGAGGTTGAAACAATGGGCGAGGTTCCTCCGTCTGGGGAAGAAAATTCACCAGAAAAATTGAACACTACGCAAAATCAAACTGAAGAAGAAAAAAAGAAAAAGAATGAAAAGGTCAAGGCGCTAAAGAAGAAAAATAATGTCTGGCGTTGGCCGATAAGAATTTTGATAATAACATTGGTTCTGTCTTTTTCCGTTTCGGTTTTTTCAGAATTTGTTTTGTCGAGGACTGGGCTTGTTGTGTCAATCATAATGCTCATTCCGCTCTTGGCTCTCGCAGTTATCTCTGATATGATTGGGGTTGCTGTTGCGGCGGCTGACATCTATCCGTTTAGAAGTATGGCTTCGCGAAAGGTGAGAGGGGCAAAAGAAAGTATTTATCTCATCAAAAACGCAGAGAAGGTTTCAAGCATATGTAATGACGTTGTTGGTGATGTGTGCGGAATTGTGAGTGGAGCCATTGGTGCAACGATTGTTGTAAAAATTGTGACAGATAAAATAACCAGCACAGAACAAGTCTTTATTGCTGCGGCGGTGAGTGCGGTGATTGCGGGGTTGACAATTTTTGGCAAGGCGGTTGCAAAAAGATATGCAATCAATCAGTCAACAAAAATTGTTTCTGCTTGTGGAAAATTTTTGAGCATATTCACAAAAAAAATTAAATAGCAAAAACAAATTTTGAGAAGAGGTGAGCCCTCTTCTTTTTTTGTGCTTCATGAAAAATTTTGTCATTCAATTTTTTTAATATTTATGTTTTGGGCAAAATTTTTTGGTGGGGGATGTGAAAGTGTGTCATGCATAAGCGTTTATATTTATAAATATGAAATTTATGTTTATGAATATTATCATTTTTCATAAAAAAATAAGTGAATAAATATGCAAAAATCACTTGCATAATTATAAATCAGGATGTATAATAATCAAAAATTCACAAAATGGGCATGAATATTCATAAATTTATAATTATGCATATCACCCGCAATCCCTTATAAACAAAGGACTGGAGGAAAAATTGGCTAGGTCAACAAGACAATCAAAAATTTTGGAAATCATATCGATGAAGGAAATTGAAACGCAAGATGAACTCGTTGCTCAGCTTCGTGCTGCAAATTTTGAGATCACTCAAGCGACAATTTCAAGAGATATCAAAGAACTTGGTCTCATAAAAATCCTCAGTGCAGAAACTGGAAAATACAAATACGCGATTGTTGAAAATGGCGAACAAGCGGTTTCGAACAAATACATAAACATAATCAAAGAATCAATCATTTCAATAAAACCTGCTCAAAATCTTTGTGTGATAAAAACAATCAAGGGAATGGCAAACGCACTTTGTGACATGATTGACAAAATCAATATTGATGGTGTCATGGGCAGCGTTTCTGGAAATGACACAATGATGCTCATTTTTCCAACAAATGAAGAATGTTTTGCTGCTTGCAGAAGTTTGAGTGACATGCTCTGTTAGTGAGGGATTATGCTCGAAAGATTAAGATTACAAAATTTTGCATTATTTGTTGATCAAAGTGTTGAATTTGATAATGGGTTTAATTCACTCTTGGGTGAAACTGGCGCGGGGAAAAGCATTATTATTGATGCTTTGTCTTTTGTTATTGGGGCAAAGTCAGACAAGATTGTCATTCGTTATGGCGAGAATTCAGCAAAAGTTGAGGCGGTATTCTCAGAACTTTCTCAAAATGCCAAAAATCTTTTGGCTGAGGCGGGAATTGAATTTGATGATTCAATTATCGTTTCGCGATCATTGAATGTTTCTGGGAAAAATGACATCAGAGTCAATGGAAACTTTGTCACTTTGACCTTTCTTAAAGAGTTGGGTGCGTGCCTTATCAACATTTTCGGACAGCATGAAAACATGACTCTCCTTAATGACAAAAATCACTTGTCGATTCTTGATTCGTATGACGAAGAAAGGACGCACGAACTCAAAAATCAACTTGGGCAATTGCTTTGTGAAAGTCGGGATATTGACGAAAAAATTCATTCTCTTGGTGGAGATCAAGCAACACGCGAGCGGGATATTGACCTGTTGGAATATTCAATAAATGAAATTGAGTCTTCAAATTTGAGAATTGGAGAAGATGAAGAACTTGCAAAAAATATTGCAAAGAATGCCTCTTTTGAAAAAATTGTGTCTGCAATTAATTCTGTGATTTCAACAATGGAAATGGGTTCAGCTTTTTCAGTTGAAGGCAATCTCAAACAAAGTTCAAAGCTGCTTTTGGAAATTGAAAAATATGATGAAAAGTTTGGGGAGCTAGCAAAAAGGCTTGATAGCGCAAGACTTGAGATTGAAGATATTCGCGAAACGCTTGAAGAAGAGCGTGATGCCTCATATTTTGATGAAAGACAACTTGAGAGCATGATTGAGCGTGAACAGGTGATTAAGAAACTCAAGCGAAAATACGGGGCTACGATTGAAGATGTTTTGCAATATCTTTCTGATGCAAAACAAAGAAAAGATAATCTTTTGAATGCTGAATACGAAATTGCAAAACTTGAAAAACAAAAAGACGAAATTGTTGGGAAGTTAAAAGCCGTGTGTGACAAACTCACATCGCTTCGAAAAAACATGGCTGAGCAAATTGAAAATAAAGTTGTTTTGGAACTCAAAGAACTGGGAATGAAAAACACAACTTTCAAAGTTCAAATATCTCCAAAGGCAGAAGAATTCTCTCGTGAAAGAGTGAATCCAACAGGATTTGATGATGTCAAATTCTTGTTTAGTGCCAACCTGGGGCAAGCGGTAAAAAGTTTGTCAAAAACCATTTCGGGTGGTGAGATGAGCAGATTTATGCTTGCGGTTAAGAATGTTTTGAGAAATGATGAAGGCATGCTTGTATTTGATGAAGTTGATGCGGGAATTAGCGGACAAATCGCAATTTCTGTTGCCCAAAAACTTGCAAAGATTGCTCTCCACAATCAAATCCTTGTGATTTCACATTTACCGCAAGTTTCTTCAATGGGCGACCATTTCTTTAAGGTGACAAAAAATGTTGTTGAAAATCAAACAATTTCGACTGTGTCAAAGCTTGAAGGCGATGAAATTGTTAAAGTTATTGCTGGCATGGGATTTGGCGAAAGCCTAACAGGAAATGCGTGTGAGTATGCAAAGGACTTGATAACGAAGAATGACGAGTTCAAAAAATCACTTTGTGAATAAATATCAAATAAAAAAATAAACTAATCTTTCGAGGATTAGTTTTTTTATGAGAAAAAAATTTAAGAGAAGATTTCTGATTGTTGGTGTTGTGTTTTTGGCGTTGATTATTATTGCGGCAGTTATGTTGTTGAATGTCGATGTGAAAGCCTTAGGCGACCTTTCAAATGAGTCATATGTGACATTTGAAGATATGCAAAAAATTAACGAACAAAACATGTTTGGAAAATTTGTTGATGCATCACTTGATAAATCTCAAGTTGAGGTTGGAGGAGAAAAGCCAAAAATTGGCAAAGTCACATTCAAGCTTTTTGGGCTCATTCCGATAAAAAGTGTTGATGTCCAAATTCTTGGCGATGAAAACGTTTATCTTGGAGGAAATGCAGTTGGGTTTTCAATCAAGACAGATGGTGTTATTGTTGTCGGCAAAAATAGTGTTATGACTAAAAATGGTTTGGTGTCGGTTTGCGATAATCAAAATATTTGTGCAGGGGACATAATAACTCACATTGATGGAAATGCGATCAAAGATGCAAATGACATTCCAAGCCACCTTAAAGGTGTGACAGGTGGTGTGAAATTAACCTTAAAACGAGGATCAAAAAATTTTGATGTCACATTACAACCGCAACTTGACACCAATGGAAACAAAAAAATTGGGCTGTGGGTCAGAGATGATGCAACTGGCATTGGAACGCTGACATATGTTGACTCAAAAACACTTGATTTTGGTGCACTGGGACATCCTGTGACGGATGGGGAAACGGGAACAAAAATTGATATTCAAAAAGGTCAAGTCTATGATTGTTCTGTTGTTGGCATAGAGAAAGGTGAGAGAGGAAAGCCGGGAGAACTCAAAGGAGTGTTTTTGAGCAGTAAAAATGCAAAAGGTGAAATTGAAGGTGGCAATGAGTTTGGAATTTACGGAAAAATTCTTGAAAAGAGTGGAATGGTTGATGAAAATGTTGTTGCTGGAGTGGGTGGAAGGCTTGCGGTAAAGCCTGGCAAAGCACAAATCATGAGTTCTGTTAGTGGCGTAAGAGAATATTATGACATTGAGATAATCAAGGCAAGCAAGCAAAAAACCGCAAAAGACAAAAGTATGGTTTTTCGGGTGACTGATAAAAGACTGCTCAACCTCACTGGCGGAATTATTCAGGGAATGAGTGGAAGTCCAATTTTGCAGAACGGAAAACTCATTGGTGCGGTAACTCATGTGTTTGTTTCTGACCCAACAAAAGGGTATGGAATTTATATTGATTGGATGATGATATAATGATTTGAAAAGTTTTGAAATAATTTTGTAAAAAACACTTGATTTTAGTAAAATAAAATGATATTATATCAAAAAAAACACAAAAGAGGGCTCTATGGACTGCCAAAATGGATTGTTATTTTCCAACAAAAACTTTGAATTATCGTTTAATTTAAACAAAATTATCAAAAGCACAAACACATATGTGACTTACGCGAAAGATTATGATGAATTTTTTACAAAACTTATGAATTTCAAGCCAGACTTTGTAATTTTTGATTTGGACACAGTGAGTCTTCCGTTTGAAATGCTGAAGACTTTTGTAAACAAAAAAGTTTTTAATCTCAAGGGCGTTTTCTTTTTTTCAACAAAAAACAATTCTGGAATTGTTGGTGGAATTGATGTTGATTACTCAAATCTTGATAAAGTTTTGGATGTTTTTGATTGTCAAAATTTTGTAAATAGGTCAGAACTAAAAAAAGACGAACAGTTGTCTTCAAAAATCACGAAGATGTTGATTGGCTATGGTTTTTCAACCAAACATCTTGGATTCGCATATATTAAAGAAATCTTGCTCCAAATTCTTGGTGACAATGCGGCACTAAAATCGTTCAATGGAAAAGTGTATCCAAAACTTGCTTGTCGATTTTCGGCTTCTGTCGCGAGCGTTGAAAGAAATATTAGAAATGCAATTACATATGTTTATAAAAACAGGAAGGAGCAGTTTGATAAAACTTTTCAAAAGCACAAAGCGCCAAGCATAAGAGAGGTTGTTTTTTATCTTGTTGATTTGCTTATTGTTGATGTTGCTTAAATTATTGTTTTTGAAATAAAATGAAGTCCCTTTGAATATCTTACAATATGGGGAAGTTCAGCTTGGGAGTCGAAGGTGTCTATCAATCCGCGCGTGGCGGAATCAAGGACTATATAAGAAAACACAAGATTTTGCTTATAGTTTTGTCATTTGTTGCCCTTGTTTCTGTTCTCACGGGTGTTTTTACGGCAATAAAGAATGCTGACAATTATTCTTCTGTTTGGTTTGATAACTACAACATCATGAATTTCTATAACTCTAAAATCGGAACTTGGGAGTTGTTTTTTAATCGCTTTGGGTCGTATCTCATTTGCCTTGGCATTGTGTTCGCTTCTTCTTTTAATGTGCTTTTGTCGCCATTTTCAATTATGGCGATTGTGATACGCAGTTATCTGGTTGGACTCAATTGCTGTTTTATGTTTTTGTTGTTTGGGCTCAGTGGAATGCTTACGACAATAATAATCATTTTGCCAATTCAGCTAATTAATGTTTTGCTTTTGATTGCGTTTTGTTCTCTTATGTTTGTTCGTGCGCGAAACAAGCAAAAATATGGCTCGTATTGCATTGGTGGAGAAAAGAAACCCTTTGTTTTGTTTTTGATATTTCTTGTCCTTTTCACGCTTGTGAATGTTGTTGAAACTTTATTGCTGTTTATTTTTTCAAGCAAAATTATTTTGGTTATATAAAAAACTGTGATATATTGATTTTGTGGAAAACAAAAAAGTTATATTAGTTAACATAAGCGGACTCGGAGTCGGAAAAACAAATCAAAACACACCAAACACAATGAAAGATTTGACGGATAGAATGGTGTGTTTTGTTAACAATCTCAATCTGTTGGGATTAAAAAGAATACAAGAAAATGACGATGAGTTGGGGGATAATGTCCTCGGATGTTATAGTCGTGCAAACATTCAAAATCCAGCAAATGATGCGTTCTGGGGACAGTGGGAAATTGCTGGCGTTGTGTTGGATAATCAGCAATTTTTGACATTTGATGACACGCTTTCTGATGAAATTCGTAGTGCTCTTATGACAACTTTCAAAAGTGATATATTGTGTTGCAAAAAAATGTTGGGTGTGCATGTTCTTGCAGAATTTGGAAGGCTTGGACGCGATGCGAATTGTCCAATTTGTTACATTGGACAAGACAACACTTTGAATATTACTTGTCATGAGAATCTCTATTCGCACGACCAATTAAACTTTATTGTTGAAGAATTTTTGAAAAACAACAAGTTTTGTATTGAGAAAATTTCAACCAGAATTTATGCGGGGACGCAAAATACGTTTTATAATCTCGGACAAGCAAGAATTTTTGTTTCAAAACCAAAACAAAAATCCTTGTTTCAATTAGCTCGAGAAAGTGGAATAAAAACAGTTGGATTTGGTAAGATTGCTGAATACTTTGACGAAGGGGAGTTTGATGAAGTGTTTCAGACAAGAACAAACGACCTTTCATGCAAAATGCTCCTCAAATCAATGGCAAGCGTTGATAATGCACTTCTATATATCAACCTTATGGATAATGACCAAGTGTTCCTGCAAAGAGGTGACTTGCTTGGTTATAGAAAATGTCTTGAAGAAGTCGATTTATTTGTTGGGCGAGTCAGAAATCAGATGAATGAAGGTGATGTTCTTGTTGTAACATCTGACCATGGCGGAGATTTAGTTAACAGACAAAATATAAAACAAGATGTTCCTGTGCTCATATATGGCACATCATTCAAATATAATCATAGATTCCAAAATCTCAATTCGACAAGTGAGATTGCTTCTTTTGTTGAAGATTATTTTGGGATTGGGAAAAATCAAAGTTTTCTAAAAGATATCGTTTCAAATGAATAAAATATGATTGTTTTCAAAAACTATTCTTGAGAAGGAGAATGGTATGAAAAGAATTATATCCCTATGTTGTGTGTTATGTTTTGTAATAATGTCAACATCTTGTGCTTTGCTTGGTATCGACATGAATGTTCAAGCAGAAAAAGAAGAAGCAAAGTTTGACGTCAAAGCAGCATATCTCTTGGATTATGACAGCAAAGTTGTGCTTTATGAACAAAATGCTCGAGAGCATCTCCCAGTTGCCAGCATGGTCAAACTCATGACAATTCTTTTGACTTTTGAAGAAATTGATGCAGGAAGGCTCAGTCTTGATGAAATGATAACCACAAGTGAAAATGCATCTGGAATGGGTGGCTCGCAAGTGTTTATTGACCCTCATGTCGATTATAAGTGTGAAGATTTGTTGAAGAGTGTTATTGTGGCATCAGCAAATGACGCATCGGTTGCTCTTGCTGAACGCATTGCAGGAACGGAAGAAGAGTTTGTTGCTCTTATGAACAAAAGAGCAAAAGAACTCGGAATGCTTGACACAAATTATGTCAACTGCACAGGACTTCCTGCTCCAATGCAATATTCTTGTGCAAAAGATATTGCAACACTTGACCGTGAAGTTATTACCCACAAAGATTATTTTAATTATTCAACAATTTGGATGGAAGACCTTGTTCATCCATCAGGAAGAAAAACAGGACTTGTCAACACAAACAAACTAATTCGCTATTTCAAAGGTTGTGATTGTGGAAAAACTGGTTCAACAAGTGAAGCGGGGTATTGTCTTACTGCATCAGCAAAACGCGGAGATATGAGATTGATTGGAACAATTATTGGGGCAAAGGATAGCAAATCGAGATTTAATGAAACATCAAAACTTCTAAATTATGGATTTGCAAATTTCGTCAATAAAAAAGTTCTTGACGCAAATGACATCTTGGGCGAGCTCAGTGTTCAAAAAAGCAAAACAAAAACTGTTAATGTTTCAAGCCTTGAAGACTTTTATGCAATCATGAAAAAAGGTGGCAACACGGTTTTTGAAATTAAACTTGAAATGCCAGAAAACATTCCTGCACCAGTTCGAGTTGGGCAAAATGTTGGAAAAGTTATGATTGTCAAAGATAATGAGATTGTCGCTGAAATCCCATTGGTTTCAAGAGATGCGGCAGAAAAATTAAATTTCTCTGAAGCGCTTTCAGAGGTAATTCACAATTGGGCATTCTGGGGATAAATCAAAACATGAAAAAACTTCGCGTGGACGCGGAGTTTTTCTTTTTTCCTTGCTTTTATTATTCTTTTGATATATACTAACGACTATGATTAACGAAATGCAGGGTATGCAGAATTCAGGGCTTGGTTTGTTTTGTGTTTTTTTGGCTTATTTGATTGCCATGCTTTTTGCAATCACTTTTCATGAATTTGCTCATGCATTCATCGCGCATAAGTGCGGTGACGACACTGCAAAATATATGGGTCGAATGACACTCAATCCTTTCAAGCACATGGATTTTTTGGGTGCAATCATGTTCATTTTTTTCGGCTTTGGTTGGGCAAAACCTGTTCCTATCAATCCAAATAAATTCCGAAACTACAAAAAAGGCTTGTTTTGGGTGTCTGTTGCGGGGATTATTGCAAACATAATTTTGGCAATTGTTTCGTCATTTATTGCGTTTTGGTTTGCAAAAATTCAGCAACTCAACTACTTTTATTTTTTCATGTATGTTTTGTTTTCACGTTCAGCACTCTTGAATGTTAGTTTTGCACTTTTCAACATTTTGCCAATCTATCCGCTCGACGGATTTAATGCGATTGCGGCATACGCTAAATATGACAACAAATATGTTTCTTTCATGAGAAATTATGGTTATATTGTGCTTATGATTTTGTTGTTGACAGGACTATTTGGTTATGTTTATATTTATGTTGTGCAAAATGCAATATTTGGACTTTATTCTTTGTGGGGGCTAATTTTTGGATGAGTATGGAAGAAAATTTTGAACAAACAACACAAACTGAAATGTTTGAAGATACTTCGGCGTATAAGGTGCGATTGGATAATTTTGAAGGACCTTTGGATTTGTTGTTGCATCTGATTAAAGAAGCAAAGCTTGATATTGCAACAGTCAAGCTTTCGGCAATTACAGAGCAATACCTTGAATATATGGAACAAATTCCAGAACTTGACATGGAAAAGGCGAGCGAGTTTATTGAAGTTGCAGCAACTTTGATTGAGATAAAGAGCAAAAAACTTCTTCCAAAACCAGAAGAAATTTTGCCGGAAGAAGAAGACCCCGAAGCCAAACTTCTTCGCCAACTTCAAGAATACAAAATATTCAAAGAGGCAAGTGAAGAATTACATAATATTGAGGATATTTCGCGTTTCTATAAAGAACCAGACAAGCAAGCGAACAAATATCGTGTTGTGCTGAAAGACATGGCACTTGAAGGGCTTCTTGATGCGTTTTCAAACATACTTGCAAAAACGCTTGAAAAAACAGTTGAGATCAAAGAAAAGAAGATTGAAAGAGACCGTTTTACTGTGGCAGAAAAAATTGCAGCAATAAAAGATGCTGTTTTGGTTAATGAAAAAATCAAATTTTCTGAACTTGTTGCAGAAGACCAAACAAAGAGTGAAATTATAAACATTTTCTTGGCACTTTTGGAACTTTTGAAATTGCAAGTTGTTCGAGCAAGACAAACAAGCAACTTTGAAGATATTGAGATTGAAAGATATGAGGAGAACAATGATGAGCGACCTAATAACTGATGGAATGTTGAAAGATATTATTGAAGCAACACTTTTTGTGAGTGGCGAGGGAATTGACATAAATGCGTTTGCCGAAAAACTTGAAGTGACGCAAAACGAAGTGAACAAAGCGGTCAAAGAGTTGAAGAAAAAACTTTCTGGAGATTCGGGAATCCATCTCATTGAATACAAAAACAAAATTCAACTTTCTTCAAATCCAAACTATGCTGACCAAATTGCGAGCGTGTTGAATCCAATTCGAGAGAAAGCGTTAACAAAAGCGTGCATGGAAACTTTGTCAATCATTGCCTACAAACAACCAATCACAAGACTTGAAATTGAAGAGGTTAGAGGTGTTAACTGCGACTACACCGTTCAAGTGCTTTTGGAACACAATTTGATTGAAGTTGTTGGCAGAAAAGATGTCATCGGCAAACCCCTTCTTTTTGGAACAACAGAAGAGTTTTTGAAGAGATTTGATCTCAAAGATCTCACAGACCTCCCAAATCAAGAAGAAATTTTGGAGAGAATCAAACTCATCAGAAATCCAGAAGAAAATTCTGATAGTTTGTATTATGACTACAAACTTCCAGACGAAGAAGAAGTTCCAGATTTCTTGCAGGGTGAAGAACTTCAAGAGTTTTCTTCTGACGAAAGTGCGGCGGACAGATCATGCGAAGAAAACCCTGAAATGACAGAGGAAGAAGTTGTTGATGCCTTGACGGAAACAGAAGAGCCCGCAAACGAAGAAGAAATTGGCTAATTCTAAATAATTTTTTGATATTAACAAATAATAGCATTGTGGAAATATTTTTAATCACAGTGCTATTATTTTTGTTCGTCATTGCGTTTCCATTTTTGTTTGAAGTCCGATTTTATGTCAATGTGTTTGAAAACTTTGGCATGGTGACTTTGAAGTTTTGCGGGATACGCGTGTATTTTGCAAAACTAAAAATCAAGGGCAAAAACATTGTCATCAAAACATCTCGAAAGCGCACTTCAAAAGAGATTGAAATTTCAACTGAAAAAATTGATTTTGCAAAAAACTTTTTTGATGAACTTGTTGATGTTCTGTCGCTTCGAAAACTTTGTTTGTATCTCAATCTTGGAACGCCAAATCCGTTTTTTACTGCAATGCTTGGCGGGGTCACATCAAGCTTAACAAATTTTATGGCACTGAAATTGAAAATGAAAAAACCGCATTCTGATATTGTTCTTGTCAACAACTGCAATTTTGAAAAAACTTGTGCAGTGCTATCAACACGAGTGAGATTTTTTATCACTTTGTCTGATGTGGGGCTGAGTTTTTTGAGGGCAGCAAAAAAGACGAGAAAAGAGGAGATTGAACAGTGGAGACAGAATTTCAACAAAGCAAAGTAAAATCAATTATCGACGACACATTCACACAAATAAAATCAATTTCAAGCTCAAAAACAATTATGGGTGACCCGATTATTTCGCCACTTGGAACAACAATAATTCCTGTTTCCAAGGCGACTGTTGGATTTGTTTTGGGTGCGGGAGAGTATAACTGTGTTGAAGGCAAAAGAAAACCCATAACTTATCCGATGGCTGGTGGAAGCGGAGGCGGAGTGAATCTCACGCCGGTTGGCTTTTTGGTTGAAAATGAAAAAGGGGTGAAGTTTATTCCTGCAAGTGGTTCAATTGATAATTTGCAAAAAATTATTGATATTGCTGAAAAGGGATTGACTGTTTTGGGAGGCATAAAATGAAACGCGTTTTGTGCTTTCTCTTTTTGATTGTCATTGCTGTGATTATTGAAACAAGCTTTTCAAACACAGCACACGCCGAAATTCAAAACAATATTCCTTCGACCTCGGCAAAGGGCATGATTTTGATTGAAAAAACAACCGGTCGTGTTCTTGCTGAGAAGAATGCAGACGAACAACTTTCAATCGCAAGCACGACAAAAATTGTGACAGCACTCACGGTGCTGAATAATTGTGACGACATAAAACGTGTTGTGACAATTGACAAAAAATGTGTCGGCATTGAGGGGACAAGCATATATCTTCGCGAGGGCGAAAAACTTACCATTGAAGATTTATTGCATGGACTTATGTTGCGCTCTGGAAACGATTCTGCGGTTGCTCTTGCATATGCGGTTGGCGGAAGCATTGACGGATTTTGCAAAATGATGAATGAAACTGCAAAAAATTGTGGCGCAACGGGCTGCAATTTTACAAATCCTCACGGGCTCGAACAAGAAGGACATCATTGCAGTGCTAGAGATCTTGCCAATATTTCAAGATTTGCAATGCAAAACAAGGAGTTTGCTCGAATTGTTGGAACAAAGCAATATCGAATTGCTGCAAGCGATGACATAATCGGGAGAGTGTTTCAAAACAAAAATAAACTGCTCACGTATCTTGATGGGGCGGACGGCGTGAAAACTGGTTTTACAAAAAAGGCAGGCAGATGCTTGGTGTCAAGTTGCACAAGAGATGGAATGACACTGATTTGCGTTGTGCTAAATTGCGGTCCGATGTGGGAAGAAAGCGAGAGACTATTGGAATATGGATTCAAGAGCTATTCAATGAAAGAACTTTTGCAACCATATTTTGTTTGTGGGAGCATTGATGTTGAAAATGGCGACAAACAAACTGTTGATGTGTTTTCAATCAAGGGGTTTTCTTATCCCATGACAAATGAAGAATATCAAAAAGTTTGCGTGACGTTTGACTATCCAACAATCATGCAAGCGCCCGTTCAAAAAGAAAAAATTGTTGGCAAAGTTTGCATAAAACTTGATAATGATTTGCTTTTCGAAGAAAATATTTATACAATGGAAGAAGTGAAGTCAAAATTTGTCCGAAGTGGGCTTAAAGACTTAATCTATAATTGGTTTAGGTGAAATGAGAATAAATAAATACATTGCAGCGTGTGGAGTTGCATCAAGAAGAAAGTGTGAAGATTTAATAAAAAACGGACAAATCAAGGTTAATGGACAAGTTGTTACAAACCTTGCAACAGATATCAATGAAAAAAAAGACAAGGTGGAGTTTGAGGGAAAAGTTATTGCACCACCAAAAGGTTTTGTATATATAAAACTCAACAAGCCAAAAGGTTATATTTGTTCGGCAACTGATCCAAGGGGCAGAAAAACAATTTTTGACCTAATTCCTGACAAATCTGTTCGACTGTTTAGTGTCGGCAGGCTTGATTATGATAGCGAAGGGTTGATTATTCTTACAAATGACGGAGAGTTCGCAAATTTTCTCACTTCTGCAAAAAATGGGGTTGAGAAAACGTATATCGTCACGGTTGAGGGAGAACTAAAAGAGAGCGAACTTGCAGTTATGCGTGCGGGAGTTGTTGAGAGTGACGGAACAAGACTTCCAAAATGCAAAATTGTATTCAAGTCTTTTGAAAATAACGTCACACGACTTGAAATCACAATTGATGAAGGCAAAAATCGTCAAATTCGCCGTATGTTTGAGGCGATTGGGCGTGTTGTTATTATGCTTAAACGCGTAAGTATTGGTGGAGTCAAACTTGGCGGGCTCAAACGCGGTGAATATCGCGATCTCACAGATGGTGAACTAATTTTGCTTTCAAAAGGACAAAATCAATGACAAGGATAATTGTTGTTGGTGGTGGGCCGGCAGGTCTTATGTCGGCTTTTTTTGCTGCAAACAATAATAATGATGTTCTGCTTCTTGAAAAAAACGAAAAACTTGGCAAAAAACTATATATCACGGGCAAGGGTCGTTGCAATGTCACAAATGAAAAATGCGTGGGGCAAGAGTTTTTGAATAATGTTGTTTCAAATCCAAAATTTTTGTATTCGGCAAGTTCGGCGTTTGATTATGATGACACTGTAAATTTTTTTGAAAAATTTGGTTGCAAACTCAAAGTTGAACGTGGTGGACGCGTGTTTCCTGTTTCTGACAAGGCGAGTGATATCACAAAAGCACTTACATATGCAATAATGAAAAAAGGTGTGCGTGTGCAACTTGATACAAATGTTTTGTCGGTGAAAAAAAATGAAAACAAATTTGAAGTCAAAACAAATAAGGGAGAATTTGTTTGTGATAAAGTGATTTTGACAACTGGCGGAAAAAGTTATCCAACAACGGGTTCAAACGGTGATGGTTATGCGCTTGCAAAGTCTTTTGGACACAAAATTATCCCAACAAAACCAAGCCTTGTGGCAATCCCACTAAAAGATGGTTTTGTTTCTTCTCTTGAAGGGTTGTCACTCAAAAACGTTGAACTCAGACTTGTTGGCAAAAAGACAAAACTTGCATTCTTTGGCGAAGCACTTTTTACTGACAAAGAATTGTCTGGACCAATAGCTCTTTCAATGAGTGCGCATATTGCCCACATTGAAAACAACTTTGAACACAAACTTTTTCTTGATTTCAAGCCATATATGACGCAAAGCGAACTCGAAGAAAGAGTGTTGACCGAATTTGAGCAAAACAAAAATGCTGAAATTCAAACAGTTCTAAAAACAATGTTGCCGACAAGATTTGTTCCAGTCCTTTTGAGTGTGTGTGAAATTGCATCAAATCAAAAAATTCATTCCGTCACAAAACAACAAAGATTAAATATTGCAAAACAAATAAAAAATTTTGAACTACATTTTGATATATCGAATGATTTTGAAAGGGCAGTTGTGACAACTGGTGGAGTGGACACAAAAGAAATTATGTCAAAGACAATGGAGAGCAAACTTTGTCAGGGTCTTTTCTTTGCGGGCGAGATTATTGACGTCGATGCGTATACAGGTGGCTTTAACATTCAAATTGCCTTGTCAACGGGTTGCCTTGCTGGACGCAGTGCGGGAGGTGAAGTGTGATTATTGCGATTGATGGAATGAGTGGAAGTGGCAAAAGCACAATTGCAAAAATGTTGGCAACAGAACTAAAAATCAATAGATTTAATGTGGGTATGCTATATCGCGCACTAACAAAATATTTTTGTGACAAAAAACAACCGCCAAATCCAAACATTGATTTTGACGACATAATTCTTGAAGTTCATTTTGTTCAAGGAGAGCAAATTATTAAAATTAATGGCAAAGAATACAATAATAAAGAGTTGAGAACAACAAATATCTCACAACTTGTCCCCAAATATGCTGAAATTGAGGATTTGAGAGAGGTTGTTCGAAACTATCAACGTGAATATGCGAGAAATAACAATGTGCTTATGGAAGGGCGTGACATAACTAGTGAAGTTTTGCCAAATGCTGATTACAAATTTTTTATCACCTGTTCATATCTTGAGCGTTCAAAAAGAAGAATGGAAGATTTGCAACAACTTGGCGAAAATGTGTCGCAAAAAGATGTTGTTGAAAAACTTTATGAGCGGGATTTGGAAGATGCAACAAGAAAAATATCTCCACTCAAGCTTGTTGAGGGGGTCAAGGTTGTGGATACTTCAAACATGAACTTGACAGATACAATACAATTTATTAAAAATGAAATGGGAGGGGGAAATGCTATATAGATTTTTGAAAATAATATGTTGGCCAATTCTGTTCTTAATTCTTCCAACAAGGTTGAAAAATCGAAAAAACATCAAGAAGGGAAAGAACTACATTTTCGTTTGCAATCACACAACAAACCTAGATATTGTATTACTTATGCAGAATATACACCGCAGACAGTATGTTTTGGCGAAAAAGGAATTGTTTTCAACAAAATTCAAAAGTTGGTTTTTAAAAAAAATGCACGCAGTTCCAATCGACAGACAAAACCTTGACCTCCATGCTGTGAAGACGTGCATGACACTTTTGAAAAATGGTGAAACCTTGACAATTTTCCCAGAAGGCACTCGCAACAAAACAAGCGATGATTTGCAAGCAGTAAAAAATGGAACTGCAATGTTTGCAATCAAAAGTGGGGTTGAGATTTTGCCAATTCATATTGCAAAAAGGCCAAGATTATTTCGATTTAACACCTTAACTTTTGGTGAACCTTTCTCTCTTAATCAGTTTTCTGGACAAAAACTCACAAAAGAAGTGTTGGATGAAGCATCAAAAATTATAACTGACAAAATGAATGTTTAATTTTTTTAATTTACTATAATTTTCATTTTACAAATAGGCATAACTTTTGTTATGCTTATTCTATTATGAGGTATAGAAATGACTGAAACAAAATTTAACATGAAAGCGATTGACAGCACTTTCACAAAGTATTCTCCAAAGCAGGTTGTGAACGGTTTTATTGTTCAAAAAAGACAAGACGGGGCGATTGTTAATATTGGAGGGAAAAATGACGCGTTTATTTCCAAAGACGAATTTGACTGTTTTGATGATGTCAAACTCGGCGATAGTTTTGACTGCATGATTATCAACATGAAAAACGAAAACGGATTTATTGAAGTTTCAAAACGTATTGCCGAAAGTTTTATTGATGGAGAAAAAGTCGCAAGCAAAATCAAAGTTGGCTCAAAATTCAGTTGCGTTATTGATGAAGTGACTCGTGCGGGACTTAAAAGCAAATTGGGGGATTATTCAATATTTATTCCAGCAAGTCAAGTTAGTTCAAAGTCTTATGTTTCAATGGATAGCATGAAAAATCAACGCATTGAAGTTGCTGCAATTGAAGTTGACGCTGACAAGAAAAACATTATTGCTTCAAAAAGAATTTTGGAAGAAGAAGTTGACAGAGAAAACTCAGATAATTTCTTCCGTGCTGTTTTTGAAAATAAGATTGTTGTGGGGACTGTGAAAAAGATTATGCCATATGGAGCGTTTGTCGATGTTGACGGGGTGGATTGTTTTGTTCATATTTCAGAAGTTTCGTATGACAGGGTAAACAACATTGAAGATGTTCTAAAAATTGGACAAAAATATCCTTTTAGGGTTATTTCGGTTGATAGAGTTGAGAAAAAGGTGGGTTTGTCCTATAAACAAACCCAGCCAAAACCATCTCAAGTTCTCATTTCAAAATATCAAGTGGGTGAAATTGTTGAAGGTGAAGTCATAAAACTTCTTGCATTTGGTGCAATAATCAAACTTGAGAATGGGGCAACTGGAATGTTGCATATTTCAAAAGCAACAACACAAGAAAGAAAAAGTATTCATGAGATTGTTCATATGGGCGACAAACTTCAAGTCGAAATCATTGAAAAAGACGAAGAAAAAAATCGTTTGTCGTTTGCAATTCCAAATCTCAAAGCAGGGCAGTAAAAAAAGACCAATTTTTGGTCTTTTATTGTTTGATAAATTAAAATTGACGAGGTGAAAATATGGATAAGATTGAGGTTTCAACAATCACATTAATGCAAACGCCTGAAAGTGACGAGGCAAGGGAATTGTTGTGGGCTGCAAAACGAAAATATAGAATTTATTTTTTATTTTGTGTTGCAATATTTGTTATATCATTAATTATTTTCATATGTGGAATATGTTTAACAATTGATGGTTGCATTATATTCAGTTATATACTATTTGTTGTTTTTCTAGTTAGTTGTATCGTTTACTGGATTTTAAAACATAAATATCTGCGTCCTTATATCGAATTGCTGAGAATTGCAATAAGCAATGACAAACTAAGACATGATGAAAGAATTAGGTGGCGTGAACGTGCAAGACTTGAAATGACAGAACGAGGGAAACTGGTTAGAGAGTTAATGCTTCGTAAAACATCTCAATTAAATAAAAGGGTTGATAAAATAAAAGATAATATTAATCAAACTCCGAATGATGCTGAAAAAGAGTATAAGATTTATAAAAAATAAAAGCACAAGATATTGTGCTTTTGGAGCTTGTGGGCGGGATCGAACCGCCGACCTGTTGATTACGAATCAACTGCTCTACCGACTGAGCCACACAAGCAAACGACAATATAATAAACAAATTTTGATGATTTGTCAAATCGAAAGGAGAAAAAATGAAAAAAGTGTTTTCAATTGCCATTGATGGCCCAAGCGGAAGTGGAAAATCAACTATTGCCGACCTTGTTGCAAAAAAACTTGGAGTTTTGCATCTGAATTCTGGAAGTCTTTATAGAGCGTATGCTCTTGCGTGTTATGAACAAGGTATTGGAGCAAATGAAAAGCAAAAAGTTCTTGATTGTGCAAGAACGAGAAAATTAAAAGTTGATTTTGTGGACGGACAACAAAAAACAATCCTTGATGAGAGAGTTGTTGACGGACTTTTGAGACAAGAGCAAATTGGCATGATGGCATCGACCGTTTCAGCTTATCCAGAAATTCGTGAACTTGTTAATTCTGTTGTTAGAAATGCAGCGAGAGATGTTGGTCTTGTGACGGAAGGTCGAGATATTGGTTCGGTTGTTCTGCCAAATGCAGATTTCAAATTTTATCTTGATGCAAAGCCCGAAGTCCGTGCAAAAAGAAGATTTGATGAGTTGGGCGGACAAACTCCTTATGAAGAAATTTTGCAAGATGTTGTTTTACGTGACAAACAAGACTCAGAGCGTGAGGTGGCACCTTTGAAAAAATGTGGAGATGCAATTTATATTGACTCAACTTGTTTGGACATTGACGAGGTTTGTGATATAATATTAAAAGTTATAGAGGAAAATAAATGAAAACTGTGGTTGTGACGGGTGCCTCAAAAGGCATTGGCAGAGCGGTTGCAAAACAATTTGCACTTGATGGCTATAATGTTGTGATTTGTTATAATCATTCTTTTGACAATGCAAAAGTTTTGCTTGACGAAATTTCGAAAACCACAAGAGCCATTATGGTTAAAGTTGATGTTTCTCGCGAGGATGAGGTTCAAAAATTGGTTGATGTCACAAACAAAACATTTGGAACTATTGATGTTTTGGTGAATTCGGCAGGTGTGAGCGACACACGACTTTTGATTGACTCGACTCAACAAGACTACGACTTTGTTTTTGACACAAATATGCGTGGCACATACAACACTTGCAAACAAATCGGTCGCGAAATGCTTTCAAATCAGAGTGGGAAAATAATCAACATTTCTTCAATTTGGGGACTTGTTGGGGGCTCGTGTGAAAGTGTTTATAGTGCATCAAAAGGGGCAATAATTGCCTTCACAAAAGCGCTTGCAAAAGAGTTTGGGCCAAATGGCATAAACGTCAACTGTGTCGCCCCAGGTTTTATTGAGACTGACATGACAAAAAATGTGACCAATGAAATTCGTGAGGAAATAAAAGAGAACTCGGCGCTAAATAGACTCGGGACGCCTGAAGATATTGCGGGTGTCGTGTCATTTTTGGCGAGTGAAAAATCAAACTTTATTACTGGTCAAGTCATATCTGTTGATGGTGGCTGGCTTTTATAGGAGGGAAAATGGAAGAAATAAATGAAACGGAAAACAAAATTAGAGATGATGTCAATGTGTCGTCTGACTTGCAAAATAAAAAGTTGACAAAGAAAGGTGTGTTTATTGCGGGCATTGTGTTCTTTGTGCTTGTTATTGCTATGTTTGTTGTCACATGTTGCTTTAAAAGTGTTATAACAGACATTGCAAATTCTGCAACAACACCAGAGCAGGGAATTGCTGTCGCCGTTGCACTTTTGGTTTTGATATCAATTTTTCCAGTTATTTTGTTGCCAATGTTGGCATTTTTCATCACATCTGTTGTTTTGTTGTCGTTGAGCATCAAGTCTTGTATCAAAAACATTAGAGTTGCAAGCATAACTTGCCTTTGCATCGACATTGCAATTTTTGTTTGCACGGCAGCGTTGATTCTCATTTGGATTTCGGTTTAAACAGAACTTAACTTTTTTATTGTTATTGAAAACCTTGGATTGCATTCAGGGTTTTTTAATAAAAAGACCATTCGGTCTTTTGGAGCAAGTGGCGGGAAACGCAGTCGGAACGGAGAGAAGACTCCGCTGACGCACCCGCAGAGACGGGCGCCAAGCCGCAATGTGTTGCGGGGTCACAAGCAAAAAGCTTGGCAAGACGAAGTCTGCGAGATTGCCGCCACAAAAAAAGACCGAAAGGTCTTTTGGAGCAAGTGGCGGGAATCGAACCCGCAACCACAGCTTGGGAAGCTGATGTTTTGCCACTAAACTACACCTGCATGCTTATTATGTTAACACAATCTACAAACTTTGTAAACAAATTTCAATTATGTGATGATTTTTATTTGTAAGATGAAGGAAAATTTAACAATAAAACAACTAATAAAAAAAGTTGAAAAAATTTGAAATAATTGTTGACATCAAATCAATTTTATTATATTATCAAATAGTCGTATCCGTCGGGGTGTAGCGCAGTTGGTAGCGCACGTGGTTTGGGACCATGGGGCCGGGAGTTCAAGTCTTCTCACCCCGACCAGATATGGACCTTTAGCTCAGTTGGTTAGAGCGACCGGCTCATAACCGGTTGGTCCGCGGTTCGAGTCCGTGAAGGTCCACCATTGGATTTTTCACTTGGCTTGGGATTTTCTGGGCGAGTGAGAGTTCATAAGATACGGCAAACCGTTTGGTTCGGTAGTTCAGTTGGTTAGAACGCCAGCCTGTCACGCTGGAGGTCGTGGGTTCGAACCCCATCCGGATCGCCAAAATGGAGGGAAACCTCCAAATTTGCCTCGGTAGCTCAGTCGGTAGAGCAGAGGACTGAAAATCCTCGTGTCGGTGGTTCGATTCCGCCCCAAGGCACCAAGTCTTAGGTGTGAAAAAAGAAGCACCGACACGAGATTGCAAAATCTCACGGAAGTCGGTGGTTCGATTCCGCCCCAAGGCACCAAGCCGTAAGGTTAATTCGCCGACACGCAAGTGGCGAGACAAAAATAGGCGACAGACTGAAACATTTGTTTCGCTCGAGGCGCCCAAAATATGCTGGTGTGGCTCAATGGCAGAGCAGCTGATTTGTAATCAGCAGGTTGTTGGTTCGACTCCAATCACCAGCTCCAGGACGGGTTCCCGAGCGGCCAAAGGGATCAGACTGTAAATCTGCCGGCACTGCCTTCGATGGTTCGAATCCATCCCCGTCCACCAAAAGAACACACCCGAAAGGGTGTTTTTTTGTATAGTGGACGGGGAAGGATTCTCGTGTTGTAAACACGTTCTGAGTAGTCCACCAAAAGAACACACCCGAAAGGGTGTTTTTTTTGTATAGTGGACGGGGGTGGATTCTCGTGTTGTAAACACGTTCTGGGAAGTCCACCAAAAGAACACACCCGAAAGGGTGTTTTTTTGTACGGTGGACGGGAGGGATTCTCGTGTTGTAAACAACGTTCGTTGGAGTCCACCAAAAGAACACACCCGAAAGGGTGTTTTTTTGTAAAGAAAATACATTAAGTAAGTCGAGCAAATGCTCGGCTTTTTTGTCGTAAATTTGTTGGATTGAATTTGACAAGAAAAGTCATATCTTTGCTTTTGTCGACATTTTTTGCAAAGGCGTTGGTGTTAGACTGAAAGTGTTAAGGAGAAAGGTATGGAAATAAAACACAGAATCTATAACAAAACACTATATGTTGTTTTGATTGGCGAACTTGATGAACACTCAGCATATCATTCGAGAATTGAACTTGACGACATGTTTGGTGAAAATGGATTTAATCAAGTGATTATTGATTTGTCTGAACTTGACTTTATGGATAGCACGGGAATTGGCGTTTTGATTGGGCGATACAAAAAACTCAAAGACAGAAAAATTCCAATTTTTATCTGCAATCCATCAAGTCATGCAGAAAAAATATTTAAGATGACAGGGCTCTATGAACTCATGCCAAAGATTAGTTAAGGAGAAAAAATATGAAAGTAATTAACGAAATGGAAATCACATTTGATGCAATATCAATTAATGAGGGATTTGCACGATCCTGCATTGCGGCATTTTGTGTTCAAGCAAATCCCACGCTTGACGAAATCACTGATATAAAAACTGCAGTATCTGAAGCGGTGACAAACAGTGTTGTTCATGCTTATCCAAAGGCGCCTGGGAAAATCACAATAAAGGTTCAACTTACCGAAAGTTCTGCAATTATCAGCGTTATGGATAAAGGAGTTGGGATTGTTAACTTTGAAAAAGCAAGGGAACCATTCTATACAACAAAGCCTGAGCAAGAACGTAGCGGAATGGGATTTACTGTTATGGAAAGTTTCATGAACAAAGTTGAACTTGCAAAAAATGGGAGTTCTGGACTGAAAGTCGTCATGGAAAAAGTGTTTGAAAAACCAATAAAGCGAGTTTCGGGGGAATAGGTGTGCTTGGACATGAGGAAACTTTGGCCCTAATCAAACTTGCTCAGGCTGGTGACGAAGCGGCAAAGAACACACTTATTGAAGAAAATTCGCCTTTGGTTAAATGTGTGATAAAAAGGTTTGTTGGAAAAGGTGTTGAATATGATGATTTATATCAACTCGGATGCCTCGGGTTTATTAAAGCAATAAATCATTTTGACACAAAATTCAACGTCAAGTTTTCGACTTATGTTGTTCCAATGATTGATGGAGAAGTCAAGCGTTTTATGCGAGATGATGGTTGCATTAAAGTTTCTCGTGCGATAAAACAACAAAATCTCAAAATAAACAAGTTTGTTGATGAATATCAAAAGATTCATCATCAAAAACCTAAAATTGAAGATATTGCGGAAGCATTTAAAATGGACGCACAAGATGTTGTGTTTACAATGGATTCAAGCAAGATGCCAGTTTCAATTTATGCGACAACGGGAGATTCATCTGACTCATCTGGACTTCTCATTGACAAGTTTGTTCAAGTTGACCAAATTGACGACATAACAAATAACATTCTTCTCAAAGATGCTTTGCGAGAACTTGAAAGCAGAGATAAAAAGATTATATTGATGCGTTTTTTTCGTGACAAAACGCAAAGCGAAATTGCAAAAGAACTTGGAGTTTCGCAAGTTCAAGTGTCAAGACTTGAAAACAAGATTTTGGAAAAACTACGAAGTAAAATTATCTAAACCAGTATTGACTACTGGTTATATTTTTTATATACTATATTTTATAGGTAAAATATGCGAAATAAAAATGCTTTGTCAAATGTGAGAAAAGAAGATTTGTATGACTTAAAAAATAATCCAAGTGAATTTTGGAAAGGTGTGAAAGTGCTTGACCCTTTTTGTTTTGAAGGATTGGATATCTCTGAAATTAGGGTGCCAAATGGAGTCAAAACAATTTATATGGGTGCTTTTTTGTATTGTGCTGATTTGAAAAGTGTGACATTGCCAAGTTCTTTGGAATATTTGGGAGATTCTGCTTTTGAAAACTGTGAACAATTGCAAACAGTTGAAATTATGGGCAAAATCAAATGTATTGCTGCCAATACATTTCGAAATTGTTATAATTTGTCAAGTTTTATAATGCCGTCCAGTTGTGATTTTCTTGACAAAAATGTTTTTCAAAACTGCATTAGGTTGCAATATGTTGAATTGTCGGATTGTTTGACAACGATTTCCGCTTATGCTTTTGCAGGTTGTGAGTTGTTGAATAATATTGAATTGCCAAAATCCTTGAAGCGAATTGGTAGTAATGCATTTTGTGATTGTTCGAGTTTGGTTGAAGTCGACATTCCTTTTGGTGTGGAAGAAATTGAGGATTTTGCTTTCAAAAACTGTAACTTTTTGGAAAGAATTACCATTCCAAGTTCAGTGAGTTATTTTGGTGAAGGTATTTTTAAAAATTGTAATTTAAGGCATATCTATATTGGAAATGATGACGAAATTGTATGTTCGTCAAAACCACAAAAGAAGGCATATAAAAAGCATTTTGACTTGACGAATTGTTTTGAAAGCATTGTTGATTTTGAAATATCGGACGACTTGTTGTGTTTTGATAAAAATTTTAACCAGTTGGAGCAATATGTAAAGATTGCCAACATTGCATCAAAGAATAATTTAAAACTCACCACGCCGTTTATTTGCAAGTTGAAACAAGCAGGCAAATTTGATGACTTTTGTGGTGCGAATTTCAAATTTTTCCACCAAATTCAAGCATTGGTCAAAGATGTGGGAGATGTTGACGATTTGACAGGTTTGTTAACCTTTGCATATGATATCGGGTGTTTTTCGAATGACGGCAAACTCGCACAAAAAGCGACTGAATGGCTCAAAGAAAGATTGTTAAAACAAGAAATAAAGGTGACGCATTGTTCAACGCAATTCAAAGAATGGAAAGCACTTGGCGAAAACAAAGAGTTTTCTGAGTTCTTGTTTTCTAAAGATCAAAACACAAATGTTTCTGTGTTTGATCAAATTAAAATAAATAATCAATATGCATTGTTGTTGAACAAAATTTATCTTGAATATTGTGACCAAGATGCTGATCTTAAACCTGGAGGAAGATTTCGTAATAAAGATGGAAAACTGATGTTTGCTGTTGTGCATTATCATATTGACCAAAACGGAGATGTTCACTCAAAGAAAAAAGATAGAATTCCAACCGTAGAGTTGTTTTTGGAATTTTTTGAAAAAATTGCGTTTTCAGATGTTTCAAACGAAGAAGAACGACAAATTGCTGATGAACTATCAAAGTGGTCGGGCATGCACCAAAACGATTTTGAGCAAGCAAAAAGAATAATAAAAGAATATCACGACAACAACATTCCTGCAAACATCTTGGGTTTTCATCTAAACAATTTGACCAACACCATTGAAAAGTATAAAAAACAAACTCAAAAGTTGGCTGAACTTGGGTTGCAAATTGCGGGGGATATAAACGCGAGTTTGACAAGTGATGCAAAAGAATTTGGTTTTGATTGGCTTGAAAAAAACGACCCTATGAATTTTTGCTTGGGTTATTACTGCAATTGTTGTGCGACTCTAGAAAATGTGGGATATGGCATTTTAAGAAGCAATTTTGTCAATCCAAATGTTCAAAATCTCGTAATCAAAACTCAAAATGGACTTCCTGTTGCAAAATCAACAGCATTTATAAACAAAAACGAAGGCTATGTTGTTTTAACACAATTAAAGTCGCCGACGCCATGACCGAAGACCAAAAAGATGCAATTTATGCCGAGTTTTTGTTGGGTATTGATGCTTTTGCTTGTGAATATAACAAACAGCATCCAAAAAATCCAATCAAAGTCATGACGGTTGGCATGTCATATAACGATTTGCATAAACAAATTGAAGAAACAAAGCGAAAGACAAAGGCAAAACGTGGACTTGACTTTGCGAGTTATGGCACACTTTTTTTGGGTTATGAAGGTGATTGGGAAAAACCTGACGGACAATATAAGTTATGGGATATAAAGGATTCTGGGGGAAAAGATGAAAAAGGAAGAGTTTAGGAATAATACAAACATTTTTCAAGAAACACTCAATGAATTGAAATCCTGTCAAAGAGAAAAAGAACGAATTTTACAACGCATTGAAATTTTGAGGGCAAACAATATGCTTGAAGCAAATCAAGACGAAATCAAACAATGGATGTCAAAAAATCTCGCGCATTTTGAAGAAGTTGTTGCAAAACTCAAACAATTCAAAAGATAAAAAACGACCTATGCCATAACGCATAGGTCATTTTTTTAACAACACTCAAAACTATTGTTGTTTGTGTTTGTGTTTTCAACGAATTGTTTGTCAGGGTCTTCATTTGAAAGAATTATGATGTTTGTTTCTGTGATTTTGTCTGGAAAAGGTTTTTGCATAATCCATTCCATAAATAGTTGATTTGGAGAAACAATTTTTCCATTTACGCGTCTGAAACTATCGATGTTAGGGCGGACTGTTGGGTCGCGAAAAGTGTCAACATTTCCTCTGCGGTTGCTGTGATTTGTTTGAGAATCATAAACGATTATATCTTTTGTTTGTTGTTCGTTTTGATTTGGTGTTATCTTGTTATTTTCACGATTTATTTGTTTGTTTTCGCTTTGACCGTCTTTGATATCTTTTGTGTCAAATCTGTTGTTTGGGTCACTTTTGATGTCTTTTGTGTCTCTCATGGCGTCATCATGGACAGGCTTTGACTTGCTGATGTCTTTGATTTCCAAAGTGTCATATTGTTTTTGCATGTCGTTCTCAATTTTCTCCTCGCTTTTTGTGAGTTCTTGGCTTTGAAGTTCAGTTTCTTTTTTTGTTCTTTCAAGATAATTTTTGAACTCTTCAAACAGTTTGTAATCGCTTTCGTTGAGTAAAAATTGTTTGTTTTCGTTTTGTTCTTGTTGTTTGTTTGTGTTTTCGCCATATTTGCTGAGTTCTGTGTCGTCATAGCATTTTCCATCAATGCAAACTTTGCCGTTTTCATATGTGCAATTTCCATTTTCACAAGCGAGCAAAATGCGAATTTGGTTAAGGACATTAAGGCAGTTTTTGTAATAGGTGAGTCTGGTTTCAAGGCAGTTGTTAAGTCGAATAAATCTTGAATTTAGTGCTGCTTGATTTTTGTTTTTGTCGTTTAGCATTGCTTTTGCTTTACCAACTTCGGTGTTTGTTTCGTTTTTGCTCATTGAAATTCTGTTTGTGTTGATTGAAAGGTTTGACAAAAGTTCATTCACGCCTATGATTTGATTGTCATTAAGTTTGATTTCGCCTTTTTTGATTTTTGCAGAAAGTGATCTCAACATTTCAATGAGTTCACAAATTTGGCTTTTGCACGAGCCGAGATTGTCGTTTGTGCAAAGCACGTCTTGATAGATTGTTGAGTCAATTTTGTTTGAAGAGTCAATAAACGCGATTTTGTTGTCATAATCTGGATTTTCTCTAACAACAGGGTTGTTCAAGCGAGTTGAAGAAGGCGCTTGATTTATTGCGGCTTGATAAGTTATTTCTGAATTCTTTATGTCTTGAACAGATGAAATTGTTGCACTGAGTCTATTGAGATGTGCGTCAAGTTTTGCAGACAAGTCTTTTTGTGTGTTTGAGCAACCAACAAGACACAAACATAATGCAACAAGTGAAACTGATAACAAAAATTTTTTCATATTTCCTCCAATTACTATTAGAATTTGCACATCTCAAAAAAAAATTCGCAGTTTAAAAACTTTTTGTTTGTCAATATTCTTTTGACGAGGGAAAAAAATGGACGAACAATTAAGAAATGAAAATTATAACAAGTATATAAAAAATAAAATTCCAAAAACAAAGCCGTGGCCAACATTGTTTAATTCTTTTTGGGTTGGTGGCGTGATTTGCCTAATTGGTCAGGGAATTAACGAATTATTGATGCTCATTTGGCCAAATATCGACCAAACAACGCAGTGGGCATATGTCCTTATTGTGCTAATTTTCTTGGCGTCATTTCTCACAGGGCTTGGAGTTTATGACAAGATTGGGGCATTTGCGGGTGCGGGTTCCATTGTTCCGATAACGGGATTTTCCAACTCTGTGACAAGCCCCGCGATTGAATTTAAGCATGAAGGAATTATTTTTGGAATTTGCGTAAAGATGTTTACAGTTGCGGGACCAGTTATTGTGTCGGGCGTGGTTTCAAGCATTATTGTTGGATTCATTTATATGTTTATTTGAGGACTATATGATAAAAAATAATCAAACACAAACAATTGTATTTCGAAAAAAGCCAAAAATCATTGGCTATTATTCTGTTGTTGGACCAAAAGAAAAGAATGGCTTTTTTGGACCATATTTTGATTATGCACTAAACGACGATTGTGTCGGCGAAAATTCGTATGAAAAAGCCGAACGAAAAATACTTGAACATGCGGTTTTGGGTGCGATTGAAAAAGCAAAACTTCAACCAAGTGATATAAGCGTTTTGCTCTCGGGAGATTTGCTAAACCAAATTATTTCTTCAACTTTTACCGCAAGACAATATGAAACAAATTTCATTGGGTTATATGGTGCTTGCTCGACAATGGCAGAAAGCATGGCTGTTGGCGGGGTGTTTATTGAAAGCGGACTATTTGACAATATTGTTTGTGCGACAGTCAGCCATTTTTCTTCAGCTGAAAGACAATATCGTTTTCCACTTGAACTTGGCAATCAAAGACCGCCAACTTCACAATGGACTGTGACAGGAGCGGGGGCACTTGTCCTTTCGCAAAAGGGCGAAGGTCCAGTCATTTCCATGGCAACAATAGGGAAAGTGGTCGATTGGGGAATTTGTGATGTCAACAATATGGGTGCAGCAATGGCACCTGCCGCAATGTCAACACTCGTTGCTCATTTCAAGGAAACAAAAACAAGACCAGAAGACTATGACCTTGTTGTCACGGGGGATTTGGGCAAGCATGGCAGTGAAGTTTTGATTGATTTGATGGAAGAAGAAGGATATGTATTGGGAGACAATTATGGTGATTGTGGTCAAATGTATTATAAAAATAATCAAAAGGTTTTTATGGGTGGCAGTGGGTGTGGCTGTAGCGCAAGTGTTCTGAATTCATACATTTTGCGCAAAGTTGAAGAAGGCGAATACAACAAGGTTCTGTTTGTGCCTACTGGTGCGTTGCTCTCGCCACTTTCTTGTCAGCAAGGCGACACAATCCCTTGCATTGCCCACGCAATCGTGATTGAAAAAGGGGTGGCAAAATGACTTGGGTAAATTGGCTTATGGTGTTTTTGGTTGGCGGATTTGTTTGCATGATTGGACAAATTCTTGTCATCACAACAAACATGACAACATCAAGGATTTTGGTGACATTTGTTTTGATTGGCGTAATCTTGCAAGCGTTTAACCTTTTTCAACCAATATCAGATTTTGCGAATGCTGGGATTAATGTTCCAATCATTGGATTTGGCGCATCACTTGCACGCGGAGCAATGGAAGCGGTTGAAGAAGGTGGAGTTCTTGGAATATTCACTGGTGGTCTAAAAGCAACCGCTGGCGGGATTGCAGCGGCGGTGTTTTTTGCCTTTATATTTGCATTAATTTTCAAAAGCAAAACAAAAGGTTGATTTGAATGTGTGAGAATGTTGCGACATATAATACCCCGTGTATGTCCAATATATAAAACCGAATAGAAAAAGAAAATGGCTGACAAGAAAGAAAAAATGGTTGTTGGCTGCGATTTGTTTTGTTTTGGTTGTTATTGGGGCTTTGCTCTACTTTAATTTTGTTATCAATCCAGTCATTTTGTCTATGAGTGAAATAAAAGTAAAATCACTCACTCAAAGGGCTGTCAACCAAGCGGTTTATGAGGTCGTCAACTCAGGTCCAGTTTATGACGATATGATAAAGATAAGCCGTAATGAAAACGGCATGGTCACACTGATTTCGGCAGATGCAACAGAAATCAACAGGCTAGCACGTGATTTGGTTAAACTATCCGAAATAAAACTGAGTGAAATTTCAGAACGTGGAATAGCAATTCCAATCGGAACTTTTTCTGGAATGCCCATTTTTGTTGGGCGGGGACCAGAGGTATCGATAAGATTGATTCCGATTGGTGTAATTAGTTGCAACTTCCGCTCTGAATTTCATCAAGCGGGAATTAACCAAACAACTCATAGAATTTATGTCAACATAAACTCAAATGTCAGCGTTGTTATGCCGACACAAAATCAAAATATTGCAACAACAACCGAACTGCTTCTTGCTGAAAGTATTATTATTGGTGCAATTCCAAGCACATATCTTAATTCAGATTCGCTTGACGAAATGCTAAATTTATTGCCTTAACATTCTTCTCCAACCAGCAACCTTTGAATATCGCTTGGATATGGGACAATAAATTTCAAAAATGAGCCGTCAGTTGGGCTTATGATTTCAAGTTCTTTGCAAATTAGAGCGGTGTGTGAAAGAAGTTGTGATGGTTCTCCATAAATTGTGTCGCCAAGAAGTGGGTGCCCAACAGAAGAAGTGTGGACTCTGATTTGATGTGTTCTTCCGTTTTTGATTGTGATTTTTGCAAGTGTGCAATCAATTGATTTGAGATATTTGATTGGTTCGACAAATGTTGTTGCTTCAAGTCCGTTTTCCTCGTCAATCACTCGCGCTCGTTGATTAAAGCCGTTTTCGTCAATGAGTGTTGCAATCTTTTTGTCAATCGTCAAGTGTTCATTAATTTTTCCAGTGACAAGAGCATGATAAGTTTTGTTAAAAGCGGTTGGGTTTGCGTTAAAAAATGAAGCAGTGAAAGAATTCTTTGCGACAAGAATAAGTCCAGACACTTCTTTGTCCAACCGATTGATTATGCGACAAACAAAATTAGGGTCTTTTTTCTCCATATAAAACATGATTGCACCAGCGAGATTATAGTTATAAACGCTTTTTGTTGGCATTGTCGCAAGACCTGCTGGTTTGTTTATAATGAGTATATTATCATCTTCAAACACAATATCTAGTGGTATTATGCAAGTTTGAATGTTGCTTTTTGTTTGCACATTGCTTTTGATTTCAATGACATCGCCGGTCTTTACTTTTGTGTCGGCTCTGGCAATTTGGCCATTGAGTTTGATGTGCCCAAATGTCTTTTTTAGTTTTTCCAAATAACGATATGAAATGTTGTGGTGTCTTAAATAGGCGCCAACATTTTCTTTTGGTTGTGGGTCAGTGACGATTAACTTTGTGTATTCCATATTGAGATAATACATTATTCATTTTTATAATTCAAATGATTGACAATAATTTTTTTATGTGCTAAATTTTTCGTATTGATAAAGGCGATAATGAAAGACTAGTATGCAAAAACTGGCTTGAAAGAGAAAACAACTCGTGGGCTGAAAGGTTGTTAAAGACAAGTTTGCTGAATTCACTTTCTAGCTCCGTCCTGAAATTAGTAGGGAACGGCGGTTGTTCCGTAATAACATGAATGAGGTGCTTTTGCACGAATTTAGGTGGTATCGCGAAAGTTTCGCCCTAAAGTTGGGTGAAACAATTTTTTTTAAGGAGAGAAAATGAAAGAAAGAATTGAAGAATTGCGAAAACTTGCTGAGCAAAGGTTGAAAGAAATTCAAGATATGGACATGTTGAATTCTTTTTGTGTGAAATTTTTGGGTAAAAGTGGGGAACTTACCGCACTTCTTCGCGGAATGAAAGATGTCAAACCCGAAGACAGACCACAAATCGGTTCATTTGTTAATGATCTTCGCAACTTTTTGGAAGCAAGAGTTGCTGAACTCAAAAAGATTATTGAAGAAAAGGTTATTGAAAGCAAAATTCAAAGAGAAAAAATTGACATAACAGAACCTTCAAAAAATGTTGAGATTGGGGCATTGCATCCACTTGAAAAAACATTCAATAAAGTTATTGATATTTGCAAAAATATGGGATTTGAAGTTGTCACAGGTCCAGAAATCGAAAGCGATTACTACAACTTTGAGGCTCTTAACATTCCAAAAGACCACCCAGCTCGCGATATGCAAGATTCGTTTTATATCACGCCAAACATCTTGCTTCGCACACAAACATCTGCTGGACAAATCAGAAGCATGGAAGGAAAACAACCACCAATCAAAGTTGTTGTTGCTGGACGAACATTCAGAGTTGATAGTGATGCAACTCATAGCCCGGTTTTCCATCAATTCGAAGGGCTTGTTGTTGACAAAAATGTGTCACTCGTTGACCTAAAAAGCATGCTTGATATGTTGCTTAAACAACTTTTGGGCGAAAAAACTCAAACTCGTTTCCGTCCTTCATATTTCCCATTTACAGAGCCAAGTGTTGAAGTGGACGTCACTTGCCCAATGTGCAAAGGAAAAGGTTGTGCTCGTTGCAAACAAACGGGTTGGATGGAACTTCTTGGTGCAGGGATTGTTAATCCAAAGGTTTTGGAAAACTGCGGAATTGATAGTTCAGTTTATTCAGGGTTTGCGTTTGGTATTGGCATTGACAGAATTGCAATGGTTATAAATTCAATTCCAGACATTCGCATGATGTATGAAAACGATATTAGATTTTTGAGTCAAAATAAATAGAGGTGAATTATGTTAGTGACATTAAATTGGTTAAAAGACTTTGTGGACATTTCTGACACTCCACAAAACATTGCAGACAAACTCACACTTGCAGGAATGGAAGTTGAAGAAATTGTTTATCAAGATAGATTCATTGACCATGTGAGAATTGGAAAAGTTTTGGAAATCAAACAACATCCAAACGCTGACAGACTCACAGTTTGCAAAGTTGATTTTGGTGATAGTCAAGTTCAAATCATCACTTCCGCAAGAAACATCAAGGAAGGTGATTTGGTGCCTGTTTCTCTTCCAGGAGCAAAACTTGCGAACGGAATTGAAATAAAGAAATCACAAATGCGTGGAGTTGACTCTGACGGAATGTTCTGCTCGGGCGAAGAACTTGGAATTGGTGACGACATCTATCCAGGTGCCAGCGAAAATCAAATTCTTGTTTTCAAAGAAGATATACCGCTTGGAACACCAGTTGCAAAATTTCTTGAACTTGACGATGTTATTTTTGATGTAAATATCACAGCAAATCGTCCAGATTGCAACTCTGTTGTTGGAATTGCAAAAGAGCTTGCGGCAATTTATAAAGTCCCATTCAAAAATGAGGACTTGACCTATATTGCAGATAAAACAAAAGATATAAAAGATTACATTTCAGTTGAGGTTGAAGACAACATTCTTTGTCCTCGATATATGGCAGCAGCACTTTGTGATGTGCAAATCAAAAAATCGCCAAAATGGCTTGCAAACAGATTGAATGCTGTTGGAATCAAATCAATCAACACTTTGGTTGACATAACAAACTATGTTCTGATTGAATATGGTCAACCAATGCATGCGTTTGACCAAAGTCATATTGATGGCAAAAAAATAATCGTTCGTCCAGCAAACCTGGGAGAGAGCATTGAGTGTTTGGACGGGGGAAAATATGAGCTCAAACCCGAAGATTTGGTTATTGCAAATCCGAACAGACCAATGTGCATCGCTGGCGTCATTGGTGGGCTTAATTCATGCGTTGAAGACACAACAAAAACAGCAATTTTTGAAAGTGCTTGTTTTGAAAGAAAAACAGTTCGTGTCACATCAAGAAAATTTGGAATAAGAACAGATTCTTCTGCTCGTTTTGAACGCGGTGTTGATGTCATGAGTCCTGAACTAGGTTTGAAAAAAGCACTCAAGCTTGTTAATTTGCTTGATGCAGGAACGATTGTCGAAGGAATTATCGATGAGCACAAAGAAGAAATCAAAACAAGAACAGTTGTTTCAAGTCTAAACAAAATTGAAAGCATTTTGGGAGTGAAAATTCCAAATGATGTTGTTCTTACAATTCTCAATAATCTTCAAATCAAATCAACAATTTCAGGTGACACTTTAACAAGCATTGTCACGCCAGAAAGATTTGATATTGAGTGTGCAAACGACATTGCAGAAGAACTCATTCGTTTTTATGGTTATGATGTTTATGACAATCTTGAAACAAAAACAGTTCTTGGCGACACAAGTTATACCATAGGCAAAAACGACCCAGTCCTTAATGAACAGAGCAAACTAGCAAAAACTTTGGTTGACCTTGGTTTTTATCAGGCGGTAAATTACTCAATGGTTCCGCGCGATCATGCAAAAAAACTTGGACTTACTGACGAAAAAATGGTTGTTATTGCAAATCCATTAAGTGAAGAACTTGGTTGCATGAGACTCACTTTGGCGCATGGTCTTTTGATGAATGTTTCCAACAATCTCAAACGCGGAAACAGCAATTTCAAACTGTTTGAATTTGGAAGAACCTATGAAAAAGCAGATGAAAACTATGACGTATTGCCAAACGAAACAAACATGACTGGCATTGTTGTTTGTGACCAAAAATGCGACTTTTTCACTCTCAAAGGTGTTGTTGAAAGTTTGCTGAGTTCATATCAACTTGCAACAAGGCTGGTTCGTTCGACATTGTCCATTTTGCATCCAGGAGTGAGTGCAGATATCATTGATTTGCAAACAAGAAAACCAATCGCTCGATTTGGTGAAATTCATCCAAAAGTCGCACGTGCATATGACCTTCCCAAAAATGTGTTCTATGCTGAAATCAACACTGATTTGCTCACTGGAAAACATGAAAAGAAAATTGTTGTTCATGCACTTTCAAAATTCCCAACTGTTGAAAGAGATTTGGCAGTTGTTGTCAGTGAAGAAGTGACAGCAAATGACATTGTTTCAACTGTCAAAAAAGCATGTGGAGATATTTGCGAAAGCGTTGAAATCTTTGATATTTATCGCTCAAAACAACTTGGCGAAAACTTGAAAAGTGTTGCGTTTAAATTTAGGCTCACATCATACGAAAAAACTTTGACAGACGAAGAAACAAATGCAATTGTTGCAAAAATTCTTCGCGAATTAGAAATAAAATGTGGGGCAAAACTCAGATGATTTACCTTGATAATGCTGCAACAACAAAATTGTGTCCAAGTGCATGGGAGGCACTCAAGTTTTACTCATGCACAAACTTTTTCAATCCATCTGCAAGTTATCGATATGGACTTTTTAACGCAGAAAAAATTGAAAGTGCGAAAGACGAAATAAGAAACATTTTGAATATGGAAAAAGATGACAAAGTCATCTTTTGTTCTTGTGCGACTGAGGCAAACAACACTGTGATTTTGTCACACGCAAACAAACAAGCAAAACAAATGATTTTTTCAATGGGGGAACATCCGTCAGTTTTTAATGTTGCAAAAAATCTTTTGGAACAAGGATTTGACGTCAAATTTGTTGGGCTTCAAAAAAATGGAGAAGTTGATTACGAAGAACTTGAAACTTTGCTTCAATACGAAACAACTTTTGTCTCAATCATGGCAGTTAGCAATGAAACGGGTGCGATTAATGATTTGGCAAGAATTCGCGACTTGATTGATAGGTTTCAACCGCAAGCAAAATTTCACAGTGACATTGTTCAAGCTTTTGGCAAAATTGATATTGATTTTGAAGTGCTGGATTATGCAACAATTTCGGCACACAAAATTTATGGACCAAAAGGCATTGGGGCATTGTGCATGAAGAATGGTTCAAAATTAAAACCTTTGCTTCTTGGTGGTGGTCAAGAGGGTGGACTTCGTTCGGGAACAGAAAATATTGCTTCAATCATGGCGTTTTATGAGGCTTGCAAACAAATTGATATAAAACGCGATTATGCACATGTGTTGTCACTTCGAAAAGCACTTATTCAAGAACTTAAAGATGTGAAGTTTGAAATCAATGGCAACGGTTCGCCATATGTTTTGAGCTTGTCGTTTGATGGAATCAGGGGCGAAACGCTGATGAATATGTGTCAAGACAAAGACGTAATTTTTGGTCTTGGTTCGGCGTGCTCTTCAAAAAAAGTTGGGAATAGAGTGCTGGAAGCAATGGGACAAAAAAACATCATTGGTTCAATCCGCATCAGTTTTTCAAGAGATACAAGCATTGATGAAGTTATCGAGGCTGGAAAAATTGTAAATGAACAAGCAAAAAAACTTTATGAAACTTTGAGGTGACTATGAAAAATTTATTACTTTTGCGTTATGGTGAAATTCACCTAAAAGGAAAAAACAGAAGATACTTTGAAAATGTTTTGCTGTCAAACATAAAAAGGGCAACAAAAGATTTTTCTTGCAAAGTTCAAGCAATCAACGGGAGATATTTGGTTGAAGATTACGAGCCGCGTGATGAAAAGAAGTTAATATCACAAATCCAAAAAGTGTTTGGACTTGTTTCTCTCAGCCGTGCAATTGAGATTGACACCGACATGAAAGAAATTGAAAATCAACTCAAATCTCTCAAATTCACGCAAAAAACTTTCCGTGTTTCAGTTGTTCGTGCGGACAAAACATTCCCAATGCGTTCAAGCGAACTTGAACCAATGTTTGGAGGCTTTATTCTTGACGCGAATCCAAATCTCAAAGTTTCACTCAAAAACTATGATGTTGATGTCATTGTTGAAATCAGAGAAAACAAAAAAACATATATTATTGCAGAAAAAATTCCTTGCCTTGGCGGAATGCCTGTGTCAACTTCTGGACGAGGATTGCTTTTGCTTTCAGGTGGAATTGATAGCCCAGTTGCGGGTTTTGAAATCGCAAAAAGGGGAATGAGCCTCAGTGCTGTGCATTTCCATAGTTATCCCTACACAAGTGAGCAAGCAAAACAAAAAGTTGTCAAACTTCGCGACATCATTTCAGATTATTGCGGCAACATAAAACTTTATTGCGTCAAGTTTACTCATATCCAAGAAGAAATTCACAAGAATTGTGACGAAGAATATATGATTACAATCATGCGCCGTTTCATGATGAGAATTGCAGAAAGAATTTGTTTGAAAAACAAATATCAAGCAATCATAACTGGCGAAAGTTTGGGACAGGTCGCATCGCAAACCATTGAAGGCATGACATCGACTGAAAGCGTGTTAAATGTTGTTCCAATTTTGCGTCCTCTTGTCTGTTTTGATAAACAAGAAACAATGACGATTGCACAACATATTGGGACATACGAAACATCAATCCTACCATATGAAGACTGCTGCACTGTTTTCTTGCCAAAAAATCCATTGATTAAACCAAAACTTTTCAAGGTTGAAGAGCAAGAAAAGAAACTGGATATTGACATGCTTGTTGAAGAAGCATTGGCAAATATGGAGATTTTATAAAAATAAATATATTTTTTGACATAAAATACTTATTTTATTTGGTGTCATTTTATTGACACCTCTTTTATTTTTTTTTAAAATAATAATGTAAATTTATTTTTAAATTTATTAAAGTGCAAATGCACTTAGAAAATAACAACTAAATAGGAGATAAAAATGAGCAATATTATGGGTATGCTTTTGGTGGTTAGCCCTGTTGCAGTTGTTTTTATCAGCATCGGGTGTGCAGTTGTTGGACTTGTTGGAGGATTTTTTGGATTCAAACTTATTTCGTCCAAAAAACTCGGCAAATCAAAGTCTAATGCTGTCAAAATTTTGGAAGATGCCTATGCTGAAGCAAAAACTGTAAAGAAAGAGGCGATGCTTGAAGCAAAAGAAGAAATTCTTAAATTAAAACAAGATTACGAAAGAGAGCAAAAAGAACGTCGATCAGAACTTCAAAAGACAGAAGATAGACTCATTCAAAGAGAAGAGTTTATCGACAAAAAAGAAACCGCTCTTGACAGAAAAATGGAGCAAATTGAAACGTTAAAAAATCAACTTGATGAAAAAGAAGCGGAAATTGATAAAATCACACTTGACCAAGTTGAAATCAAAAACAACATGCTCAAAGAACTTGAAAAAATCTCAGGCATGAAGAAAGAAGAAGCAAAACAATCCTTGATTGAATCAATCACAGAAAATGCGCGCAGAGATGCAGCAAAAATTGTTTCTGACATTGAAGAAGATGCAAGAGAAAATGGCTTGAAAAAAGCAAAGAACATTGTCGCACTTGCAATTCAAAGATGTGCAACTGATCTCACAAGTGAAATCACGGTTTCAACTGTTGCACTTCCAAATGACGAAATGAAAGGCAGAATTATTGGTCGTGAAGGAAGAAACATCAGAGCGATTGAAGCGGCAGTTGGCGTTGATCTCATAGTTGACGACACTCCAGAAGTCATCACAATTTCAAGCTTTGACCCAATCAGACGTGAAGTTGCAAGATTGTCACTTGAAAAACTGATTATGGACGGAAGAATTCATCCAACAAGAATTGAAGAAATTGTTGAAAAGGTTCGACGCGATGTTGACCAAACCATCAAAGAAGCAGGTGAAAAAGCGGTTAATCAAGCAAACATCTATGGACTTCATCCAGAACTTGTTAAAATTCTTGGAAGACTCAAATTCAGAACAAGTTATGGTCAAAATGTTCTCAATCACAGTTTGGAAACATCGTATATTGCGGGACTTCTTGCCGAAGAACTTGGGGCGGACGCAAAAGTTGCGCGCCGTGGCGGTCTTCTTCACGACATTGGAAAAGCAGTTGACCATGAAGTTGAAGGGACACACGTGACAATCGGTGTTGATTTGGCAAAAAAATATAAGGAAAGTCCAGAAGTTATTCACTGCATTGAAGCTCACCATGGTGGTGTTGAATTCAAGTCAATTGAAGCAATCCTTGTTCAAGTTGCCGACGCAATTTCAAGTGCAAGACCTGGGGCAAGACGCGAAAGCCTTGAACTCTATGTAAAACGTCTTGAACAACTCGAAAGCATTGCAAATTCATTCAAGGGCGTTGACAAGACTTATGCAATTCAAGCAGGGCGTGAAGTTCGCATTATCGTCAAACCAGATGAGGTTGATGACAAAATGGCAGATTTCTTGGCAAAAGACATTGCAAAAAGAATTGAAGATGAAATGGAATATCCTGGACAAATCAAGGTTAATGTCATTCGTGAATCAAGATTTACAGGCGTTGCAAAATAATGTCTCAACAAAAAAACTCGGTGATTACACCGAGTTTTTTATGTTTTTTTTATTTTTCAAGTTGAGCATGAATATGTTTGATTTTTTCGTTAAGAGCATTTTCGGCTTTAACAATGTTTTTTACTATCATTCTTCCATAACTCGCTTGATAATCCATCAATTTGTCAGAAATTTCTTTGATTGCGCGAAATTCTGGATTGTTTTCATCGCCTTTTCCAAAGTGAAAATCTTTTATAAAGTGAGAAGCAAAAGGTTTTCCAGGATTTTTGCGTGAAAGAACACACATTTTGTCTGGGTCGGTGAGAATGAAATCAGCATATTCAACTTCGTTTGCGCAATAATCTTTGTTGCCGTTCAAAACTTTGACCGCAGCAATACCAGGGTAGTAGTTTACAGCAAATTTATAGTGGTTGTTATCTTTGAGCAAAATCAATTCGCATGGAAAATAACTATCCAACAAATCTTCTTTTTCAAATTCAGGCATTTGAGCACCTCCAAATTTTTAATTTATTACATTATAAATGATATAGAAATGATTTTCAAGGGGTTTTTTCAAAATTGGATAAAAAACTTTTGTCAAATTGTTGTTTTGGTGTAATATATAAACATGAAGAAAGTAATTTTATATACAGATGGTGCTTGTTCAAATAATCCTGGTGTTGGTGGCTGGGGTGCAATTTTGATGTATGGTGAACATAAAAAAGAAATGAGTGGGGCAGAAAAACTCACAACCAACAACAAAATGGAACTAGAGGCGGTTATTCAAGGCTTGTCCGCGCTAAAAGAACCATGTCAGGTTTCAGTATACTCCGACTCAGCATACGTCGTTAATGCGTTTATTTGCGAGTGGATTGAAGACTGGCAGAAAAATGGTTGGAGAACGGCTGGCAAAAAAGATGTCCAAAATGTTGAGCAGTGGAAAAAATTGATTGAGCTTGCCAAGGTTCATAAAATCGATTGGAACAAAGTCAAAGGCCATGCTGACAATGAGTTTAACAACAGATGCGATTATCTTGCTCGTCGTGCGATAGAAACATTCCAAGACTAAAAAAAATATATGACGCATTTAGTCATATATTTTTTTGTTTCAATTTCTTTAAGCAATGTCTTTTTTGTTGAAGGCAAGGAATGAAATTCCATTCAAAATCACGAGCATGATGATTGCATAAATAAATGTGAAAGTGAATGATGTGTCAATGATTTGAGGCGAAGAGAAAATTGCCTTAAATCCAGAAGCGGTTTGCATGCTGGTGAAGTATTTGTAAATATCAAAGTTTGCCATTGGGAAATATTTGAAATAATATTTTGTTCCAAGCACACCGTTGAGAATGAGTGTGATGATGACAATTGCAAATGAAACCATGCTTGAACCAGTGTAGGAGCGGAACAGAACTGAAATCATTGTCGCAATTGAAACATAAATGAAAACCTTCAAGAATAGCGACAAAATTAAGAAAAGGCAAAATAATATTGGGTGGGAGAAAATCACTTTTGAACCATTGAACACACCAATCATCATTTGGTTTGGGAGTCCAAAGAATGCCCAACCAATGCCAAAACTAACCAAGAATGAGAATGTGACAAAAATCATTGAAAAGAACATTGTTGCAAGCAGTTTTCCGCCGAGAATTTTATTTCTTGTATAAGGTCTGATGGCAAGCATTTTCATTGTTCCGCCAGCTTGCTCACCAGCAATGATTTTTGAACAGATAATAACGCAAAATACGATAATCAAAAGAACAGTGATGTTCATTGAAAAGCAAATAAAGTCCCATGCATTTGTCTCTTCGCCAGAATTAACGCCAAAATTTATCGCCTCAAGCGTTGTTCTTGGATTGATGTTATTCTCAATCATATAGGCATTTTTCTTGAGTTGTGATGAAATTGTCAATTTATTGAAATCATTATAACCAAGATATGATTGCATGGTTCTGTCTGAAATGCCTTCTGCGATTTTGAGTTTGAGTGCACAGTTGAGATTGTCGCAACTCATATTAACATAGGCTTTGTAATCGGAAAGAAGTTCGATGAAGGTTTCTCTATATTTTTGTCCGCCTTCAGTTGCATGTTCCAAATAATAATTTTGAATTTTCCCCATGATGCTGTTTTCATCATGCTCATTTCCTAAAATTGATTTGGCAGGTGTGTAATAGTTTTCTTTGAGTTGTTCATAGGTTGTAGATTCAATCTTAATTTCTTGTATATCTTTGATAAAGTTGGTCATCATTTTGTCAAATTCATATTGTCTTATTGAATTCAAAACATTTTCGTAAACTTTTTTTGTTTGAATTGTCGTGTATACGACAACGGCACTGTCAAGTTTTTTGAGCTTTTCATTAATTTCGTCAAATTTTGTTTGAGTCAGATAATATCTGTTTGAGTTTTTTAAATTTCCAAATGCAATAATTGTTGCACTGAGCGAAGTGTGGAAAGTTTTGAGACTTGTGTTGGCCTGTTGGAAACATATGCTTTCAGGGCGACCGGCAGGTCTAACAGCATTTTCCAAAGCGATTTCAAGATTGTGATAATCACGCTGTGCTGTTTGGTTTTCGCCAGCGATATTTTTTAGTTCTATGAGCGTGTTGTCAGCTTGAGTAAAGGAATAATTATATTGAAGGGCAGATTCAAGTTTGTTGTCCAGATCAAGTTTGGTTGTGTAAGAGGTTGATGGTGTTGATTGCATAAAGTTGTTGTAAATGGCACTAACTGTTGAACCTTCCGCGTTTATTGTTGAGTCTGTTGAACGTTTGTCAGGATTAAAGGCAAGAAGCGAAATAAAAGAGCATAAAACCAACAGCGCAACCATGATGAAGATGGTTGGTCTCAAAAATATTTTTCTTAATTCTGCATTTACTAATCTAAATATTTTCATGAAAACTCCTTAGCTTATGCTTGTGTCTGTTGTGTTTTGTTTGACGATCTCAATAAACTCATCTTCAAGAGAGATATCAAGTTTACCCGCTCCAGAAACCAACATTTTTTTGTTAACCAAATATGATATAATTTTTGGGATTATGTTTTTGTCGCAGTTAAAAAATATTCTGTCTTTGACATCATTTTTTATTTTTGCGTCAACATGAAATTGCATTTTTAAGAGTTTTGCAGCATAGTTTGGATAATTGACTTGAATATAGTAAATCAGACGGCTTTGTTGACTTTCTTTGATTTCATCAAGTGTTTTGACTTGTTGAATTTTGCCATTTACAATGATGGCAATTTCGTCACACAGCATTTCCATTTCAGCAAGAATATGGCTCGAAACCATGATGGCGACTCCGCCTTTGTGAGCAAGGTTTTTGAGAAGACGTCTCATTTCAATAATTCCGTTGACATCAAGTCCATTCGTTGGTTCGTCAAGAATTATGAGTTTTGGATTATGAAGAAGCGCTTGTGCAATACCCAAACGTTGTTTCATTCCAAGAGAATATTTTCCGACTTTGTCGTCAATTCTTTTTTGAAGTCCGACAAGTTCAACAACATCAAGAATTCGTTGCTTTGAAATGTTGGGGTAGAGGCTGGCATAAAATTTGAGGTTGTCCATACCGCTGAGATAGTGATACATTTCGGGGTTTTCAATAATTCCGCCGACATTTGCGATTGCTTTTTCGAACTCTTTTTTGATTGAATGGCCACATATATAAATTTCACCACTTGTGATATTTGTGAGTCCCGTAATCATTTTGATTGTTGTTGATTTTCCTGCTCCGTTTGGACCAATAAACCCAAAAATCATTCCGGGTTTGACGCTGAATGAAACATCATTGACGGCATATCTGTCGCCATTATAGATTTTTGTGAGATTTTTTACTTCCAAAACATTTTGATAATCTGCCATAAAAACCCTTTTATTTTATACACTTGAATTTTGTTGTGATAAACGAGTATAAAGAGGTGAGAGGAATTTGGAGTGCAATAACAAATGGAACGATCATTGTGTTTGTGTAGTCGTTGAAATTTGCGCCATTTAATCCGCCGACAAGATTGAATACATAAATCAAGATTGATAGGACGATGCAGATTGCAATTTTAATTATTAATTGCACTTTGCTTGTCTCCATAAGCAAAACTTTTCGGTCTTTGTTTTTGGCTTTATCGGCCAGCACAAAAGCGGCATAAATCAAATATATAACTGGAGGAACGATGTATAATGTGAGTGCGGCGCTTGGAATATATGACAAATTTTTGATGCAAACAAAACTAATCACAAGTGAAAGAACAAGCGACAAAAATGTCAAGCCCAAGCGAATGAGTGAAAATTTGTAATCAGAAACCAAACTGGTTTGCGTTGTTTTGTTTTCGTCACTTTTTGTGTAAGTTCGGAACATAATCTTCTGTTCGTCAAAATATTTTTTGAGATTTGTGTAGTTGGAAATTGTTAGTGGGGTAATTTCTTCAGCGGTTGCGTTTTGATTGTTTTTGTTGTAGAGTTCGCCAATTTTTTCGTCGTATGAATTTGGTTTTGTTTCAAATTTAACTTCAGCTTTTTTGCTTGGGGCGAACACATCAATAACAGGTGGGTCAATTTTCTTGACCTTTGGAAGTTCGTCTTCGCTATATCTTTCTGTGATTAACTTTGCGTCTGCATCAATTTGTTGTGAAGAAACAAAAGAAGGCGTTGCCTCTTCTTTGTCAGACAACTCAACTTGATTTTCAATCTTATCAATTTCATTATTGTCATGTATGGATGATTGGCTTGAAACAAATGAATTATCCAATTCTTGCATCGCAAAACTATCGCCCATAAAACTTTTGAGAGTGCCCAAGTGATAATCTTCTTTTGGCTTTGAGTTTGTCATTGAACCGGCAAAACTCTTGTTTGAATTGCGGAATAAATCAAGTTCAGCAAAGATATCATAAGGCTGTTCTTCTTTTTGTTTTTCTTCAACATGAGCAGGTGGAGGGGTGAATGGTTTTTGTTGAACATTGTTGGTTTCAACTTTTTGTTCTTGGCGAGGGGAATCGAAGCGAGGGGAGTCAAAATTTGGTTGGGTGACACCAGCGGGTTGTTCAAAAAGATTGTATTGAATAAAAGAATCATTTTTCAACAAAACTGCATCGTCCTCAAAAGGCTTTGGTTGAGGTTTTTCCTCTTCTTGTTTTTCATTTTGAATATCAAACAAGTTTTCTTGTTGCAAAAATGTTGGTTCATTTTGTTTTGTTTCAACATTTGTTTTTTGTGCGCCACAAAAAGCAGCGGTGATGTCAAATTCGCTTTTCCATTGTTCGAGTTGTTTTTTGCCGTAGTCGGTGAGGCGATAGTAGTGTCTTCTTCCACCAATTTCGCTATCCATCCAATAGGATGAAATCAAATCTTGGTCTTCCATTCTTTTAAGAGAAGAATAAAGACTTGGTTGTTTTATGACGACCATTCCATTGGTCTGTTTTTCAATTTCAGAAATGATTTCAAAACCATATTTATCGCCTTGAGAAAGGGCGGACAAAATGATTGATGACAATTTTCCTTTTGGTGTATCTTGATTTTTTCCCATGCAAAAACCTTCTAAACTAATT
>URYH01000001.1 GCA_900552105.1 uncultured Eubacteriales bacterium | reverse complement strand
GACCTCAGGCTTCAACGCCTCGACCATTGGGGAGAAATCTCATTTAAACCTTTTTATTTGCATAAACACAAAACGAATGTCAAGTGTAAAATTAATTTGAGAACGATGTTCTCAAACACTTGACCTTGTTTTGTTATTTATGCGGTTTGGCTAATAAGAAGAGTTAAGGCAAAGAATGCCATAACTCTTTAAAAGTTATAAAAAATATAAATCAATGTCTCGTATTATGTCATTCTGAGCGGAAGCCAATGGCGTAGCGAAGAATCCAAAACCGTGCAGCATAAAAACCACAACACTCATAAAACCTTATATTTAGGACTTGATAGAAAAACATCCCATGATTTTGCTCATAGGGGTGGGTGGTCGGGAGTATGAAAATGCTTTGATGTTTTTGCCAAAGGCTTTGCATAAATGCCTTTCAAAGATAAATAATAATTTGAGGAGTGGTTTATGCAAGAACAACAAACAACAAAAAAGAAAAGCAAAAAATCGGTGATATTTTGGATTGCATTTGCGAGCATTTTGGCGGTGGGATTATATTTTTTGTGGCAATTTTTGTCAGGTGCTTACATGTCAAATGGTTTCTATGACGGCACGACAATAAACGGCGTTGATGTGTCAAATCTCACATCAGAGCAAGCAAGCAATATTATTGCGACAAAACTCAATGAAAAGAGAAATGAAGTTGAGATTGAACTAACTTACAAGGATAAATCGTGGAAATTTGCAGGAAAAGATTTTGAGGTTAATCCAGACATTTTGCCAATCATTGAGAGTGCGTATCAATATGGCAGGGGCGGCAATTTTGTTGAAAAACTATCCACAGCCAAAAGAATTCAAAACCAAGGATTTAACATTGAGATTTCATATAAATATGTTTTGGCGGGACTTGACCAAAAAGTTGACGAAGTTATCGGTGAAATAAACACGCCAGCAGTTGAACCACAAGTTGTGTTTAATCCAGACAAAGAAAATATGTTTGAAATAACAGAGCCTCAAAGCGGGGTTGAGGTTGACCGAGAAAAATTGTTCGAAATGATTGATGAAGAATTTTCAAAGTCTTCAAAAATTGTTGTTGAAATCCCAACAAAAGAAGTCGTTCCAGAAAAAACCGTGGAAGAGGTTCAGGCAAATCTTGTTCTTCGTTCAAAGTTTTCAACAAGTTATAAATCGTCAATTCAAGATAGAAAATCCAACATAAAACTCGCCTTGTCAAAATTTAACGGAATGGTTGTTGAGCCAGATCAAGAAGTTTCTTTCAATCAAACGACGGGTCCAAGAACCGCGGCGAATGGTTTTAAAAAAGCCAATGTCATTATTGATGGCGTGTTTGTTGAGGGAACAGGTGGAGGAGTTTGCCAAGCATCAACAACTCTTTATAACGCTCTTATCAAAGCCGATGTTGAAATTTTGGAAGTAAACAAGCACTCAATTCCAGCGTCATATGTTCCGCTTGCATTTGATGCAATGGTGTCAGAAGGTTATTCGGATTTGAGATTTAGAAACAACACGGGTTCGCCTTTATATATCAAGGCTTATGGCAATGACACAGATTGCTTTGTTGAAATTTATGGAAAACCATTCGACCCAGGTGTGACCGTTCAAAGACGTGCGAACTTCATCAAAGTTATTGAACACCCAGGCGACAGAATTGTTGTTGACACAAATGGAGAATACGCCGACAAGGTTATGTTTAAGGGCGAATACTATCGTCTCAAATATCCTCGTGAAGGTTATGAGTCAGAGGCATGGCTTGATTATTACCTAAACGGAGAAAAGGTTGACAGCAAGCTTCTTCGTCACGAAATCTATAAGGCACAAGAAGGAATCGTGATTGAAGGTGCAAACGAACTTGGCGAGGGCATGACGCTTCCAGAAAATGACGTCAAACTCATTGGAGCACAAAAACAAACTTCGACCAAAGCGGACAATGTTGAAAACAAAATTTCTTCAGATAATCCAGCCGAATATAACCCATAAAAAATATTTGCTTAAAATAATCAAAAAAGTTGAGGTTCTCCTCAACTTTTTTATTTTTTTCTCACATAAGTCAAAAACTCAGTGTTGCCATCTCCTCCCTTGATTGGCGACTGCATAAAGCCAAGTTTTTCAAAGTCAAACACTTGAAGTGTGAATACTGCGTTTTCCGCAATCTGCAAAGCAAGATTTTCATTTGTTATCACACCTTTGAATTTTGAGATAACGCGCTTGCCGCATTCAAATTGTGGTTTTATGAGCCAAATTATTGGTGTTCCAGATTTTATTTTTGTGCCAATCTTTTGGAACAAATAAACACCCGAAACAAACGATACGTCGCACACAATGATATCCGCTTTGTCAAAATATTTTTGTTCAAGGTCAATTGCGTTTGTTTTTTCAAGATTAATAACACGCTTGTCAAATTTGAGGCTGTCATGAAGTTGAGAAGACCCTGTGTCAACCGCAAAAACTTTTTTTGCACCGTGTTGCAATGCGCAATCCGTAAACCCACCAGTGCTTGCACCAATATCAATAACAACCTTGTCAGAAAAATCAATCCCAAAATTTTGGATTGCACCTTCAAGTTTATATCCTGCTCGTGAAACATATTTGCCTGTTTGTTTAAGCACTTTTATTTTTGGATTTTCTTCAACCAAAAATGAAGGCTTTGTTTGAGCTTCGTCATTAACAGAAATTGCCCCTGCAAGAATTGCTTGAGTTGCTTTGCTTCTGCTTTCAAAATATTTGTTTTCAGTGAGATATACATCAAGTCTTTTTGCCATATTCTCTCCAATGCTCATAAATGTGCAAACAGCGATATTTTAGCACACAAAACAAAAACATGCAAGAGTGAGTGATGGTCATTGGTTTTGACAAAGTCAAAAGTGTGCGAAAGCACACATCGAATCCGCAATATTGAAATAAAAAAACGACGGAATGTCGTTTTTGCTGGTGGAGATAATCGGATTCGCAGTCGAAGCAAGGCAAGACTCCGCCGACCAACTCCAAAGACGGGCGCCAGCGATGACCCAAGGTCATTGGTTTTGACAAAGTCAAAAGTGTGCGAAAGCACACATCGAATCCGCAATATTGAAATAAAAAAACGACGGAATGTCGTTTTTGCTGGTGGAGATAATCGGATTCGAACCGATGACCCCCTGCTTGCAAGGCAGGTGCTCTAGCCAACTGAGCCATACCCCCAAATTTGATGCTTTGTTATATTATCAAACAAAAGCGAGGTTGTCAATAAAATTTGCAAAATTTTTCTATTATATAATTGTTTTGTTAAAATTAAAAACTTTTGTTCAACAAAAAAAGACGCCTAAGCGTCTTTTTTTATTTGAGTGGGTTGACTTTGTATGAGCCAAGGCAAACACAAACGAGGTCAAATAGCCACCAGATAAATCCAATGCCAATGAAATGGAGCAAGAATTTACACAAGAACACTTTTGTGTTGTGACAATAGAGTTTATCAAATCCAAAAGGCAAGAAGCACAAAAGGAAAAGAATAACACTAAAACCTCTCTTGTTTGAAGATCCAGATTTTGTTGATTTTTTAGCCATAGAAATGTCCTCCTATGCTTATAAAATAGCAAAAAATAATAAATCATGCAAATAATGTTTGACAATTTTTGGCATGTTTTTTAGAATTTAAAGTGTTAGTGGAGGAAAAATGAAAAACAAAGCCACATTTTTAAAAAATTTGAGTATCGTTATTGTTGTTGCTCTGATGGGAGTCTTGCTTATTGCGAGTTATTTTATTCCAATTATGAAACCTTCTGAAACATATAGAGTTGATGGAGTTAACAAAAACTACTCTTGTCGCGATGTTGTCGTTGCGATGAATGCAGACAGTTTGGATGATCTTAGTCCTGCTCAAAATGAAGCATTTTTTGTTGTATCAAAGACCGAAGGAAAAGCTGGACAACTCATTCGCGTTGTTGGAGTTTTGGGAATGATTAACGCCATGATTGGAGTGGCAATATTAATTTGTGCTGTTGCAACAGTGTTTCTCAAATACAACATATTGAGAATTGCAGCACTGGCATTTGCGATTGCGGCGCTGGCGGTTTCAATTGCAATGATCGTGATGCTTTGCTCATATCTGGGAATCGTGACAGAATCAACTCATCCTTATGCATTCTACTATTCAATTAGTGCAGCTTCATTTGTGATGCTGGGGGCAAGTTTATTTTCTGGCGCTGGGTCATGGTTTTTGGGATTTTTTGACAAAGAAGAAACAAAATAACAAAAAGGAGAAATTTTTCTCTTTTTTTTGTTTGGCAAAGTTGGCAAGATTGTGTTCGCTGAAAAAAGTGGACGCCAATTTGTTTGTATTTTTGGATTTTGCATTATATAATGTATTTATCAAAAATTTATTAAAAGGAGAAATCACATGGCAAAAAAAGCTAAAAAGAAAAGCGGAATGAAAGGCATTATCTTGTCAGTTCTTGCAATGGTTTTTGGAGTTTTGTTGTTTTGCTCAATGTTCATGCCAATGATTGCGATAAAGAACATTGATGATACAAAAACAAAAGTTTCAGCAACCAATGTTCTCACAGCAATGAGCTTTGATAATTTGACAGAAGCAGATAATGAAGAAGAAGCTGCTGCATATGGCTTGATTAAAGGTGAAGACACAGCTGCAAAAACAAAAGCGGCAGCACTTTTGAATTTGTTTGCATCAATTCTTGGCGGTCTTTTGGTTGTTGCAGCACTTTTGGCAATGGTTTTCAAATGGAATATTTTGAAAACATTGACCCTTGCTTTTGGCGCTCTTGGAACGCTTTGTGCAATTGGTGCGATAATAAGCATTTTTGTTCTTTTGGGAACAGAAATGGCAGGCATGAAATTCAGCGAAAGCGCCGGCATTCATGCAGCTTCATTTATCGCAATTATTTCTGGTGTCACAGCAACTGTTTGTGCTTGGCTCAAGAAATAAGACGCATGCGGCAAAAACACAACAAAAAAGAATGGCTTATGCCGTTCTTTTTTTATGCTTGTTTGTGGACAAAAAAATGTGGTTTTGATATATTTTATGTATGAAGGCTTTTTGTTTTGCAAACTCTCGCTTCAAAAAATATGTTTGGCAAGGTGTGTTCAATCTTGTTGTTTTGTTGGTTGCAGTGCTTATGAGTGTTGCACTTGTGCAAATTTCACGATATGTCCTTGATTTTGTCCTTCGTCCAACAACAAGTCCAGGGGACGGAATTGTTTCGCGAGCGTTAAGTGATGGAGTGCTTGGCGAGGTGGGAAGCGGAACGCTTTTGATGTGGCTTTCGGTGATATTTGGTTCAATTGTTGTGCTCAAAGCAATTTTGCAATATGCTGGCGGACGCGTTAGTCAAAACTACGGCAACAAGTTTGGAAATGATTTGAGATTGCTTGTGTTGTCAAAAATGTTTCGCTCGGGCGATTACTATTCAACTGGCGACATCTATACAATGCTGACAAACGATGTTTATCAAACAAAAGAATTGTTTCAAATGTTATTTCCCCAGTTGATAAGTTTTTTGTTTTATTCTTTGATTTCTCTTGTGATGATTTTTTTCACGAGTTGGAAGCTTGGAGTTTTTATGCTCGCGAGTTTGCCATTTGTTTGCGTTCTTCTCTTTTTGTATATGCGATCAACAAAACCATATTTTGCTCAGATTCGAAAAAGTGTGCGCAAACTCTCAACTCAAATCAGTTCAACAACTGGCAATATTTTGGAAATAAAAACAAATGCATACGAAAATCATGCGCTTAAAAAGTTGTGTGAAAAAAATCATGTTCATTTTGAAAACAAAAAGAAATGTATAACAAAATCCAATGTTTATCAATTCTATTTTTTGCTTCTTCGAGCGTTGTTTTATGGTGGAATGATTTTGTTTGCAGGCTTTCTTGCTGTTGCTGGTGAGATTACAATTGGAGGGTTTTCGGTTGCTGTGTCGTATGCGATCATTATGCTTGACAACATAAACAATTCTGCCATCAAGTTCTATCAAATTCAAGAAGCGCTTTGCTATGCCGAAAATATCAGAGTTTATGTTGAAAAGCGTGACAAAAAAGAAAATAACAAAACAACTCAAGAAATTGATGGAGATATAAAAATTATTGCGACAAAACTTTGTGGCGTGGGCGATGATGGAAACAATATCAACAACTTTAATTTTGTCATTAATCAGGGTGAAAAAGTTGGATTTTGGTTTAAAGATGGAAAAGGTTGTCATGAATTTTGCAACTTGCTGGTCAAAAAAACTGAGCCGCAATCGGGTGGGCTTGCAATCAATGGGGCAGATTATAGAGAAATAAATATTTCCTCAATTCGTGAAAACTTTTCGCTGTATACTCCAAACATTTATTTGTTTAAAAAATCAATCAAAGACAACATTGTTTTGTTTGAAAAAAACGATGAAGAAAAATATGAAAAAATCATGGATATTGTGGGACTAAAAAATATCGAGAAGGGCAAAACAGGTTTTGATGAGCGAGTTATTCGTGGGCAAATGGATTCATATCCAGTTCTTCAAAAACAAATGATAAACCTTGCTCGCACACTTTACAAAAATTCAAAAGTTGTTGTTTTGGAAAAACCAATGCAAGCACAAAAATCAGACGTTGTTGCTGATGTCATAAAAAAAATAAATAGACTTGATCAAAGAACTGTGATTGTTGTTTCGTCAGATGTTGAAATTATGAAATGTTGCAAAAAAATTTATGTTGTTGACGGCGGAGAAATCAAAAAGTGTTCAACTTTTGAAGAAATAAAACAATAATTTGGAGAAATATGACAAAAAAAGAAAAGAAGCTAAACATTTGGACATATGTCGGCAAAAAAAAGAAAATTGTTATTTTCACTTTTTTGCTTCTTCTTTTCGCTGTCCTTTTGGGCAGGCTTGTCACATATCTCAACACCTTTCTTGTGGACAACGCAATCATTCCTGAAAACTATTCACTTTTGTTTGGGGTTGGTGGTGCGCTGGTTGGACTCCTCGTTATTGAAGCTGTTTGTTTTTTTGTGCAAAACAAAATTTTTTGTGACATTGGTTATGAGGTTGCTCGCGACATGAGAGATGACTTGTTCAAAAAAATCTTGCAAGTGCCATATTCATATTATGAAACACATGATACTGCGGGGATTTTGGCTCGTGCATCAACTTATATTAATGATGTTGGTGATTTTGTTTCGAAAAACCTTGTTCCGTTCTTGATGAATATCCTCAAGTTTGTGACAGTCTTTATTTTTATGTTTGCGCTGAATGTGATTTTGGGTGCAATTATTTTTGGAGTTTTGTGCATTGTTCTTGCTGTGTTCTTTTTAATAAATAAATCGTCTTCATCAAAAAGCAAAGAGTATAAAAGATTAGAAATTGAACGAGATGCAAAAGTTATGGATGGCATTTTTGGACTTGATGCAATAACGGGTGGCTCTGGCGAAGAACAAATGCTTGATGAGTTTTCAAGAGTTCAAACAAAAGCGCTTGAAAAATGGAATAAGTTTAGCAAATATAACGAATTGTTTTTACCCCTCATTGAAGGCATATGGTTTTTGGGAATTGTTGCGGTATATGTTTTTGCGTTCTTAAAAATGGGAAGTGTTGGTTTTGAGCTTGGTGCGGTTATATCATTCATTGGATATATCACGCAAACAAATGAGCCAATCAAACAAACCGCTCTCAACTATCAGTTTTTTGTTAATATTCAAACTGCCATAAATCGTATTTTTGACATTCTTCGAATCGACACAACTGCCTTTTCTGTTCGCGACCAACTTCTTGAAAATGCCACACCAAAACTTGAAGTTAAGAATTTATGTTTCAAACACCCATACAAACCTGTTTCAATTCAAGATTTGTCGTTTGAAATTGAATGCGGAGAAAAAATTGCGATAATTGGCGAAAGTGGGGTTGGCAAAACAACGCTTGCTTGTCTTCTTGCCCGCATATATGCTCCAGATTCTGGCGAAATCCTGCTCGGCGGGAAAAATATTGCAAAAATCAAAAAAGGCGAATTTGAACGCGTTGTGTCGCTTGTGCGTGATGAGCCCGCTCTGTTTCGTGGAAGCATACGGGAAAATTTGTCTTTTGGTGAAGAATTTTCCGACCAACAAATTAATGACGTTTTGAAAAAACTTGGCCTTTTTGAAAAGGTTGTCAATTTAAAGTTTGGACTTGACCAAAAAATAAACGACAAAACAACATTTTTTTCGCAAAGTGAAAAGCAACTTTTAGCACTTGCCCGTGTGATTTTGAGGAACCCAAAGATTATCATATTTGACAGCGCATTCAATTCAATGAGCACTCGCCAAAAGAAAAAAGTGTTCAAAATCATTCAAGAATTTGCCAAAGACAAAACTTGCGTGTTTTTCTCTGATCCGGGAGCAGAGTTGCCATTTGAGTGCAAAGAAATAAAAATGAAAGGATGAGATTTTCTCATCCTTGTTTTTGTTGTGTGAGCGATTATTCTTTGTTGTTTTGTTCGCATTCTCTTTCAAAGTTGGTTTTGAGCAATTCTTCGTCAACATCTTCGCCAAGAGCATACAGGTATAGTGCGGTTTGGTCTGCGCCATTGTTGATTGCGAACATAATTTCGCCCGGAACTTGTGTGGTTTTTAATTGTTTTTTTGTTGCACTTGCACGGCATTCGTCAGAAGGACCTTCAAAGTTGAAATCGAACTGTGCAAGTCTGTTTGACAAGGTTATCTCGCCCATGTTTTTCCCGACATAGTCGTAGTGAAGGTAATTTTGGTTTTTGAATACTCCCAAAGTTTTTGAATTGATTTTGTTCATAAGTGGTTTTTGGCGTCTTGCCAAAAGTTTGTTTCCAAATTCAACACAGTTTTTTATTGAACGGTCAAGTTGTTCCCAAACGTCGTTGAAATTTGGATTGACAAGTTCTTCGAGAACAATGCCAAAATGCAAAACTTTTGAGTAGTCGAAAAAGGCAGATATAATTGCATTTCTCATGTCGAGTGGGGATTGAAAATCGTCTTTATATTTTGCGAGTTCTCTCAACATTTTTCTTTCGAACAATTTAATCAAATCAATTTGAACCTCGTTAACAACAAGCATATTTTGTTCACAATGTTCAGGTTTGGATGCTTTTGTTATGTTTGAAATCTTTTTTAATGTGTCAGCGAGTTTTTCTTCATTTAGGCCTAACTTTTTTGCAAGTGGCGAAATTGTGTTTGTGAAATAACCTTCAAACAAACTTTCGCCCAAAATTGCATAAAGTTGAGCGACAAGCATTGTTTGAGAAGGGTATGAACCATACATGTCAACAAGTCCATCAGGGCAAGCATAGGACAAGACTATTCTTGAAATAAGCTCGGTCGTTCCTTCCGAGACGCCAACAAAGCCATCGTTTGGAGAGGCTGCTTGGTCAAAGTAAAAATTTTTTCCGAGTTGTCCGAGTTCAAACTTTTTCATGTCGCGATGATTTTTTACTTTTTCATCAAGTTTTCTTGGTGTCACATATTCGCTAAATTCTTGCCAAAACTTTCTAAATCCCGAATAGATTTCAATGCGTGTGGGAATTGATGTTCTTGTGTCGGCGAATAAATAGCTGTTTCTTTTATACCAGCGAACGAGTGCATTTTCTTCTTGTTGAGTCAAATCTTCTGTTGCATTTGCAAAATCGCGGTGTTGAAGATAGACGCTGTCGTAAATTGCGGGTGCTGTTTGTTTTTTGAAATTTTCACAATTGTGGACTGTTTGTCTATGTGATGAGAGCGCGTGGGTTAATTCATGTATAAAATCTGCGGCGCTATTTTTTGTGCGAAGCATCAACATTCTTGTTGTACTGCAAAACATTCCCACTGCCTTGCTTCGTGCCAAGTAGTCATCTGCGTTGGGTTGAATTGTGAGATGTTGTAGTGCCGACAAGAGTTGCTCATACGATTTATATTCGTAAATTTTGTGGTCGTCAATAAAGCGTAAATAATTGCGCAACTGATTTTCGCAATTTTTGCTGATTGTTGTTTTTTGTTTTAGTGTTGCCAAAAACTTTTTTTCAAATTCGGTTTTATTCATACTTTTACTTTATCATAGTTTTTCGGGGTTTTCAAGAGTAAGTTTTGGCAGGATTAAACAACTTTTTTTTGCAAAAACCCTTTTATTTTATATATTACTATGGTATAATTATATATCTTATAGACAAAACAAAAGGATTTTATTTATGGAAGAAGAAAAAGACTTAAAGCATTCGGCTCACTATGGCGCGGGCGACATTCAAGTTCTTGAAGGTCTTGACCCGGTCAGAAAGCGTCCAGGCATGTATATTGGCTCAACTGACGAGCGTGGGCTTCATCACCTCATAATCGAAGTTGTAGACAACTCAATCGACGAAGCGCTTGCTGGATACTGCACAGAGATTACGGTGACATTCAATGAAGACGGAAGTTGCACGGTTTTGGATAATGGTCGTGGAATTCCAACAGGAATGCACCCAACAGAACACAAGAGTTGCGTTGAAGTTGTTCTCACAAAACTTCATGCTGGTGGAAAATTTGGCGGCGAGGGCTACAAGATTTCAGGCGGACTCCACGGGGTTGGTCTTTCTTGCGTTAACGCGCTTTCAAGTTGGCTCAAGGTTGATGTTTTCCAAAACGGAATACACTACTATCAAGAATTCAAACGCGGAATTCCTCAATTTGAACTCAAACAACTCGAAAAAACAGACTATCGTGGCACAATGGTCACATTTATGCCTGATGACGAAATTTTTGAGACACTCAACTTCAACTACGAAACAATGAGAGCAAGATTTAGAGAAATTGCGTTTCTCAACAAAGGTCTTGTTATCAAACTTGAAGACAAGCGTCCAGGTCAAGAAAAAGCCGAAATTTTTGAGTTTAAGGGCGGAATTGTTGAGTTTGTTGATTATCTCAACAAAAACAAAGAAACGTTGTTTCCAGAACCAATTTACCTTCATAAAGAGTTCCGTGACAGCGAGGTTGAAATTTGTTTCCAATACAACGATGGTTATAGCGAAATGATTCATGCCTATGCCAACAACATCAACACCGAAGAAGGTGGAACACATCTAACTGGTTTCAAAGATTCCATAACAAAGGTCATCAATGATTATGCTCAAAGCAACAAACTCATAAAAGAAAATGAAAAGCTTTCGGGTGACGATGTTCGTGAAGGTATAACCGCAATCATCAGCGTCAAACTCATGAACCCTCAATTTGAAGGTCAAACAAAGACAAAACTTGGCAACTCGGAAATGAGAACAATCGTTTCAAAGGTTATGCAAGAAGAGTTTGGTGCATATCTTGAGGAGCACCCAAAAGAAGCAAAAGATTTGGTTATCAAGTGTGTTTCGGCACAGCGCGCAAGAGAAGCTGCAAGAAGTGCGCGTGACCTCACGAGAAGAAAGACAATTCTTGAGAGCACGACGCTTCCCGGAAAACTTGCGGACTGCTCTGAAAAGAATCCAAAATTCTGTGAAATCTATTTGGTTGAGGGAGATTCCGCTGGTGGAAGTGCAAAGCAGGGAAGAGACAGACGCTTCCAGGCAATTTTGCCACTTCGCGGAAAAATTTTGAATGTCGAAAAAACACGTCTTCCAAAAGTGCTTGAAAATAATGAAATCAAGAGCATGATAACTGCGTTCGGAACTGGAATTTCAAACGAGTTTAATATGGAAAAACTTCGCTATAACAAAATCATATCCATGACCGATGCCGATGTTGATGGTTCTCATATTCGACTTTTGCTTTTGACATTCCTCTTCAGATATATGCGTCCGCTCATCGAAGAGGGTCACGTATATGCTGCAATGCCACCTCTATACAAAGTTAGTCGCGGAAAAGAAGATAAATATTTCTATTCAGACAAAGAACTTGCCGAAGATTTGGAGGAGTTTGGCAGAAAAGGTGTGACAATTCAACGTTATAAAGGTCTTGGTGAAATGAATCCAGAGCAACTTTGGGAAACAACCATGAACCCAGAAAATCGAATTCTCCAACAAATAACAATGGAGGACGCGATTGAAGCGGACAGACTTTTCACACTCCTCATGGGAGAGGACCCAGAACTTCGTCGTGAATTTATTGAACAAAACGCAAAACTTGTCGAAGATTTGGATATTTAATAAAAAATAAAGAAAAAGGCGAAAAAAGATGAAAGAAGATAAAAAACAAGAATTAGAAAAACTTTTTGAGAATGAAAGAATCCAAAAAGTTGAAATTGACGGAGAACTCAAAAAATCGTTTATTTCCTATGCCATGGCTGTCAACGTTTCGCGTGCTATTCCTGATGTCCGTGACGGACTCAAACCTGTTCACAGAAGAATTTTGTTCTCAATGGGCGAACTTAATTTATTTAACGACAAACCTTTCAAGAAATCAGCGCGTATCGTTGGTGAAGTTATGGGTAAATATCACCCACATGGCGACAGTTCGGTTTATGACGCACTCGTCAGACTTGCTCAAGACTTCTCAATCCGTTGCCCTTTGGTTGACGGACACGGAAACTTTGGTTCTGTTGACGGAGATCCGCCAGCGGCACAGCGTTATACCGAGGCAAGACTTTCAAAAATCGCAGCAGAAATGCTTCGTGACATAGACAAACAAACTGTTGATTTCTATCCAAACTTTGACGACACGCTTATGCAACCAGTTGTTTTGCCTTCTCGTTTTCCAAACCTTTTGGTTAACGGTGCGGACGGAATTGCTGTTGGAATGGCAACAAACATTCCGCCACATAATCTTGGCGAAGTTATATCTGGCGTTGAAGCTCTCATTGACAACCCAGATATCGAAATTGATGACCTCATCAGAATTATCCCAGCTCCTGATTTCCCAACAGGCGGCATAATCATGGGAAGAACGGCAATCAAACACGCATACAAAACTGGACGTGGTGGAATTGTTGTTCGCGGAAAAGCGGAGATTGAAGAAACAGAAACTGGAAGACACAGAATTGTCATCACAGAGCTCCCATATCAAGTCAACAAGGCAAAACTTATTGTCCAAATGGCTGACATGGTTAAGAACAAAAAGCTTGAAGGAATTTCTGACATCAAAGAAGAGAGTGACCGTCAAGGAATGAGAATTGTTGTTGATGTCAAGAAAGATGCGAATGCGCAAGTTGTTCTCAACTCTCTCTACAAGCACACTCAACTCCAAATTTCTGACGGAATAATCATGCTTGCTTTGGTTGACGGAACTCCAAGAATTCTAAATCTCAAAGAAATGCTCTATTATTACCTTGAACATCAAAAGAGTGTTGTCACAAGAAAAACACAATTTGACCTAACTCGCGCGGAAGAGCGTGAGCATATCGTCAAAGGTTTGGTTATTGCTCTAGCAAACATTGACGAAGTTATCCGCGTTATCAAACAAGCAAACGAGCGTCAAGACGCGTTGCAAGAATTGATGTCCCGTTTTGAACTTTCAGAAAAACAAGCGAACGCAATTCTTGAAATGAAACTTTCTCGTCTTACTGCTCTTGAAGTTCACAAACTCAATGACGAACTTGCTGAACTAAGCAACCGCATTATTGACCTAAAAGACATTTTGGCGAAACCAGAAAGAGTTTTGGCAATCATAAAAGAAGATTTGGAAGCAATCAAAGCACAATATGACAGCCCTCGCAAAACCGAAATCAGTCTTGATATGGGTGGAATTGACATTGAGGACCTCATTGAGCGCGAAGACGTCATAATTTCAATGACACATGGCGGTTATATCAAGAGAATGTCAACCAGTGAGTATAGGACTCAACGCCGCGGAGGGGTTGGAATTTCGGCCCACAAGACAAAAGAAGAAGACTTTGTTGAAAACATCTTCGTTTCAAACACTCATGACGATTTGTTGTTCTTCACAAGTCGTGGCAAGGTTTATTGTATAAAGGCATACGAAGTGCCAGAAGCACAACGTCAAGCAAAAGGAAGAGCAATCATTAATCTTCTTCAACTTGACGCAGACGAAAAAGTCACAGCAATCATTCGCCGTCGCGACGAAGACAAAGACGGATGCTTGGTTATGGCAACTCGTCTTGGGCTTATCAAAAAGACCGAACTCAAAGAGTTTGAGAGCATCAGAAAAGTTGGAAAGATTGCAATCAGACTTGTTGAAGGCGACGAACTTATTGGCGTTGGCATGACGGGTGGCAACAACGACATTTTGATTGCAACTCATGACGGAAAATGCATCAGATTTAATGAAAGTGACGTTCGTGTTATGGGTCGTGACACACAAGGTGTTCGAAGCATAAAACTTGCAAAAGACGATTATGTTGTTGATATGGCAGTAATCACCGAAGGAAATCAAATCATAACAATTTCTGAAAATGGTTATGGCAAACGTTCAGATGAGAGCGAATACAGAACTCAAACAAGAGGTGGAAAAGGTGTCAAGGCGGGCAATTTCTCTGCAAAAACAGGAAAACTTGTCAACCTCAAACAAATCGGCGAAAATCAAGATATCATGCTCATTGCAGACAGTGGCATCATAATCAGACTCAAAGCCGAAGACATAAGCCTTATTGGCCGTGACACGCAAGGTGTCAAAATCATGCGTCTCAAAGACGGTGCAAAAATTGTTTGCGTTTCTGTTGCAGAACATGAAGAAGAGGAAGAATCTCCAGCAGAAGATGTTGAAAACACTCTCACAGAAGAGCAAATTGAATACGCAGAACAAGAAACAGAAGAATAAAAAAGTGTTCTTTTTCGAGTTGCGAAAAAGAATCAAAAAGCGTGGAGGGTTGCGATTCCCTCCACACCACCCGAAACGCCCCTTGGCGGAGCGGGGCAAGAGGTCAACAAAAAACAATAGACAAAAGGGTTTTGTGAAATTTTGGCACAAAACCTTTTCTTTTGTCTTTTTGTTTTTTGTGTTGCATGAAACGAAAAATTTGTCAAGAGTGAAATGCATTTGAGTGCATTCGCACTCAAACTCTTGACAAACCTTTCTGCTTCATGCAGGTTGGCAAATAAGAAGAGTTAAGGCAAAGAATGCTTAACTCTTGAAAAGTTGTAAAAGAAATCTCATTAAAACCTTACAATACTAAAAATCGCACTATTTTGCGGGTGTCGAATATCCGACATTATTTACTCTGAAAATTAATTCTTCTCTTGCGTTTTTTTGTTTTGTAGGATTTGGTCGATTGTTATCCAGCCAAGCAGGACAAGGGCGGTGAAGGCGGTTATTGCTGAAAGAATTAGGCAAGATTTTTTTGTTATTGTTGTCACATAGAAGAAGTCGGGCATGATTAGTAGGGCGACGACTGTGAAAACGATTGAAAGAGCAACGATGCCAATTCGTAGTTTGTTGAGCGGGAAACAGATTTTGCAGAGGTTCATGAAACCAACAACTGTGATTGTGAGGGTTGCGAGAGTGTTGAATTCGTTGTATTCAAGTTGTCCGCATTTGTTGAGAACGAGAACTGCGCCAACACCCACAAGAAGGACAGCAGCATATGGTATGCTCATTTTGAGGACATTTTTGAGGAACCCGCCTTTGATTTGGTCGCTGTTTGGTTGCAATGACAAGAAGAATGACGGAATGCCGATGACAAATGCTTCAAGCAAAAAGACTTGTGCGGGGGCAAATGGATAGAGTGAGAACGAGCAAAGAGTGATGAGAGAAAGGACAACGGTAAACAATGTTTTCATGAGGAAAAGACTTGAACTTTTTTGAACGTTGTTGATGACTTGTCTTCCTTCTGCGACAACGCTTGGAAGAGATGAGAACTTTGAATTCATGAGAACAAGGTTTGAAATGCTTCGAGCAACTTCGCTTCCGTCAGCCATTGCGATTGAGCAGTCGGCTTCTTTCAAAGCAAGGGTGTCGTTGACGCCATCTCCCGTCATTGCAACGACTTTGCCTTTTTGTTTGAGCGATTTTATGATTGCGTGTTTTTGCTCGGGCGAAACACGTCCAAAAACTGTGAATTTGTCAGCAATTTCACAAACTTCTTCAATGCTCATTTTTTCGAGCGAAACATATTTATCTGCGTCTTCAACGCCAACCTTTTTGGCAATGCTTGCAACAGTTTGTGGGTTGTCGCCAGAAATAATCTTGATTTCAACGCCATTGTCTTTGAACCATTTTATTGTTTCTGGGGCATCAGAGCGAATGTGGTCTTCGATAACGACAAGTGCAACAGGGGAGAACTCCAAGTTTTTTTCTTCGGTGATTTCTTCGCTGTTTTTTGCAAGCACAAGCACACGATAACCATCAGCAGAATATTTTGCGATTTGTTTTGCCAGTTTTTCGTCTTTTTTTGTGTTTATGTATTCATAGGCACCGAGAGCAAATGTGCCAAGCCCAGAAAAACAAGTGATTGTTTGTTTTCTCTCTGACGAAAAGGCGAGATTAAACAAAGGTGTTTTGGCGTTTTCTGTTCCGTAATATTTTTTGAGGGCAAGAGATGTTGCGTTCTCTGTTGGTTGAGCGCAGTTGATTGATTTGATTATCTCGTCAACATTTAAGTCGCTTTCTTCAAGTTTTACGACTTCGCGAACTTGCATCGTTCCGTCCGTGATTGTTCCAGTTTTGTCAAGACAAAGCACATTTGTGCGGGCAAGCATTTCGATTGAATAGAGGTCTTGAACAAGTGTTTTCTTTTTGGAAAGCTTGATGACGCCAACAGCAAGGGCGACTGTGACAAGCAAAAACATTCCCGCTGGGATCATCCCGACAAGTGAACCGCAAGTTTTTTCAACAGCGGTTGCAATGTTTGTGTCTTGACCATAGAAGTTGTTAAGAAACATCAGAATTCCAACAGGAATAATGAAATAACCAATGATTTTGATAAGTTTGTTCAAGTCCTTAAAAAGGTTTGATTTTGGTTTTGCAACACCTTTTGCGGCCTTTGCAACGCTTGATATATAATTTCCCTCGCCAACTGCCATCACGCGGCAAACACATTTTCCGCTTGTTAAAAAACTTCCTGCAAGCAACTTGTCGCCAAGTTTTTTCTTGACCGAAACGCTTTCGCCTGTGAGGAGTGATTCGTTGACATCAACAACTCCGTCCAAAATCTCACAGTCAGCAGGAATTTGATTTCCGTTTTCCAAAACTATGATATCGTCAAGAACAATGTCGTTTGAAGATATTTCAATTTCTTCTCCGCCTCTCACCGCTGTGATTTTTGGGGCAACAACAAGTTGAAGCTTTGCAACAGTCTTTTTTGCTTTGCATTCTTGGATTATGGCAATGAGAGTGTTGGCAACAATAATGATTGCAAAGAGCAGGTTGTTGTATGAGCCAACCGCAACCAGTGCAACAAAAATTGCAAGCCAAAGAAAGTTGAAGAATGTGAAGACATTTTCGCAAATGATTCGTGTGTAGGACTTGCCCGAAGATTTTTTTGTGAGATTTGTGAGTTTTTGACTTTGACGAAGTGATACTTGACTCTCACTCAATCCTCGCGACATATCAACTTCAAATCTTTCCACTGGTGCTTGATTTTTCTTTTTCATATTTGTATTAACTTTCCTCTAAAACTATATTGTATACTATAAAAACACAAAAGTAAAGCAGTGAACTGCACTCAACGTTTGAAATATTTTTTGATGAAACAATAGTTTGCGCCTCCCAACGTTTCACAAAAACACAAACTTTGGCTGCAAACAATTAGCAAATAATTTAATTTGTTTATAAAAAATAATAAGTTGCGTCAAACCCTTTTGACAAAAGGGATACAAATTAATTATATTTTTAATAAAATAATATTTTTTTAATTTTCAAAATAATTATTTAATTTATTTTTTAATTATTTTTGATTATTTTTATGACAAACCGAGTTTGATTTTGTTTGAATCAAAAAAAGAGTTGCGCGTGCAACTCTAATTTTTGTTGATTGATTTATGCTTTTAACTTTGCAATCATTTTTTTGATTGTTTCAAGCGTTTGTTTATCTTGGATTCTGTCAACAAGTGAAATCAAAATTTCAAGTTTAGCATTCTTTTTTTGGAGCTCCTCCAAGTTCTCTCCCGCGGGTGACATACACTTTCCGCAATCAGAACAAAAATTCACTGGCTCCTTATAGATTTTTCCACATGTTGGACAAGTGAATGTTTGATTGAAAAACGTTCTTTTTCTTTCCATCATGTCCTCCCCAATATATTGCTGTTTGTTAATTTTTGGTCGATTTTCTTTTTCAAAATATCGCCCAAAATTTTGTTTGCATACCACGCGTTATACGCTTCAATTTTCAACACTGATTCAATGTCTGGCACAAAATCACCCACTCTGACTTGAATGTTATGAGGCTCTTCCATTGAAAGCATAAAAACATCGTTGTCACGAGGCGCTTCAGTTGGTTTTTTCCCATGAGGAGTTCTGAGATATTTGGCTTGAGGCGAAACATAAAATGTGTCCGAACCAAAATTGCCGACTGCATTCGCGTTTGTGACAAATCTCACATCAGAATTTAACATTCCATTGCTTTTCTCTGATGCCTTTATGCTGCCTTGAATTGTATACGCCTTATCCGTGTTGTTTGTCTGAAGTCCAATTGTTCCATAAACCATGGTGCCATCGTTCTTCTCACGTGCAAAATTAACTTTGAGACTCGCACCCTCATTAATATAGTGAAGCTTGTTTTTGTCGTCTCCATCTTTTTCAAGTTTGCATTGAACTCTTTCATACACCTCTTTCAAAATGTTGCGTCCAATGCTACGATAGATGTCGTGTTCCTCTGCACCTCTCATCAAATAGACTTCCGCACCCGTTGAAAGAGCAAACTTAACATCTCTTTCAAGTCTAGCCATTCTTTTGTTAAGTCCATAATAGAGAACAATGTTCCCTTTCCCATCGTCAACTCTTGCCGATCCATCTTCGTTTTCAACGAATTTTGCATCTCGAAAATTTTTCATTTTCCACTCTGTTCCCAACAGGTCACCAGCAAAAATTGCAACAGTTTTAATATCCTTGTTGTCAGTTTTCAACTTTTCTTGAAACACTTTTCTGTTGTCAAGCATTTGTGGATTTCCCATATCATAGTAGTGTGCTGACGAAAAGAAAACAAGTTTCAAATATTTATATTCTTTGTCAAGGACAATTTCCTCACCGCTTATTTGTTTTGTTTTTTTATCAAGAAGCTGTTCAACATAATCTGATTTGTTCGCAAAAACAAATTTCTCAACTTCTTCCATTGTTGCATAGTTAACAAGTTGCTTTTGCCATCTTTTGTAATCTGCTGGAAGCAAATTTTCTTTGCACCAATATTCAAGAAGCGTTTCACTCTTTTTTGGATTGTAAAAATTTGTTGCTTGAATGTTTGTCATATCTCCCTCCTATATGCCTTCAACCAAAGTTGGATAATCTTTCACGACTGATTGATTATTGTTCAAATACTTGTCTTCAAGTTCTTCTCTGATTTCATGAGGTTCACGATATAAAGAATTTTCAAGATAATGCTTTGCAAAAACCGTATAAACATTCTTGTTTTTTTCAAGGATTGGGAAACGGGAAACATGCAAAATGTATGGAAATTCAGTGTCTTTGTTTGTTTTATACCTTGGATTTGCAACCCAACAAAGTTCTGTTGCATATGCGTTTGTCCCAGCCGATTTCATATTGGCTCTTGCTGAAAAATCGTTCATGCCCTGCATTGGAGGCTCGCAAATTGTGTATAACGTTTTTGTTTTGTCAGCAATGTTTTTTCCATTTTCATCATAAACTGACGTGCTGATTGTTGTTGGAACATATCCATCAATATGAAGGTGTCCAAAATATGCCAAATCAACCATGCTTGGGTCAAGTCCAGCCGCAATCATTGCATTGCGCATTTTCCCACGTTCTGCTTCACAAGCAACTGCTGGATCCATGGTTTTGCTTGAGCCGTGAGTGGCAAAAATGTTTGCTTGCACTTGGTCTTTGCCAAAATCAGAAAACACTTTGAGCAAAACATTATAAGGCGCACAAGGAATATTGGTCAATCTGCAGAAATCTTTCACCATTGAAATGTTTGCATCTTTTGTTCTATCGTTTGTCATTCCATCATGATTGCCATATATGGCAAACAAAATTTTGTTCATATCAAGACAGTTGTTGAATTCTTTCAAGTTTAAAAGGTAATCAAATTGTTTGCTTGGATTAAGCCTTGACAAAAGCGGATTTGTTTTTCCAGCAAGATTTGCATTGTCGAACATATCTCCGCCAAAAAAAGTTCGTGCAATTTTGCAATTATAAATGAAATCAAGAACCATTTTAAAACGATCTGCTTCAAATCCTTCTCCCCCAACATGAGAGTCAAACAAAGGCACAATCAAGAGTTTGTCTTCTTCCCAAAACATTGACATGTTTTTGAGAGTTTCGGGATCGTATGCCCCTGAATCTCCAACAAATTGATTGTGTTCGGTGCGCATGACCTCCTTTGTGTCATCAGTCACAATCCCATTTTTGTATGTTGAGACGACCGCACCCGCAAAAAGTGATCTTAAATCTGTCATGTTCACCTGCCTAATATTATTATATATATCAGTATATTATCATAAATACACATTGGTGTCAATATCAAAGATGCAAAAAGTCGTTTTTTGGTCAAGTTGAACAAAAATCAAAATTTGTCGAAATACAAAAATAAAAAAACACCCAACACGAGTGTTTTTTTTATGTTTGTGTTATTATTTTATAACTTTGATACCAAGTTCACGAAGTGTTTTTTCATCAATTTCTGACGGTGCATTCATGAGAAGGTCTCTTCCGTTTTTATTCATTGGGAAAGCAATAACATCACGTATAAATTCTTGTTTCATGATTGGCATGAGCATTCTGTCAAACCCAAGTGCGCCTCCGGCGTGTGGTGGAGCCCCATAACTAAAAGCATTAAACAATGCTGGAAATTTGTTTTCAACAACAGAGCGGTCATAACCCGCGATTTCAAATGCTTTGACCATGAGCTCTGGATCGTGGTTTCTCACTGCACCAGAGGAAAGCTCCACGCCATTGCAGACATATCCGTTGCAAACAAGGTCATATTGATATGCGACAATGTCAAATGGATTTTTGTGAAGAAGTGCATCAAGTCCGCCTTGTGGAAGTGAGAAAGGATTGTGTGAGAAATCAACCGCACCCGTTTCTTCATTTTTTTCATAGAATGGGAAGTCAACAATCCAGCAGAAAATAACTTTGTTTTTGTCAACAAGTCCAAGGTTTTCGCCAAGGAATGTGCGAAGAACATTTGCAAGTTTTTGAACTTTTCCGTTTTCGTCTGCAACCATAACAAGGCTTTCTCCATGTTTGAGTCCAACTTTCTCAATGAGTTCTTGTTGTTTTTCAGGGCTCAAAACTTTTGCCAATGAACCAACAAGACCTTCATCTCCCAGTTTTATCCAAACTGAACCCTTGCCTTCATTTTTTACAATTTCTGTCGTGATTTCGTCATAAAATTTTCTCGATTTTGAAGAACAATCTGCTTTGACACCTTTAATCATTTTGCCGTTGAAAGGTGTGAACTCAACATCTTTGAAAAATTCCGTTAGGTCGCAAACAGTCAAAGGATTTCTTAGGTCTGGTTTGTCGGAACAATAGGTTTCCATTGCATCTTTATATTTGATGCGAACAAATGGTGCTTTGTCTATGTCAAAATCTGTAAATTCGCGATAAATTGAATATGCAACGTCTTCAACAACTGCAAAAACGTCTTCTTGTGTTGCAAAACTCATTTCAAAGTCAATTTGGTAAAATTCTCCTGGTGTTCTGTCTGCTCTTGCCGCTTCATTTCGAAAACATGGTGCAATTTGGAAATATTTATCAAATCCACTCACCATAAGCAGTTGCTTGAATTGTTGTGGTGCTTGTGGCAAAGCATAGAACTCGCCTGGTGCCAAAATTGTTGGAACAATATAATCTCTTGCCCCCTCTGGCGAAGAAGATGTGAGAATTGGTGTTTGAACCTCAACAAATCCCATATCCGACATTTTGTTTCGAACAAATCTCAAAATTTCAGCACGCTTGACTATTCTGTCGTGAAGTGCTCTGTTTCTGAGGTCCAAATAACGATATTTGAGACGAAGCTCTTCTTTTGTGTTTGGAGCATCGTCAATTTCAAAAGGAAGAACAGGATTGCATTTGCCCAAAACCCGGATTTCTTTGCAATCAATTTCAATATCTCCTGTTTCCATTTTTGGATTTTTGCTTTCACGTTCAATCACAGTTCCAAGAACAGAAATAACAGTCTCCTTGTTTATGCCTTCAAGCATTTTGTCATCGCGAACAAGCACTTGTGTGATGCCATAGTGGTCGCGAAGTGTCAAAAATGTTATTCCGCCAAGTTTTCTTATTGTGTCAACCCAACCAGCAAGTCTAACCACTTCTCCTGCGTTCTCAATTCTGAGTTCTGCGCAAGTTTTGTTTCTATAAATATTTTCTTTTATCATCTTTTGCCTCTCATATAAGTTTGAAATCATTTTATCACGAAATGTTTTGCATTACAATCATTTTTTTGTTATTTGCAATCAAACCATGATTTTCCCATTGACACTTCAACTGGAAGTGGAACAGAAAGTGACACAACATTTTCCATTTCATTGTGGAGAATTTTTTCAATCACATCTTCTTCGCCTGGGAACACATCAACAATAAGTTCGTCGTGAATTTGCAAAATTAATTTGCTTTTGAGATTCATGTTTTTGATTGCGTTTGCAACATTAATCATCGCAATTTTGATTATGTCTGATGCGCTGCCTTGAAGCGGCATATTCATTGCAATTCGCTCACCAAACAAACGTTGAGCAAAGTTTGAACTATTGATTTCTTCAATTCGGCGAACTCTTCCAAAAATTGTTTTCACTTTGCCTTCAGATTTTGCCATTGCGACATTTGAATCCATATATTGTTTTACTTTTGGATAGATTTCAAAATACTTCTCAATATATTCTTTTGCTTGTTTTCGACTGAGTCCTGTGTTTTGAGAAAGCCCGTAATCCGATATTCCATAAACAACACCAAAGTTGACTGCCTTTGCATCTCTTCTTTGTGCCGCCGTCACTTCGTCAAAAGGAATATCAAAAATTATGCTCGCAGTCGTTCGGTGAATGTCTTGATTGTTTTTGAACGCACCAATGAGTTTCTCATCGCCACTGAGTGAAGCCAGCAGACGAAGTTCAATTTGATTATAGTCAGCCGACATAATCAAACCGCCGTCAAACTTTGAAACAAACAATTTTCGAAGGTTTTTGCCTTCTTCGTCTCGAATTGGAATGTTTTGCAAATTTGGTTCGCTTGACGAAAGGCGTCCAGTTGAAGTCAAGGTTTGGTTAAACACTGTGTGAATAACACCATTTGAACCCGCATATTGATTTTTCCATGCTTCGACATAGGTGCTGAAAAGTTTTTGAATCTTGCGATAACGCAAAATCAATTCAATGATTTCGTGTTGTCCAACAAGTTCATTCAACACGTCAACACTTGTTGATTTTTTCTTGTTGTTCTTAACAAACAAGCCTAGTTCATCAAACAAAACGACAGCGAGTTGTTTTGGAGAGTTTAGATTGAAATCGTGTCCAACAATATCTTTTACTTGTTGCTCCAATGTTTCAAGTTCTTTTTTGTATTGCACAGACAAATCTGCAAGTTGATTTAGGTCAATCTTAAATCCTTCTTTTTCCATGCCGAACAAAACTTCAATCAGCGGCATTTCAATATCGTCATAAAGTTTTTGCAAGTCAAGGTTTTTCAAACTCTCTTCAAGTCTTTTTTGTTCAGCAAAATATTGTTCTGGAAAAAGAGCCGCATTATATAATTTCAAACCTTGTGCTTCCAAGTATTTTGCAACACTCAAATCGTAATATGGCTTCTTAATTTCAATTCCATATCTTTCCAGAAAGTGCATAACTTTTTTTGTATCGTAAAAAACTTTTTGAATTTTGTCACTTTCAAAAATGTCTTTGAGCGACTTCATCCACTCATCAAACATTCCCCCGTCAGAGAATAAATTGAATTCTTGCTCAATCTCATATCTGACATTCGGCGTAAAAGCAAACTCCACTTTGTCTGAAGCAGAAAACGCGAATCTTTTTTCTTCTTGTGCGATTTTGCGAACTCTGTCCAACATGGATAAATCAGTGAGTTTTTTCGTCTCAACATCAATTTGATTTTCATAAGGTTTTGGTTCAAAAACCTCAGCAAACAACTCTTTTCTTTTGAGAAATGACCGAAAATCATATTCCTCAAAGAAACCAAACACATCTTGTCCAAATGGATATCTAAACCCCATTTTGTCAACATCAAAATCAATGTCACAATTCGTGTCAATGGTTGCAAGTTTTTGTGAAAGATAGGCACTATCTCTGCCCGCGATTAACTTATTTTTTACTTTGACCTCAATTTCGTCCAAATGTTCATAAACTCCGTCAAGAGTTTCAAACCTTTGCAAAAGCGAATTTGCACTCTTTTCTCCAATTCCTGCAACTCCAGGAATGTTGTCAGAAGTTTCCCCACAAAGTGCCTTAAAATCAATCACTTGTTTAGGCGTCCAACCAAATTTGAGTTTTAGGTTCTCGGTGTCAATCTTGTCAACTTCACTTATCCCTTTCCTTGTCAACCAAACTTCTGTTGACGAGTCTATCAACTGCAAAACATCTTTGTCGCCCGACAAAATTATTGTTGGAATATCTGTTGATTTTGCAACGCGGCCAATGATGTCGTCCGCCTCAATGCCAGACTTTTCAAGATATGTTATTCCCATGTATGAGAGCATTCTTTTTGCAAGACCAAATTGCTCAACGAGTTCGTCAGGAGTTTTCTTTCTTGTTCCTTTGTAGTCAGCGTAAAGCGTATGCCTGAAATTCTTTTTGCCCCAGTCAAACGCAACACAAATCTTTGTTGGTTTTGTTTCTGTTATGACCTTGATTAACATATTTGCAAAACCATAGACCGCGTTTGAAAATTCGCCATTTCTGTTTGTGAGAAGTGGCAAAGCATAGAACGCACGATTGAGCAAACTATTTCCGTCAACAACAATCAATTTTTCTTCCATGATTTGATTATAAACAAAAAAGTATATTTTTACAAACAAAAAAGGATCAAAAAAATGATCCTTAACTATTCTTTCTTCTCAAAATATCTCCTGCTTTGAGTGGCAAATCAGTTGCAATCAAAAGTTTTTGTTGAATACGTTTTGCACAATCAACTTCAAGTTTTTCTTCGTCCCAAATTTTTGTGACAACAAATTTTTTGTTAAACGTGTCGCTTGGCGATAGGACTTCAAGTTCGTCCCCAACTTTGAATTGATTTCTCATTTCAACCAAAACATTCCCGCCATTCGCGTCTTCCAACACAACAGCAACAAATTCATGCGTTTGAACTGGGGTTGATGTCAACAAATTTTCTTTGTTTTCTCCCGGATAGAAAAATCCGGTTGTAAAAAGCCTGTGACTTGTCTTTTCCGCTTCTTCAATATAATTTGTTTTCGGCTCCACTTTGCCGTAAATTTCGTCAATTTTTCGCCTATACGCATTGGTGACTGTTGCCACATAATATGGCGACTTCATTCTGCCTTCAATTTTGAGCGAATCGACGCCCGCTTCAATAAGTTCTTGAATGTGATTTATCATGCAAAGGTCTTTTGAGTTGAGAATGTATGTCCCCTTGTCGTCTTCTTGAATTTCGTATTGTTGACCTTTGCGAGATTTCTCGGTGATGGAATATTCCCACCTGCATGCTTGAACACATGCTCCCTTGTTGGAATCTCGACCATTGAGATAGTTTGAAAGAAGACACCTTCCCGAATATGAAATACACATTGCTCCATGCACAAAACATTCAATTTCGACTTCTTTTGGAAGTGCCGCACGAATTTCTTTGATTTCTTCAAGCGAAAGTTCACGTGCAAGGACAATGCGTTTTGCGCCAAGTTCTGCCATGAGAAGTGCTGAATATTTGTTAATCACATTTGCCTGTGTTGAAATATGAAGTTCAAGATTTGGCGCATATTTCTTGACAAAACTTGCGACCCCCAGGTCTGCAACAATCACTCCATCAACTTCAATTTCTTGCAAATATTCCAAATATTCTTTGAGCCCTTCAAAATCCGAATTATGTGCAATTATGTTTACTGTGACATAAATCTTTTTTCCTTTTTCGTGACAGAACAAAGTTGCCTCTTTGAGTTCATCAAGTTCAAAATTCCCCGCAAATGCTCGGAGCCCGAAATTTTTTCCAGCAACATAGACTGCATCTGCACCAAAATATATAGCCGTTTTTAGTTTTTCCATGTCCCCCGCAGGGCTTAAAAGTTCATTCATATCAACCTCAAAATCATAGTTTATGTGTTTTGCGACAAATTGCCAACAAAAAATCCCAAGTTTTTGGGATTTTGTTTTGCGATTTACAAATCTTGATCATCTTCTTGACCAGCACCACCAGTCAAAGCACTTGTGATTGCTTGTGCTTGTTCAGCAATTCTTCTCTTTGAGCGAGAAGCAGATGAAAATCTTCCAAGAAACTTTTGTTTCAGGTTGAGCATTCTTTCACGCCTCATTGCCTTCTTTGCTTCTTTTTGTTCATTCATGAAACTAGCAACAGCATATTCGGGAGAATTTTGATAATCTTTTATTTGTTGCTTTGCTTCAATATGATATTGCAAATATGCGGCATAATCTTGGTCGCTCATATAGTCTTTGAAATCAAATCTCTTGAGTTTTTCGTCAATATTGTCTCTTGTTGGACGATTCACATCAACTCTTGTTTCAAGAAAGTCAAAGTATTTTTGTCGAAGCATCAAAATTTGAGGAAATTCCGGAGCATCTTTTTTGACATTATCCATGAGATAATTGATGAAAGAATAGGTTGTGCAAATATCAATTGCTTCAGCAGTATCTTTAAAAGTAAATGCGGACAAATCAAAATCGTAGCAATTCCCTGTTATCCAGTGATGAGTGTTATTAAAGCCTATTCCATCTTCATAGTGTCGGACAATTTGTGTTCCGTCCGCAAGGGAAAAGAGTTTTTGTTTGTCATTTAATTTTACCATATAGCCCGATGGAGAAACAGTAACTGTTTCATTTTTCTCGCCGTCATAAAGTGCCATGTGGAGTCTTTTTTTGTCGTTGTAGTTCATTTTGCCTCCTGCAGTTTTGGTTATTATACTCTCATCTCTCCACTTCTGTCAACCGTGAGTCGAATTTTGTCGGAGGAATGAATGAAAATTTGGCTTGTGCTCAAACTAAAACTGGAGGATATATGGCTTATTCATATAAAGGCGCAATAAGTTTTGGTCTTGTTTATATTCCAATAACACTCAGCACCTGCATAAAAGAAAACGACATTGGTTTCAACATGATTGACAAAAAGACCATGAGTCGCATTAAATACAAAAAAACTTGCGTTGATTGCAACGAAAAAGAAGTGAAAAATGAAAATATTGTCAAAGGTTATCAATATGAAAAAGACAAATATGTAATTTTTGACGACAAAGATTTTGAAAAAATCAAATCGCCAAAAGACAAGAATATCACAATTGAAAGATTTGTGAATTTGAATGAGGTTGACCCGATTTATTTTGATAAATCCTATTATGTCAGTCCAGCAGGTGCTGACAAAGCGTTTTTGGTGCTGCTTTCGGCAATGGAAAAGCAAAAGAAAGCGGGAATTGCAAAAACAGTGCTTGGAACAAAAGAAACAGTCATTCTCATTCGTGCTGATCACGGCAACATGATTGTCAACACATTATTTTTTTATGACGAAGTTCAAGCCGCACCTGCATATAAGAAAGCAACAGTCACAAAACAAGAGTTGGAGCTTGCAAAAACATTGATTGATCAGATGAGTGGAAAATTTGAGCCCGAAAACTACAAAGACGAATATTCCGAAAAAGTTAGGCGAGCAATAAAATCAAAAATTTCGGGCAACAAAATCATCACTTCTCGCGATGAACCCGCTCCTGCAAAAGTTATTAATATCATGGAAGCACTCAAAAAGAGTTTGAAAGAAAACAAAACAACAAAAACTCCCTCAAAGAGCAAAAAGGCGGCGAACTGATGACACTTGGGTTATATAACAAAAAACGTGATTTTTCAAAAACAAACGAACCAAAAGGCAAAGTTGATAGCACAAAATCAAGTTTGCGTTTTGTTGTTCAATACCACGAGGCAAGAGCAAAGCACTACGATTTTCGTCTTGAACACAAAGGTGTTCTTGTGAGTTTTGCGGTTCCAAAAGGACTATCTCAAAAACCTAGTGACAAACGTCTTGCCATTCATGTTGAAGACCACCCCACGAGCTACATTGATTTTCATGGAACAATTCCAAAAGGGAATTATGGCGCTGGAACTGTTGAGATTTGGGACAAGGGAACATACACAACCAACATAAATTTGTCCAAAGGTCTAAAAGCGGGCAATTTCAAAGTGACGCTTTCTGGGAACAAACTCAATGGAACATGGAATTTTGCAAAAATGGACGAAAAAAATTGGATTGTCGTGAAGTGCAAACAAAACAAAAAAACAAACAATCCGTTTAAAAAAGTTGATGTTCAACTTGCAACCTTGGTTAAAAATGTTCCAGAGGGAAAAGAGTGGATTTATGAAATCAAGTATGACGGATATCGAACAATCGCTTTTTGCGAATATGGAAAAACAAAACTAATCTCACGAAACGGCATCGACTTTTCAAAAAAGTTTGCGTCCATTATCCCCTCTCTTAATGAACTTTCGCAAGACCACAGTTTTGTCCTTGATGGAGAAATGGTTGTATTTGACAAAAATGGTCGTTCAAATTTTTCCGAGCTTCAAAGCGAAATAAAGAAAAAAGGCAACTCTTTTTCTTATGTTGTGTTCGACATTTTGGCACTTGACGGACAAGATTTGAGAGATGAAAAACTTTCAAAAAGAAAAGAAATTTTGAAAAAACTCATAAAAAATTCAAAAAATAATCTAATTTTTAGCGATTTTACGAAAAAAGAAGGTCAAAAAACATATAACGCCGCAAAAAAGTTGGGACTTGAAGGCATTGTCGCAAAGGACATAAATTCACCATATCTTGGAACTCGAAATCTCGACTGGCAAAAAATCAAATGCAGGCAAAGTTCCGAGTTTGTTGTCGGCGGATTTGTGACAACAGATGAAAACAAAGATTTGAGTTCAATATTGGTTGGAATCTATGACGACAAAAAACTCAAATTTGTTGGAAAAGTTGGAACTGGGTTTGATGCTTCACAACGTAAAGAACTTAATAAAAAGTTTTCTCAAATTGCAACAAAAAAATGTCCGTTTGAAAATGAACGCGACATTGACACAAGCAAAAATATTGTTTGGATAAAACCAAAACTGGTGGCACAAATTGAATATGCTGAGGTCACACCAACTGGCTCATTGCGCCAACCAAGTTTTTTGGGACTCAGGATTGACAAAGAACCAAAAGATTGTGTTTGGGAGAAACAAAATGACTGAAAACAACATTTCAGGGGTTGAAATATCAAGCCCAACAAGGATTATTTTTCCAAAAGAAAAAATCACAAAACTTGATGTCGCAAAATATTACGCAAACATTGCACCATATATTTTGCCACACATATCTCAACGTCTTGTCAGTGTGATTCGTTGCCACGAAAACATAAACGCGGGTTTTTTCTTCAAAAAACACCCCACCGCCGAAGGCAAAGACATTGTGACAAAAAAAGTTGGTGAAGATGAATATTTTTCAATTGCGAACAAAAAGGGACTAATCAAACAAATTCAACTTGGCACAATCGAGTTTCATGTTTGGGGAAGCACAATCTTTGACATCAATCACCCAAATCTCATGGTGTTTGATCTCGACCCTGACAAAAATTTGGGACTTGATGTTTTGCGTCAAGGAACGTTGATTCTAAAAAACACGCTTGATGAACTCGGACTCAAATCCTATCTCAAAACAAGTGGTGGAAAAGGCTACCATGTTGTTGTTCCGTTTGAAAAACATTTTTCTTGGCAGAAATTTTCACACTTTTCAAAACAAATCGCACTTCTTCTTGAACAAAAACATCCCGACCTTTTCACTTCAAACGTCCGAAAACAAAACCGCACAGGAAAAATTTATGTTGACTATGGACGCAACACAAAAGGCGCAACTTGCGTTGCGCCTTTCTCGCTTCGTGCAAGAGCTGGTGCCCCAGTGTCAATGCCGATTGAATGGAGTGACCTAAACAAATTCGCACCAAATGACTTCAACTTGAAAAATGCACCCGATTTTGTTCGAACACATCGCCCTTGTCGAGATTTCCCAAAGTTTACAATCAAGCTCGAAAAATAGTGCCAAAAATTTTCATATTTTTCTTGCAATTCTGCCAAATCTATGCTATTCTAAACTCGTTCGTCAAGGATAAAACTTGAATGAGCCGAAGTGCTGGAATGGTAGACGGAGCGGACTCAAAATCCGCCGAGGGCAACCTCATGGGGGTTCGAGTCCCCCCTTCGGCACCACAAAACAGCATTCGCTGTTTTTTTATTACCTCTGTGGGACTCTCTGCTTTATGCAGGCAAGTTCCACTTGCAAACCCCCATGAGCATGGGGCTGGCACCCGTCTTCGCTTGCCCGTCTGTGGAGTCGGTTTCCCCCGACTGCGAGTCCCCCCTTCGGCACCAAAACACAAACAACCGCAAGGTTGTTTTTTTATAACGAGTTTTTTCTTCATAAAAACACATATTTTTGACAAACTATCAATATGGATAAATTTTTGTTATATCTTTCGGCGTTTGTGCCAATGTATGTTTTGCTTGCGCTAAAACTTGTTATCGACCTCGCGTTTGGCAATTTGTCCTTTAATGTTCTCAATTCAATGACACTTGGACTTTTGGTTTTGCTTACGGGACTTGGAATCTTGGGGCTTGTTCGTGCAATGAAAAAGATTGAATGCCATGCTCAAATTGTTCAAATTGAAAGTGCCACAAACTGCACCGATGAACAATTTTTTAACTACTTTTCTCTTTTTGTCCTTTTTTCACTCACCTATCAAATTGAGTTTGTCAGCATGTTTTGTGTGTTTGTTGCAATTCTCATTTTCATCGGATTGGTTTATATTCGAAACAATCTTTTCAACATCAATCCACTTCTCAACATTTTGGGATATAGTTATTATGAAATCACATTCACAACATCAAGCAACAAAACCCCACAGAGCGCAAAAGTGTTCTATAAAGGCAAACTTTCCACTGGCGAACACCGCATATGTCCAAATCAAAAAATGAAAAACTTTATTGTGATAAAATAAAACCGCTTTAGGGGACACTCGCGACCACCCCAAAGTTTTTTTGGTTCTTTTTTGACTCCAAAAAAGAATATCACTCCGCATTATTTTGCCAAAAAGCGCATAATTTTCATTTTCTTTTTTGTGTGTGGTGGATATTTGAGTCCGAGTTCAATTTTTCCCTTTTTTAACACACTTTTTTGATGACTAAAAATTTCAAAAGATTTTTTTTCGTGATACGCACCCATTCCGCTCTCACTCACCCCGCCAAACGGCAAACCTGGTGCAACGAGATGCATAATCACTTCATTTATTGCACCACCACCAAACTGCAATCTTGTTTCAACAGTTTTTATGTTTTGTTTGTTGTGTCCAAAATAATAGAGTGCAAGCGGTTTTGGAAGAGTTGAAAGTTTTTGTTCGATCTCTGAAAAATCTTTGAAAGTGAGAATTGGCATTATTGGTCCAAAAATTTCTTCTTGCATGACTGCATCATCAAATGTGACGCCGTCCAAAACTGTTGGTTCAACAAGCCTATCTTTAACCGCTCCACCAAACACGAGTTTTTCTTGGTCAATAAGTTGTTTCAATCGTTCAACATGCTTTTGATTGATAATTTGCGGAAATTCTTTGCTCAACCAACCATCTGGATAAAGCTGTTCTTTGATTTGCAATTTCACTTCATAAACAAACTTTTGCTTGATTTCTTCTTGCACCCAAATATAATCTGGCGCAACACAAGTTTGCCCCGCATTGAGAAATTTGCCCCACACAATACGCTTTGCGGCAAGTTTTATGTCAGCATCGCGGTCAACAATGCAAGGGGATTTTCCTCCAAGTTCCAACATGACCGGCGTGAGATTTGCACTTGCTTTTTGCATGAGAACTTTTGCAACATTTTGACTGCCTGTAAAAAATATAAAGTCGAACTTGCAATCAAAAAGTTGTGCGTTTTGCTCTCTTCCGCCCTCAACAACTGCAACAAATTCATCATCAAAAACTGATAGGATTTTTTTGATGACCGCACTAACATTTGGCGAATACGAACTTGGTTTGACAACGACTGTGTTGCCCGCAGCAATCGCACCAACCAAAGGCACGAGCGTGAGTTGCAAAGGATAGTTCCAAGGAGACACAACAAGGACAACACCTCTTGGGTTTGAAACAATTTTTCCACGAGAAAAAAAGTTCACCAGTCCCGCTCTTGCATTTTTTGGACGCATGAGTGACTTTAGGTGTCTTTTGAAATATTTGATTTCATTCTGCACACAAAAAAGTTCTGTCGAAAGAACATCAAACTCACATTTGTTAAAGTCCTTTTTGAATGCTTCAAAAATGGCGTCTTGATTTTGTTTTATCGCTTTTTCAAGCCTTATGATCGCCTCTTTTCGGAATGCAAGACTTTGTGTTTTGTGTGTATAAAAAAAAGCTCTTTGATTTGCAACGATTTGATTTATTTCCATAAAGTCATTATATTCAACTTCGCTCGCCAATCAAAACGAATTTCAGAAAATAACTTGTAATATTTTGTATAATAATTTATCATATAATTATTAGCGAGGTGCAATATGCTCAGAGAAAAACAAGGCATCATTATTTGTGGATTTGCCGGCATCGGAAAAACTTCAATTCGAGATGCTGTTCCTTCATATCAAAAAATCAGTCTTTATGACCTTTCTTCACATGCCTTTGTCAAAGACCCAGGTTGGGAGAAAAATTATGTTGAATGTGCTGCGGCACTTGCAAAAAAATATGATTACGTTTTCACCAGCACCCATGATGTTGTGATAAACGAACTTATTCGTCGCAACGAAAAATTTTATATTGTATACCCTTATCGTCATTGCAAAGATGAATATATTGAAAGATTCAGAAAAAGAGGCAATAGTGACGAATATATCAAACGTTTTATGAATCGTTGGGATTTGTTTCTCAACAACATTGAAAATCTTATGCACGTAAACAAAATCGCTCTGCGCCGAGGACAATATTTGTCTGATGTCTTGCTTCGCATAAAATAATCACAAAAACGCAACAAAAAAAGAGGTTCAAACCTCTTTTCTTTTTTATTTGGTCAAAAGCATAAGAATGTCATTTTGGAAAATCTTTTTCTCGATGTCGCCGTTTCCTTTGAGAAATATATTGAATTTGAGCATAACTCTTTTCAAAATATCAAGATTTTTGAACTTTCCATCGTGTTCAAGAATGAAGAATGACAAATTGCCTTCAATTTCAAAAAACATCTTTTCACCGTCAAGCCAAACTTTGACAAGATTTTGGTCGATTGGCAAAACTTGCTCAATGTCTTCTCGTGATGTTTCGCCGTCAAGGTCAAGACAAGTCATTCTAATCAAATTTCTCAAATTTCCTTGGATATATTTTTCTTCTTCCATAACGCCTCCATATCTAAAAATATTTTAGAATTATTTTTATTTTTTGTCAATCTTGGACTTTTGATATTTTGTCAAAAATTTCAAATTTGTTTTGTCTTTAACGCTTTTGATGATGCCTTTAACAATTTTTTCGAGGTCAGAGTTCTTTGAATAATCCGCCTCTGCAACAAAATTAACTTTGTCATTAACAAGCAAATTTTTGATGTATTCTTGCATTGGTTTGTTCTTGTCATAAACGCAAATTGTGTTCCCGCCCGCTTTCATGATTGTTCGCATTGATGGAATGTCTGTTGAACTGTCTCCAATATAAACAAAATTCTCAAAAGGCACTGGTCTGATGTCATGGTCCATAATGTTGTTGACACTGTGGTCATTAACATCATATATCCCCTTGTTTATGCGGTATAAGAATTGTGTTTTGTTTGTGTAGTTGATTGCAATGGCTGGCCAAATTGCACGTCCCTCGTCATCATACGCATAATAGCAAGCGTAAATTTGGTCAAAATATTTTGCTATGCTCGTGCCTTCAATAATCTCTTTTATGCCTGAAGAAATTATGTAGTGTTTGACTTCAACACCAAGTTTTTCTGCATAATTATTTATTCGTTCGAACCAAGTTTCAACTCCATCAAAGAACTCCACAGTCTTTCCAAACTCTTCAAGTTTTGCTTTTTGGTCAACAACACCGTTTTGATTCAAAACATCAATCATTTTCTTCATCATGGTTAAAATGTTGTCACAACCATGTTTTTTTGTAAATTTTGCACACATTTCCCAAAATTCGTCTGCACTCATGCCAGCCATCTTCATAAAATCAAATTCCTGCATATTCTTTGTTGAAAGTGTTTGGTCGAAATCATAACATATTGCAATTTTTGGTTTTGCCATTTTTCCTCCTGCATATTTATGCGAATTTATGCATAAATATTTTATTGCGACATTTTGTTTATAAATAAAGTATAACTTGAAATCATATATGTGTCAATGGCAAGTTTTGAGATTAATTTTATATTTTTTTGTTTATTGGTTGTTATTCTAATTATTTTTGTTTAGAATTTACTAGAAAGTGAGGTATATATGAGAACTGTGGTTATAACTGGTGCGAGCAGCGGAATTGGAAAAGAACTTTGTTCGCTTTTTGAACAAGGCGATTTTGAGGTTGTTAAAATTGCTAGAAGTCTAAACAATCCTGAAAATGATGAGTATTCTTGCGATGTGTCAAATTTTGAACAAGTGCTTGAAACATTCAAGCGCATTTCAGAAAAACACCCTCATATTGATATTTTGATTAACAATGCGGGATTTGGTTTATTTGGTGCATCAGAGTTCTTGCCGATTGACGATTGCCACAAACAATTTGATGTTAATTTCTTTGGCGTTCTCAACTGCACAAAGTGCGCTCTCCCTCTCATGACATCAACAGGCAAGATAATCAACATCAGTTCTGCATGTGCATTGTTTTCTTTGCCTTTTCGCTCTTTGTATTGTGCGAGCAAGGCTGCAGTGAACTCCCTTTCGTATGGCATGAGAAATGAACTCAAAAATGCGGGTATTGATGTTGTTGCGGTTTGCCCTGGCGACATAAAAACCGAATTTGTTAAAAATCGCGTGAAATACTTTGAAACAAACTTGCGTTATGGAAATCAAGTTGAACGGGCAGCAGATTTTGTTGACAACAAAAATGACAAACGCATGGACAAAACAAAAGTGGCGAAAAAAATTTATCAGATTTCAACCAAGAAAAAATGCAAAGCAATGTATATAATTGGCTTCAAATACAAAATTCTCAATTTTTTAAGCCACATCGTTCCAGTCAACGTCCTATATTGGGGGATTCACAAAATCTTTTTGAAATAGTCAAAAAAAGGAAAATAATATGAAAAAAATTAATAAAGGCGCAAAAATTGCAGTTGTTTCCCTTTCGGCGGGAGTCGCGGGAGAAAGTTTTGTTTCGCACGAAATCAAACTTGCAAATGAGAGAATTAGTCGTTTGGGATACAAACTTGTGTTTATGGATAACGCCATGAAAGGTTTGCAATTTCTTGCAAACAACCCAAAAGCAAAAGCGGACGATTTGCTGCAAGCATTCTGTGACCAAGATGTTGAAATGGTTATATGTGCAATCGGTGGCGACAATGCATATGAAATTTGCCCATATGTTTTTGAAAACCAAAAATTGATTGAGGCAATAAAGAAAAATCAAAAAGTCTTTTTGGGATTTTCCGACTCAACAACAAATCATTTGATTTTTTACAAACTTGGACTAAACACTTATTATGGTCAATGTCTTCTTGTTGACATTGCTGAACTTGACGACAAAATGCTTCCATATTCAGAAAAACATTTCAAAAACTTGTTGAACGGATTTGAGGACAAAAAAATCGAGTCGAGCGATGTTTGGTATGAAGAGCGAAAAGATTTCTCTCCTGCCGCTCTTGGAACAAAAAGAACGAGCCACAAGGAAACTCGCGGATATGAAGTGATTAACAAACCGCTTTCCCCCGCAAAAGGCAAATTGTTTGGCGGTTGCCTTGATGTGATTTATGACCTTCTAACGGGTAGGCGTCACGAACTTGCAAAAGTTTATAACGACAAATATCAAATCTTTCCGACCGACTCAAATTTTTATAAAGACAAAATTCTCTTTCTTGAAACCTCAGACTCAAAACCAACACCAGACGAGTTTGAAAAACAAATTGAAACACTTTTGAATTTGAATGTCATTCAATCATCTCGTGCGATTCTCTTTGGAAAACCGCAAGACGAAGTTTATTTCAAAGAATATGAGGAGATTTTGCGTAAAAAAATAAAGGACACGCCAATTTTGTTTAATATGAACTTTGGCCATGCCCTTCCGCATGCAATCTTGCCTTATGGCAGAAATGCAAAAGTTGATTTTGATAATCTCACGGTCGAGATTTTGGATTAACCTTCTTCACGCTTGTGATAAAACAAATATTGTTGTGCGACCCCGCTGAGGTCGCCAAATTTTTTTATCAGCTCCTCACGCATTTGATTTCTGTTGTCTGTGTCGCCAAATTTGTCATGAAAAATTTTGACAATCCAAGTGTCAACTGGAAAAACATCTTTTCGCGAAAAGCCAAAAAGCAAAATGCAGTCAGCGACCTTTGGACCAATTCCAGAAAGGCTAATCAACTCTTTACGCAAACTTTCGGTGTCCAATTTTTTTAGTTCCTCAAAGTCAACATCTTTTAGTTGTTTCAAAAGTTTGACCATTTGCGTTGCTCGATATCCCAGACCCGCCTTCACAAAAAACTCGACATCTTTTTGAGAAAGTTCTGTGAGTGTCGGAAAAGCATGAAAACTCCCCATATTTTTGCCGGTGTGTTCTCTCAAATATTTGATTGAATTTTTTATTCTTGGAATGTTGTTGTTCGCAGAAATGACAAAACTCACAAACATTTCGAATATATCTTGCCTCAAAATTCTTATTCCGTATCCATATTTCAATGCGTCTTTTATTTCATCATATTTTTGAAGTTTTTCTTTGAAACTTGCATAATTTTCATCCAAATCAAAGAAATTTGCAAAATAATCAACATTTTTTGTGAAAATATGTGCACTTTTCTCGTTTTGGACGACCTCACAAACTTTGTCAGCGGAATAAACAAAAAAGTGATTCTCTTCAAGCTTATCATATGAAAAAATTTGACCGCACTCAAGAATTTGGGTTATGTCAAACTCGCTTAAATCAGAAATTATTATCTCATCTTTTTTCGTTTCGTATTTCATGTTTTAAGAATATAACAAATTAATCCTTTCGTCAATTCTAAGATATAAATATTAATATAAAAAAATTAAACAATATATGTTGCATTTTTTTTCGCGGTGTGATATAAAAGAAAGTCATCATTGATAATTTGCACTCGTGACTTATTCTTTGTCGGTTGCCTGAGAGGGTTGACAAAGGAGCAACGACAGCGCGAGGAAGTTTAAAAACAAGGAGGAAAAAAATTATGCCAGTTATTTCAATGAAACAATTATTGGAGGCCGGTGTTCACTTCGGTCACCAAACAAGAAAATGGAATCCGCTCATGAAGAAATATATCTTCACAGCAAGAAACGACATCCATATTCTCAACTTGGAGCAAACATCAGACCTTATTGATGCTGCTTACAACTATGTCAGAGATGTTGCTGCAAGCGGAAAAACTGTTCTTTTCGTAGGAACAAAAAAACAAGCTCAAGAAGCTGTTAAGGAAGAAGCTGAACGCTGCGGAATGTTCTATGTGAACAACCGTTGGCTTGGTGGATGCTTGACAAACTTCAAGACAATCAAAACAAGAATCGAAAGACTCAACAAACTCAACCAAATGGAGAAAGTTGGCGAATTCAACTTGTTGCCAAAGAAAGAAGTTGCTCGTCTTAAACAAGAAAGAGACAAACTCGAAGCAAACCTTGGCGGAATCAAGGACATGAGAGAACTTCCAGGACTTATCTTTGTTGTTGACCCAACAAAAGAACACATCTGTGTTAAAGAAGCAAAAGCACTTGGAATTCCACTTGTTGGACTTGTTGACACAAACTGTGACCCAAGCAACATCGACTATGTTATTCCAGGCAATGACGATGCAATCCGTTCTGTAAAACTCATTGCAAGTGCAATCGCAGACGCAATCATCGAAGCTCGTGAAGGTGTTTCAATGAAAACAGTTGAAAACGAAGAAGGCGCAACAGATATGGCTGCTGCCCTCACCGACGACAAAGCACTTGAAGAAGCAAAAGCTGAAGAAGAAGTTGTTGAAAAGAAACCTGCTAGAAAACCAAGAGCAAAAAAAGTTGAAACCCCAAAAGAAGGAGAATAATTATGTTTACAGCACAAGATATCGCAAAGCTTAGAGCAATGACAGGTGCAGGCATGATGGACTGCAAAAAAGCGCTCACAGAATCAAACGGAGATATGGACGGCGCTGTTAAATTCCTTCGCGAAAAGGGAATGGCAGCAGCAGCAAAAAAGGCTGACAGAATTGCAGCTGAAGGCGTTGTTGGCTCATACATTCACATGGGCGGAAAAATCGGTGTTTTGGTTGAAGTCAACTGTGAAACAGACTTCGTTGCAAAATCAGAACAATTCCAACAACTCGTCAAAGACATTGCAATGCAAATTGCAGCAGCAAAACCTTTGTATGTAAATTCAAGCGAAGTTCCAGCTGAAGTTTTGGAAAGCGAAAAAGAAATTCTTCGCACACAAGCACTCAACGAAGGAAAACCAGCTCAAATCGTTGAAAAAATGGTTGAAGGAAGAATCAAAAAATACTACCAAGATTTCTGCCTTATGGATCAACAATTTGTTAAAAATCCAGACCTCACAATCGCAACACTCATCAACGAAGCAACACTCAAAATTGGAGAAAAAATTTCAATCAGAAGATTCACTCGTTATGAAATGGGCGAAGGTCTTGAAAAAAGAGTTGACAACCTCGCAGAAGAAGTTGCAAAAATGTCAAAGTAATTTGATTATTAAAAAAAAAACACGGGCAAAGTGAAACCCGTGTTTTTTTTGTGTCCACATCATTCCAAAACCTCAATTTTTTGCATATAATTTGCTCCATTGCAAAAACTAAACTCGGAGGAAAATATGAAAGACGCGGATTTGAAACTTTTGAATGCAATATACCAAAATGTCAAAATGGGAGTTGAATCAATGGAAGAACTATTGGGAATTTGCAAAAGCGAAGACCTGAAAACCGAAATGAGCAAACAACTTTCAGACTACAATATTCTCGCAAAAGAGTGCGAAATGCTCGCCAAAGCAGAAAATCTTGACATAAAGGATAACAACTGGTTTGACAAAACAATGCTTTATAGTTCAATCAAAATGAAAACCTGTTTTAACAAGAGCGAAGAAAACATTGCCGAGATGCTTATTGTTGGTAGCACAATGGGCGTTATTGATGTGATTAAAATGAAAAACAAAACAGGCTGCGACAACAACGAAATTTTGGAAATCGCTTTGAAGCTTGAAGACTTTCAAGAACGCAACATTCAAAAACTAAAACCATTTTTGTGCTAAATCAAAAAAGTTAAGAGAAACCCTCTTAACTTTTTTGGTTGATATTTCAATTTAATTTGTCTTGCGAGATGAAACTGAAACAGCATTAAGTGCGAAATCAAAAAGTCTTTCTCCAACCCCACCAATGGAAATGGCATTTGTTTTTATTGTGTCATACTTATTCCCGTTTTTTGTGACATCAACAAGGCGATAGAAATATATGCTTGAAAGGGTCGCGTAATCTTGCCCCAAGAGGACTGGTTTGTCAAAACAAACTTCAACCAATGTTCCAAGTTCTTCTTGAATATAAACCATTGAAGAAAGGATTTGTTCGTCATCTGCCCTATTTTCGACAAAACCAAAGTTTTTCATGCTTGCAATGAATGGTCGAGTTGTCACAAACATTCCTGCAAATCTTGAAACGCTCACAGCCATTTGAGAATATGTTTTGATATCAAACACACTTCTTCTGAATTGTTCAAATAATGGATTCTCAATCGCATACAAAACATCATCAAATCTTTCATCAAGGTCAAGAGAATGGACAATTGAAATTTGCGGATTGTCAAGTTGTAGAGTTTGGACGACATATCGTTTTTCATCTCCGTCCAAAACAAAAGCATTATATAGACGCCCAAAATTATATTCGCCCCAAACCAAATGTCTTGCGAGTTCTCCCAAAACATTTTTTGACATAAATAATTTTTCAAATTTTTTTGGAGTGTATTCTCGTTTTGAAATAAATGCATTGAACAGTCTTTTTGTTTGCTCGCTTACGCTTTGATCTGTTGCGACATCTTCAACCAGTTCGTCATAAACATCTGACAAGTTTTTGTTGTTTGCTGTGGCATATAAGTTCGCATATTCATCTTTGAGATCGCCCAAAATTTCCGGCGATTTTTCACAAAGTTCTTTGATTCCCGCAAGCACTTGTTCGCGTTCAGAATAAATCAAACATTCAGCCAAATAGTTGGCTTCTTTTCGGCGCCCAAGCCCAAACAGTTCAACCATTTTGTTTGCCATTCTCTCCGCTTTTTCTTCGCGACAGAGAAGTGCACACATTCGAATTGCCCATTTTGCACATAAAATATCCGGTTTGTTTTCAATTTCGCCAAAAACTGCTTCGGCAAACTCCGAAAGTCCTTGCATTTCAAATATATTTTCAAGAACTTTGAGTTTTTTGATGTTTTTGAGATTTTTTTCTTCCTTGAACAAATATATTATGAAAGTAAAAATCGCATCATCACATTTATATCCGCTTTTGAGTTTTAGGTCAAATTTTGAGAACACAACACCAAGCGCGCGTTGTTGAGGTTCTTTGATTTTTCTTCGAACCGCATACAAAAACTGTTTTTCTGTTTTGATTGAAAGAGTGTCTGTGATTCCAAGAATTGATGCGACCATGGTTTTTACTTCTTCACATTTATCGCTCTCATAAATTTGTTTGAGTCGTGTGATAATTTCGTTATCTGGCAAAAATTTTGAGTAAATTCCAATGAGTTCGATTTTTCGTTTGTCATCAGAGAAAATAAACTCTTTATCAATAAAATTAATCACATCTTTTTTGTATGTTTTGAAAATTCCGTCACTCTTTTCTTTGTCGAAAGCAATTTTTGCAATATAGTCTTCAACCAACAAATTGATTCCCTTGTTGGAATTGAAACTGCAAACTGCCTCAATGAGTTCATATTTATATTCTTTTCCGTCACGAATGTAATCATAAATCCACTGTTCATTCTGATTGAAAAAAAGTTGGATATATTCGCTTGCTGGGTTAATCCATTGATAGAGCACACTTCCTTCGTTTGACGAAACAATTTTTGCAACAAATGGCAAATAGAGTTCAGAGTCAATTTTGCAGTTTTTGACAATTTCAATAAATCGGTCAAAATAGCGTTCGGAATATGAATAACTGCCTTTGACACTTTGATATTTGATTATTCCAATTTGGTTGGCAAAAATTTTTTTGACAAAAATAACAATTTGTTCATAGTTTTTTGAAACGAGCAAAATCTTTATGAAATTTCCAACAGACGGCAAAAAATCACGAAGCTGAAAAAGCATTTCGGACATGTCTTCGATGATGTTTTGTTTGTTATCAAGCAAGTCAAGACCTGCGGCATACTCTTTGATTTTTGAAAGGTCGAGAGAGGTTTCAACAAACGCTGAAACATCTTCGAGCCCAGTCGCACCGTCACGAACCAAACAATTATATTTTTCTGCAATCTGCTCAATATTCTTAAGAATAATCATAATTTGCTCCTGCCATATTAAATATTACAGCATTATATTTTACCAAAATAACAAAAACAACGCAACAAATTTTGATTATATCCGTTTTATCATTTGACCCAATTCAACAAACTTAACCGTTTTATTCAAGAACAAGTTCGCATACTCCTCTTTCTGCAAAATGTCACGAGCAAAAATCTCAGCAAATATTTTTGCTTCCGCACTTGGAAGTTTGATAAATTCCCTTGAATAAAAAAACTGTGCTTCAAGCGGAATGTAGTCAAACGAACAAATCATTTTGGGTTCGTATTCGCACCCCGCATATTGCAACACATTCATTCCGTTTTCGCATGAAAAAACAAAATAAATTTGTTTTATTTCTGGTGGCAATGGGTCGTCCTCCTCAACTCCTTCAACCCACTCGCAAAACTCTTGAAAAACCAAATTGTATTTATCCAAATCTTTCATTTGAGCACCTGTGAAACAACGATTGAAGTGACAACAAAACATATTGCGAGTGCCAAAAATGTCAGCGCCGCATTAAACAAGCGAAACTTGATTTTCGCAACTTTGCTTGTTGCAATAATCTGACGAGCAAGGTCATTGTCAAATCCGTCTGGCTTATAGGATTTTGGAAGAGAATAATCGGTTTGAATTTTTTTGATATATGTTTCTTCATCAAAAGTTGATGCATCTTGAAAATAAATCAAGTTCTTTGCTTTTTCAGATTTTTTGAATGCATGAAACCAGCGAATTTTTCTTGAGCTCATTGCCGAAAAAGAACAAAAAAGCGATGCTGCACATGCCACAATCGCGCATGAAGCAAAGACCGCACCCAGTCGAGTGTAGAGCGAAAATTGACTCGCGGCGAACACTATCACCGCACTTGAAAGTGTGATTGAAATGTTGTGTTTTCCTTCTGCAAAATGCAAGTTTTCCATGACTTGGGCAAGAATATATTTGAGAATCTGTTTCATAAATCTATTATGTGCAAACTTTCAAAATTTCTCCCAAATATTGATTTGGTGTTGCCTTCAAAAACAAGTTTGCAAGTTGCGATTGAGTTAGCACTTTTGTTTTGCCGTCCGGAAAAACAACATATACCAAATTGAATTTATTGCGTTTGCAACGCCTTGCAATATCCATGATTTTTGTGTCGAGTGTCACGGCGAAAGTGTTCACTCCACTCACCCCGCTTTTTTGTTTTCGAAATACAGACAAAATGTTGATTCCCAAATACTTGCCTCCCTCATTTTTATCAACAATTCCAAGCACCAAAAATATCGCCGCAAAAAGCAAAGTGAAGTTCCCTGAAAAGAACAATGAGGCAACAAACAAACCAAGAAGAATAATCACAAAAATATAGTTGAATATTTTAACAATTTTTATTGCAGTTTTTCGATTGAATTTCAGTGAAATTAAACCGCATAAAACCCTTCCGCCATCAAGCGGATAAGCGGGCAATAAATTAAATAAAAATAATGTTAAATTCGCGATTGCAAAAGTGTATAAATAAGAATATGTTTCAGGATATACCCACCAAATGGCAAGAGTCACAACAAGCAAAAACAAGTTGCAAATTGGACCCGCAATAGCGATTTTTATCTCATCTTTTTCAGAGTAAATTTGGTCCTTGAGATTAAGCCCTGCTCCGTATGGCATAAGGATTATGGAACTTAGTTTATACCCCAATCGTTCAGAGACTCGTCCATGAGCGTATTCATGAATTAACACGCAAATAAAATATTGAAAAAATTCAAAAAAACGCCCTTGAATCAGCATAGATATGGCAAAAATTATAAATAAATAATGTATTTTTATTTTCATTTATTTTTCACCACAAATGCCATGAGAAAATCAAGTTTGAACAAACAAAAAAAATGATGAAAATTGAAACAGATATTGCAAGATATTTAATAAAAAATTTCTTGTCTAAATTTTGTGAAATTAAACAAGAATCAATTTTTTCTTCACGCGTTCTAATCAGCCTTTCATCAAATGTTTTCACATCTTATTATATGGTGTGAAATTTGCAATCATGCAAGAGGAAGTGTGCCAATTATTTTTGCTCTTTTTGCACGTGCATAGATATTGAGATGAATGCCATCAACGTCAACATCAATGTCACACTCAACACCTGGGTCATCAAGTTCAAGATATTGGACAAGAACATTTTTTATGTCACTTTCAATGAGTCTTTTGAGTTTTGTTGGGTCTTGTCTTTTGTCGACCGTAAGAATTTTTTTTAGCCTGTCTGCTCCGTCCATATTCTCTCCTATATAATCTTTTTCAAACCTCGACGAATAACGCCAGAAAGTCCTCGATATCTGTTTGTGCAATCATAAATCTTTCTTGTTCCGTTATGCAAGTTTTCGCAGAGGAGCGTGAAAGCACGCCCCGCTGGCGTTCGTCCCACAAGCCCGCCAAAATTCAGAAGCGTGCTAACTGCATCATCTTCTGGAATAACGCCCAGCAAGTTCACTCCAAGCATTTCTGAAATTTGATTTTCGTCAAGCATATTGCCTTCAAGTTGCATATCGCCACGCATTCTGTTGACAACAATATACTTTTCTTCCAAGTGAAAATTTGCCAAAATCCCCAAAACTTTGTCTGCATCTCGAATGCTTGAAATGTGTGGCGTGACAACAATAATAGCCTCGTGTGCGGGATATACTGCCCTCATAAAGCCTTCCTCAACACCCGCTGGGCAATCAATCAAAATGTAGTCAAATGAAACATCAAGCGTGTCGACAATATCTTTGATGTTTTCCTTGGTGATTTTGCCCGAATTATATGTATGGTTTGACGCCAAAATATAGAGAGAAGGAAAACGAGGGTCTTGAACCAACGCTTGTTTGACTCTGCATTTGTTTTTGACAACATCCAAAATGTCATAGACAACATTATCTTCAAGTCCCATAACAACATCAAGATTGTTTAGTCCAATGTCAACATCAATAATGACAACACGAAAGCCAAATTTTGCCAGCGTTGCACCAAGGTTTGCACAAACTGTTGTTTTTCCAACACCACCTTTGCCACTTGTTAGGACAATTTTTCTTGCCATAAAAACTCCTTGAAACAAGTGTAAAATTTTGTATAAAAAAACAAAAGGAACAATTTGGTATTTTTTGTTCCTTTTTTGCTTTTTTTAACAAATTAAAACTCTTTTAGTATATCGCCAAGTTGAGAACTATCCGAAAGAAGTTTGCCGCACCCCAAAACCGCGCAAATGTCTGGGTCTTCAATGATGCGAACTGGAAGTTTGAGTCTTTTCCTCATAAAGTCTTCAAGCCCAGAAATCTTTGACACGCCACCGCAGAAGAATATTCCACCACGACTTAAATCCGAGCAAACATCGGGAGAGCACATATTGATTGTCGACTCAATCGCATAAGCAATTTTTTCGAAAGCATCAATAATCCCCTCTTTGACGACATCAGCAACAACAATAATGGGTTTTGGTGCTTGTGTCCTTGAATCAACACCCAAGACTTCAATGTTTTGAATATCTCTTTCATAGAGCGAACCAATTTCTTCTTTTATTTGTTTTGCTGCTTGTGGACTTATGAATGCTTGATAGTTTTCTTCAACCGCAGCCATAATCTTGTTGTCACAAACCTCGCCTCCAACGCCGATTGTGCAACCTTTGAGAATGGTGTTCATATTGACTGTTGCAATATCAGTCTTTCCATGTCCAATATCAACAATGAGATATGTGGTTGGCGTGTGAACAAATTTACCTCCCCCAAGCGCACTTGTTATCACGCCAGGAACAAGTTTTACACTTGCGATGCCTGCTTTGTAGCACACTCTTGCATATGTTTCTTTTTGCTCGTCTGAAAGAGCACATGGGACACAAACAACCGCATCAATGGTTTTTGAAAAAATTGATTTTGGCTTTATTTTTTGAAGAAAATGTTTGAGTAGTGTCGCCGCGTATTCTTCGCTTTTTATTTCGCCTTGAGAAATTGGTGAAAAAACAACAGTTTGGTCGCTTGTTTTGCCTTCCATTTCTCTTGCCTCATTTCCATAAGCCTTGATTTGTTCACTGCCAAAAACTTTTGAAAGTGCAATGAGTGTTGGCTCACACAAAACCAACCCGCAATCTTTTTCAAATATTCTTGTTTGACTTGAGCCCATATCAATGGCAATTTTTATTGAATTCATATTTTCTCCTTATGGTAAAACAACCGCACTTGTTTCAATTTTTGCGCCAGCACGCTCCACGACGAATGTCACACTTGCACCTTTGCCCGCACGCAAGCAATTATAATAAAAATCGTAAACATTGTTTATGTCATATGTTTTTTTATTATAAGTCATTTGCAAAATAACATCATTTTTGAGAAGTGTCAAAGAGCCAATCGCACCATATGGATTTGTTTTGATCAACACCCCTTCGCCCGAATATGCACCGCTGATATATTTGCTGAAAACTTTGTCTTGGCAAGTTATCGCAGGAATTGGGTCAACATAATCACGCCTGTTTTCATAACTCTCAACAACCCCACCAATAATCTTTATGATTGGATAAATCGGAACTGCAAAATTAATTTCTGCAACATAATTATCATTTTTGTCTTCAACCATGCTGCAAGAATTAATTCCAACAACATAACCTTTTGAATCAATGAGTGGTCCTCCAGAATTTCCGGAATTAATCGTTGCTTGATGTTGAATCAGATATTCATAAATGCGAGTTGTTGTCACATCTCCATTTGCTGCACCAACACGATTTAGTCCGTTGACTCGTCCAAAAGTTGTTGTGTTTTGAAGATTCATTTCGATTGGTGTGCCAATTGCAATCACTTCGTCGCCAATTTTTAACTTGTCGCCATCAGAACAAGCAAAACTCCTATCCTTCATTTTTGCATAGCTAATGTCCGTGTATGATGACTTTATGATTGCAAGGTCAAGGTCGTCATTTGCCCACAACAATTCACTCTTATATCCTTTTTGTTGGTCGCCATTAAGAAAAGTGTAGATTTCATAAATTGGATTGCTTTTGCTTTGTGCAATAACATGGTAATTTGTCACAATATATCCGCCAGCATGAACGCAAACACCACTGCCAAGTGAAAAAGAGTCAGGATTTGTCTTGCTGACAACTTTGATTGAAACAACCGCATCTTGATAGGCTTGAGCAACAGCGGCAACATCTGCTCCGTCAGAAATTTCAATTTGAGTGCCTTGCGCCATTGGGTGCTGAAATCCGCCGCCCAAATAATAGGCGATAAACAAGCCTCCAATACAACCAATCGCCAAGCAAAATATAACAATCATAACATTTCTGAAAATTGATGTTTGTCGCATTTGCGCCTCCATGATTACATTTTATTTCATCAATTATACTTTGTCAAATAATCTTTCAAATTGCATAAAAAAGGACATACTCTTGTATGTCCTTCAGTTTTAGATTACTTCCAAATATTTTTTAAATACCTTCTTGAAATCAGCACCCATTTTCATTCCTTCAGATATTTCAAATGTTGCGTCGCCTTCAACAACAGTTTTCATGATGACACTGTCGCCCAAAATATCACAAGAAATGTCTTTGACAACGCTCGTTTTTGTTTTGTCGAGTGCAACAGCAAGTTTTATGATTGTTCCAAGTTTTCTGACCGCATCAAGATCATCTTCGGTGACGATGTCTTTGTATTTTACCCAATCAGACAAGTTGAAATTATCCAAATTTTGACAAACTGATGCAAATGCGGCAATCAAAATTTCTCTTTGTGAAACACCATTAATGTTTGAATTCAAAATGATTTCAAAACTATTTTTTTCACTATTTTCAAATCTGATTCTTCTTCCACTGTCATACAACGATGCAGCAATGCGAAGAGGTTTGACATAGTATCTGTGAAGTTTATGAATGACTTTGAGTTGTTTGAATAGCATTATTGACAAAGCGTAAACTTGACTTGCATTTGTCATTTCTTGGTCACGAAATGCTCTTATGTTTTCGATTGAGAAGCCCATCATATCAGAAAGTGGTTTGTCGTTGATTTCAGGAACAATATTATTATAAATCAACCCTTCTTTTTTGCCATAAGCAGAAATTGACATATTTTCAATATGCAAATATTCAAACAAAGTTTTTGCAATCGCAAGGCCACAAAGAACAACATCCGCGCGCTCTGATGAAACGCCCTTGAGTTTCTTTGTTTTGTCAACATCCAAAGTTTTAACAAAGTTGTTCACTGCATGGAAACTATCGGCACTCAAAATATAGTTGTTTTCAATATCCAAAGAATATCTTGATGTTTTTCTTGAAAGATATCCAATGCTTTTGAACATTGTGCCAGAACCAATAAATTGGATTTCTGGGTCAAGATTTGCAAGAAATTCGACTTTTTTGAGTTGTTTTTCAACAAAACTCTCAACTTTTTCGCATTTTTCAGAAATATTATCAACTTTTTCAAACTCGTCTGCAAGGCTAGTTGCCCCAAATGGCAAACAAACTTGGTTGAGAATTGTGCGTCTGTTGTATTGAATTATGTTGGTTGTGTTGTTCGCAATTTCAATAATAATTCCTTTTGGAATGTCAACAGTGTTGACAACCCCAGCATATGTCGCACGCATTTCGTCTTCAACTGTGAGCAAATTCATTGTGAACCCGCAAGAGTTGTATACCTCGTCCAAAAAACTATTTTGGTTTTTTGCCTCGCGAACAAGACTTGTTGCAACGCAAACAATCTTTGCAACACCTCGTCTGTCACAAAGTTTTCTAAACATTTTCAAAATTCCAATGCATTCCGATATTGTTGTTGGTTTCAAAACACCACTTGTCTGAATGTCTTTTCCAACCTTGATTTGTTCTTCAAGCTCATCAACAACGTCAAAATATCCGCCGTCTTTTGTGTTGAGAAGAATCAAACGCAAAGCACTATTTCCAAGTTCAATTAATGCAACTTTTTCCATATAATCCTCAAAATTTTCCTAATCAATTTTTATTGCTTCAACTGGGCAAGTGTTTTCACAAGCACCACATTTCACACAAATGTTTGGGTCAATAACAGGTTTTGAATCAGCCCCAAATTTGATTGCTTCAACTGGGCAAACTGAAACACACGCTCCGCAACTAATACATTTGTTCTTGTCAATCATAGTTTCACCTCTACTAATGCAAGTATAATAGCATATAGCAAAAAGTTTGTCCACTATTTTTTGTTTTTTATAAGCATAAAAAAGGTTATGAACTGCCAAATCGCAATGGCAATCAAAAACGCTCCAAAAATGATGCGAACAATGTTTCTTGGAATGAGATTTGTTATGCTTGCACCAATGACAGAAAAAAGAACTCCCGGCATAATTATCCACATTAAGTTTTTTGTTTGTATGAAACCATTTTTTGAGTGAATAATTATTGCGACAATAGCAGTTGGAATGAATGCAAGAAGATTGATGCCTTGTGCAACTGTTTGAGGAATGCCCAAAAGTATTGTGAGCGCTGGAATCATGATAGTTCCACCGCCAAGTCCCATGCCCGAAATTACGCCTGAAAAAAGACCGATGAGGATATGCCACAAAATCACCATGGCAGCACCATTTTTATGCCTGCTGCGAGCATGAGCACAGCAAAGGCAAGCATAATCCATTTTGACTTGATTTTTTTGAGGAAAATTGCCCCAAACACGCCACCAAAAAGCACTCCAATCCCGCACAAACCAAGGCTAAACATATCAATATTATTGTTTAAAAGATAGACAACACTGCTGACAATGCTGAGTGGCAACATCACGACAAGTGCTGTGGAATGAGCTTCTTTTGTTTTGAGTGAGTAGAGTTTTTCAAGCATTGGCACGCAAAACATACCTCCTCCACCTCCCAAAAATCCATTTATCAGACCAATAAAAATGCCCGCAAGGACAATCCACAAAATGTTGAAATCAAGTCTTTTTTTGTTCATGATATTATTATTGTTTTTTCAGCCCAAATTATTTGATTTTATTAAGATATTATTATATAATGGCAAAGTTAAATTTATATTAAAGGTGAAATATGGGACAACAAAAAAACAAATTTACAAAAATATTTTTTCCAATTATCTGCTTGGTGATTTTTGCATGCACACCTTTGTGCTTTGCACTTTCATCAAAAGTCCAAAATGTTTTTGCAGAAACAAGTGATATTGTTGAAGTTTCAATATCAAACAAAGACTTTGATAGTTCTTCATCAAGCTCTCTGCAATCAAGTCCAAGTGGTTGGAACAAAATTGAAACATCTGACGGCGTGAAAAGTGGCATCATTTCTGTTGACGAAACAGATTTTTCAAACAACAAAAACACTTACGGTCTTGAAATTGGACAAAACCCAGGTCGTGGCGGGACTGTTGCAAGCGACAAACATATCCTTATGGTTAACGCACAAAAAAATTATGTAAAAGCAGGATTTGAGTCAAGCTCTTCGACTTCTTTGGAAGCAAATTCTTTCTATGTTGTTGCAATAAACACAAAAACAACTTCATCAAGTTTTGCTTCTCTCTATGTTGACGGCTTGGTTGACAACTATGATGCAACAAACAGTTTTTCAGAAGTCAACTTTCAACAATGGACAAAAAACTACTTTTTCATCAGAACTGGCGCCACAAAAAAAGATATCAAAATCCAAATGTATCTTGGTTCAAAAAACACACCTTCGACGTCGGCTGTTTTCTTTGATAACATCGAATTTTTTAGAACTTCAGAAAGCTCATATGACAACTTGCTCACTCAACAAGTTGCTGAAAATGCGACTCGCCCACTCGAAGCAAAAACATATCGTGAAATCAACCTCGTTGACGACTATGTTGACATCACTTCAAAAATTGGCAATGCAAACTTCAACGACCCTTCCACTTCGGTTCTCTCACCAATTTTTGACACCTCGGCAAAATTTGTTGATGTAAGAGATAATTCAAAGTATTCAAATCTCTCATCAAACAACTCATTTGCATTTATGATTAAGAATGAACAAAAATCTTATTCATGTTATGAACTTAAAGACATTGTTGTTCCAGCCTACGGCGTTTATGCAGTTTCAGTTGATGCAAAAATCATTGAAGCAATCTCATCATCAAACGCAACACTCAAACTTGTTGAAAGCGACGAAATCAAAAAAGATTATCCTTCATATGAACCAAAGTCTGCCGAACTCACAATTTCATCAAACACAAATGCTGTGAAAAATGATTTCAACACCTACACTTTCTTTATCAAAGGAAACGGACTTAAAGAGACAAAATTCTCTCTTCAAGTTTCAATTGGAACAAAGGACTCAAAAGCAACTGGCGAAATCGCACTTGATGACATCAAATTCTTCAGCATGACATCAAAAGAATATGATGGTGCAACTGGAAGTTTCCAAAAAACAATTGATCTCAATTTGTCATCTGCTTCTCCTCTTATCGCAAATGGACATTTCAACAATTATACAGTTTCGACACCGGTTGAATTTGTTGCCGGCAAGCCCGCTTATGCTTTCCCTTATGAAGTGGAAAAATGGACACATGAAGTTGACCCAAATGTTTCAAAAACCGATATTGCTTTTGGTGTCATAAACACACAATCAAAATTGTATAACGCAACAATGATTGGCACTGCAAACCCACAAAACCCCGACTTTAACATTGTTGACCCAGACACCCATGAGGCAAACGCAAACTCAAACAACATTCTCATGTTCAAGAATTTGGCATCAACCTATCAATCCGCTTCTCTCTCTTCAATCTCGCTCGAGGCATCTTCGACCTATGAACTCACATTTGATTGCAAGACAGAGCTCAATGCAGGAGCACTCTCTTTCTCCGTCATTTCAAACAGCAAAACAATATCAAAATTTTCTGAAATTAACACAAATGGCGATTGGAAAAAATACAAAGTTGCAATCAGAACAAATGCCGCTTCAACCAACATTGACATCAAATTTAATTTTGGAACACAAACGCAAAACGCAATTGGATTTGGATTTGTTGACAATGTCAGACTTGTCAAGAAAACTTTGACAGATGAACAATTCTTGGCTCTTGAGAATCAAAACAACACAAAAATTGTTGACTTCAAAAATGGCAACTGGAAAATTGTTTCTGACACACAAAATACTTTTGGTGTTTGGGAACTGCTCACCTCTTCAAGTTCGCTTTGTGACGGAGCATTCGCTGGCGTAATAAGTGCAAAAGAAAACGCTTTTGGCGTCGTTGGTAAAAACGAAGACAACAATATGCTCATTGTTTCAAACACAGAAAAAGGAACATCAAGCATCACAACAAAAAATGATTTCCATTTCACAAAAGACAAATTCTACAAAATTTCACTCGACATTCTCACTCAACGTATGCAAACACTCTCAAGCGAAGATGACAAAGAATTGACATTTGGCGCAAGTTTGAAACTTTCTGGTTTTGACACAACTCTCAAAAACATTGTCACAAACGGAGAATTCAAAACATACACATTCCTTCTCAAAGCAACAGAAGATGGCGATCAAGGTCTCACACTCACAGTTTCAAGCCCAATATCTCAAACTCTTGGAACAGCAATCGTTGACAATTTGGTTGTGACAGAACTCGACCAAGCGGAATATGACGAAGCAGTTGCACTCAAGGAATCCAAAAAACAAGCAAACGTCGCAGTTGTTGAAACATCAAGCAATGACGACACACCAGGCGACACAACAGACGAAGCAAATGAAACAAACAAACTTTCAAACAAAGAAATCTGGCTTCTCGTCCCATCAATCATATTTGGTGTTGCAGTGATTGGCGCAATTCTTGCTTTCACACTTCGACACATCAAAATCAAAAAGTTTGAAAAATCAACTCAAGCAACCTATAACCGCAAATCTTCTCTTGAACGCGAAAAAGCAAAAATTGAGGCAAAGAAAAACATTGACAAACAAATTGCTGAACAAGTTGAACTGCAAAAGATTGTTGAAAATGAACTTGCAACACTTGAAGAAAACTATCAAAAAGATTTGCAAGAGTTTAGATCACATGGAAACTCAAAATCAAGCAAGATGGAAAAAGAATTCAAATCTTATATGAACGAAAAATCAAAACTTGATGCAACTTTGAATTCAATCAAAGAAAAGATCAAACAACTTGAAAACCCTGAACTTCTCGTTCTTGAAGAAAAGAAAATCTATCTCAAATATCAAAAAGAACAAGAAAGAGTTGATCGTCACATCAAACGTGAAACCAAAAAACTCAACAAAGACAAAAAGAAACAAAAATAAGTTGAATAAAAAAGAAGAGAACAACACATCTCTTCTTTTTTTTGTTATTTTACAAAGCGGCGTCTTCTTCACTTTCGTTGTCAAGCGTTATTCTTCCGACTGACACTTCGTAGGCAACTCTGTCTTCGACATTGCCGTCTTCGAGTTTCTTTTGATACACCCTGCTTTGGATTCGTCCAACAAGGCTCACTTTGTCGCCAACCGTAGCATCTTTAATAAACCTCGCATTTCTGCCCCACGCGATGCAAGGAAGATAGTCAGATTTGTTGTAGGCGCGATTTACTGCAATCAACACATCGCAAATTTCGCGCTTAAATGGCGTCGTTCGATAAATCGGATTTTTGCAAATAAATCCATTGATTTCAATTATGTTTGTTGGCATATCTTTTTGTTCTGTTGTCACTTCGCGAACAAAAACAGTAAGCATCAAATGACTTCGTGTTTCATCGCTTTTGTTATAACTTCGAAATTGTCCTTTGATTGAAATGACATTGCCAACCTGAATTAAATTTCCAGTCATAAGTTTTTCTGAAATGGTGATTGGAATGATGTCGATGTTTTGACTGAGTCTTTCAACCTCCAAATCAATCTCATAAAATGCTTCGCCGAATGTTTCATGAGAAAACTTTGGCTCTGTTGCCACTTTCCCCGTCAAAAACACCCTGTTGTTATTCATTTGTTCATAATTCATATTTTCCCTCCTGGTTTTCTCTTTTTATGCGTTTTTTGTTTGAGTCCCATCACGGCGAATTGAGTAATTTGATTTATAAATCAAGTTGCCAACACTCGTCACTTCATAGCCTTTCTTTTGAAGTCTGTCAAGCATGATTGGAAGCGCTTCGGTGATGTGGTCAGAATTGTTGTGGCAAAGAATGATTGAACCATTTTTCACACGTGATACAACTCGTTTGCAAATTTCGTCAGCCTTTATTCCTTTCCAGTCAAGCGTGTCGACGTCCCATTGAATTGGAATGAGGTTCATATCCTCACAAACTTTCATTGCGGTGTTGTTGTATGACCCAAATGGAAATCTGAACACCTCAACCTTTTTGTTTGTTATTCCTTCAATGGTTTTGATTGAACCTTCAAGTTCTTGTCGCATTTGCGTCTCAGATAGTTTTGCAAAGTCGGGGTGCGAGTTTGAGTGACTCCCGATTTCAAATCCGTTTTCATCAATCTTTTTAACCAAATCGCTGTGTTCTTCCGCCCAAAAACTCACCAAGAAAAATGTTGCATTAACTTTGTATTCTTTGAGAATGCTCATAATCTTTTCGGTTTTGTCGGCACCCCACGCAGCATCAAATGATATTGCGACCTTTTTTTCTTCGGTTTCAACGCAGTAAACAGGCACTTTTTTTGCTGGATAGCCAAAATAAACCTGTGCCGCATTCACTCCGTCAATGCTGATTGAGAGCAAGCAAGCCACAATGATAACGAAGATTGTGAATTTTATTGTCCTTGATTTAACGACTAGAAACGGCATGAAAACCTCACTTTTAATGTTATTTGAAATGTTTATACATTCAAATGCTAAAAATATAATTTTTTGTTTTGTTATGTCGAAAAATATTCAACGTCTAATGTAATATATTTTTGAGATTCCCAAATATGACAAAAGCAAAACAAAAAACGGGGCTATGTGCCTCGTTTTTTGCTTGAATGCTTGAATTTGCTATCTGTTATAAGAATATACTTCTTCAATCTTTTGTTTGACTTTTTGAGTGCCTTTTGTGTATCGCCCTTCAACGTCGAGCGAACGCGTTGCTACCGACACAAGTCCATTTGTTGTGAGAACTGCAATAATTTTATTGGTGTTATAAATTTGTCCAAACAAAACTTCTTTTCCGTTTTCCCCAAGCGCAATCGTTCGAAGTCCTTTTCTATTTCTTGGCAAAACATCAAACTCACTGCACGAAACTCTTTTTGCAAAACCCTTGTTTGTCATCACAACCAAGGAGTCTTCCGCACTCACTTGCCCCGCACAAACAACTTCGTCTTTTGCTTCAAGACTCATTCCAATAACACCTGTTGAAATTCTGCCTTGTGTTGGAGTGTCAGTCTTTGACATATTGAGAACCATGCCACTCTTTGAGAGCATAATCACCGACCCGTCTTTTGTCTTGATTTCTGCTGACAAAACTTTATCGCCATCTTTGAGTTTGACGACTTGATAGAAGCCTTTGCTGATGACAAGGTCGTCAAAGTTTGATAGTTTGACCATTCCAAATTTTGTCATAAACAGCACTTGCAAATCTTCTGTTTTTTCTGGCATTTCAAGGATTGACACAATTTTGTCATTCACATCAGCATTTGACTCAATATTTTTTATTGATGTTCCCTTGTCACGCCATTTTGCTTCTGGGATTTTTTGCACATCAGTTTTGATGCAATTTCCATTTTCTGTTATCATCAAAATTTTTTTCTTTGATTTTGTTGGAACAAGCACAGTGTGAATGTCGTTCGCACTTGAAGTGTCAGTGATTTCTTTTTGAGCCATTGAGTAATTTTTTGCTGCAATGTTTTTGACATTGTTTGCCGCCGTCACACCAATATAAACATCTTTTTGATATGCTGTTTCGTCTTCTTCTTTGAGTTGTTTGATTTCAAGAGTCTTGATTATCTCGCTTCTTCTTGGAACTGAATACTTCTTCTTGATTTCAAGAAGTTCATTTTTAACAATTTCAAATTGCAATTTCTTTGAAGCAAGGATTTCAGAAAGTCGTTTGATGAGCTCTTTGAGTTCTTTGAGTTCAAGTTCAAGTTTTTCAACTTCAAGATTTACAAGTCGAGCAAGACGCATGTCAAGAATTGCCTGCGCTTGGCGTTCAGAAAGCAAAAATCTGTCTTTGAGCCTGCTCTTTGCCTCAGCCGTGGTTGAAGACTTTTTGATGATTTTGATAACTTCATCAATATTCTTGATTGCAATCAGAAGTCCTTCAACAATATGAGCCCTATCTTTTGCTGCATCATAATCAAACTTTGTTCTCTTATAGATGACTTCACGTTGATATTCAACATAGTATGAAATGATGTCAAGAAGTCCCATGAGTTTTGGTTTTCCACCAGCGATTGCAAACATATTTATGCTGAATGCGGTCTGCAAGTTTGTTGATTTATAGAGATATTCCAAAACCTCTTTTGGATTTGCTTCCTTTTTTAGGCGAATGACAGCACGCATTCCTTCCCTATCGCTTTCATCACGAATTTCAGAGATGTCAGCGAGTGGATTTTTTCCGTCGTTTTTGAGTTCAGCAATCTTTTGCAAAATTGCTGCCTTGTTTTGTTGATAAGGAATTTCAGTGAACACGAGTTCGCGTTTGTCACCTTTTGATTCAAGGTGGCATTTTGCTCGAATTATTAGTTTGCCTTTTCCTGTGCGATAAGCATTGACGATTTCATCTCCCGCAGTGATTTGAGCACCGGTTGGAAAATCTGGCGCAGGAATATATTTCATCATCTCGGCAAGTGTGATTTTGTTGTTGTCAATATATGCCACTGTTCCGTCAATCACTTCGCCCAAATTGTGAGGAGGAATGTTTGTTGCAAGACCAACAGCAATTCCATATGCACCATTAACCAAAAGGTTTGGAAAACGCCCCGGCAAAATATCTGGTTCTTTCAATGTGTCGTCAAAGTTAAGTCCCCAACGAATTGTATTTTTTTCAATATCACGCAAAAGTTCCATTGCGAGAGGTTGAAGTTTTGCTTCGGTGTATCTCATTGCAGCAGCACCATCGCCATCAACTGAGCCAAAGTTTCCGTGACCCCAAATCAGTGGAGCACTCATTGAGAAATCTTGCGACATTCTGACCATTGCGTCATAAACAGAACTATCGCCATGAGGGTGATATTTACCCATGCAATCACCAACAATACGCGCAGACTTCCTGAAAGGTTTGTCTGGTGTGACACCGAGTTCAAGCATGGAATAGAGAATTCTTCTTTGAACAGGTTTGAGTCCGTCTTCAACACGAGGAAGTGCACGGTCAAGCACGACGTGTTCGGTGTATGGAATCATTGAATCGTGCAAAACTTCGTCAATGCTTTTTTCAAACAATCCGTCACTCCCGCGAGGAGGCAAAGAAAAGGCACTTTTTGCGTCTTGAGACTCTTCAATAATTTCTTCGTTTTTGAACTCAATGCTCATGTCTTCGTCCTCCTTCTTTTGGTTTTGTATGTCTGATTTAACGACTTTTTGACTTGCTTTTTGTTGCTCGCGTTTTTGTTCTTCAAACTCCGCGACTTGCTCTTTTTCTTTCTCTTCTCGCTCAAGTTTTTGCTCTCGGCTCTCTTTTGGTGGCCTCGATGGCTTTTGTTCATGAGAGAGCGTGCTTTCGCTTTGTTTGAGCCTTGCATCAAGGTCGAGAAGCAGTTGCGAAAAATCAATTTGACCTTCAATTTTTTGCGAAGAAACATTTTCGCTATGTTCTTCTTCCTGCGTCATGGAAGAAAGAAGTTCATCATAGCGAACTTGCCCCGGCAAAACATTATTTGGTTTGTGTTGATTTTCTTTTTCGTCCAATTATCTATCGACTTCCTTTATAAATGTGTCTTCACGATTGAAATTGCAATGTTCATTCAAATATTCTTTTCTTGCATCAATATCATCACCCATAAGCGTCGTCACCATTCTTTCCGCTTCTGCGACATCGTCAATGGTCACACGCAAAAGAGAACGCTTGCTTGGGTCCATGGTTGTGTCCCAAAGTTGTTCAGGGTTCATTTCGCCAAGTCCTTTGAAGCGTTGAATTTGATACCCTTTCCCAGCGCGTTTGATTGCATCAGGAAGTTCTGCATCTGAATAAACATATTCTGAATAGTCTTTTTTATAAACACGATAAAGTGGTGGCAATCCAATATAAACGTGTCCGTCTGTCACCAAACTCTTCATATAACGGAAGAAGAATGTGAGAAGAATTGCACGAATATGGAAGCCGTCTTGGTCAGCATCGGAAAGAATGATAACTTTGTTATAACGAAGGTTTGAAATGTCAAAATCTTCGCCAATTCCAGTTTCGAGTGCTGAAATTATTGTCCTAACTTCTTCGTTTGCAAGAACTTGGTCAAGTCTTTTCTTTTCCGCATTAAGCGGTTTTCCGCGAAGTGGCAAAATTGCTTGGAACGACCTGTCGCGCGCTTGCTTTGCGCTTCCGCCCGCCGAATCACCCTCAACAATAAAGAGTTCGGTTGTGTCGTTCTTTCGCGTTGTGCATGCAGCAAGTTTTCCAACCAAGTTATAGTTGTCAATGCTGTTCTTTTGACGTGTTATTTCTTTTGCTTTGCGTGCTGCTTCTCTTGTTTTTGCTGCACCCTTTGCTTTGTTTATGATGATTTCTGCAATCTTGATGTTTTCTTTTTTGTCAAAAAACTTTTGGAGTTCGCTCGAAACCAAAGCATCAACTTCGGTTTTGGCTTCGGGATTTCCGAGTTTTGTTTTTGTTTGTCCTTCAAACTGAACATTTCGCATTTTGATTGAAAGCATAACCGTGATGCCCTCGCGAAAGTCTTCGCCCAAAAGGTTTTGCTCTTTTTCTTTGAGAAGTCCATTCTTTCTCGCAACATCATTCATGGTTTTTGTGAACGCACTCTTAAAGCCTGTTTCATGCATTCCGCCTTCGGTGGTTGGAATGTTGTTTACATATGAAAAAGAGTTTTCGGTGTATGAATCTGTGTAGATGACCGCCGCTTCAAGCTTGAGAACTTTGCTCTCTGCTTCCATAAGAATTGGATCTTTGAAAAGTGGTGTTTTGCCTTGAATCATGTATAAAGCAAAGTCTTTGACACCGCCCTCAAAATGAAAGTCTTCCGCTTTGTTTTGTCTTTCGTCCGTGAGCGAAATCATGACACCTTTGTTCAGATATGCCAGTTCTCTCAATCTTTTTGCAATGGTTGCATAATCAAACACAATTGTTTCAAAAACTGAACTATCCGGCATGAAAGTCACTTTTGTTCCAGAATGAGTCGAAACACCAATCTCTTTGAGTGGACAAACTGGAATTCCGCTGTGCCATTTTCCGTTTTCGTCCTTGAAACTCGAAAACTCCATGTAATATTTTTTCTTATCCTTGTTGACTGTCACTTTGAGCCAACTCGAAAGTGCATTGGTGACTGACGCACCAACGCCGTGCAAACCACCTGAATAACCATAATTGTCGTTGTTGAATTTTCCGCCAGCATGGAGTTGCGTAAAAACAACCTCAACACCAGATTTTTTCAGTGTTGGGTGAATATCAACCGGAATTCCTCTTCCGTCGTCTTCAACAGTCACAGAACCGTCAACATGGAGAGTTATTGAAATTCTTTTTCCATATCCATTTGCGACCTCATCCATTGAGTTGTCGACAATTTCCCACAAGAGATGGTGAAGTCCTTTCACACTCGTCGTTCCAATATACATTCCCGGACGAAGTCTAACCGCTTCAAGTCCTTCAAGAACAACGATGTCTTTTGATTTGTAATTCTCAGCCATACGTTCTCCAAAAAATAATCAATCTTTTTTATTATATCATAACAAAACAAATTAAAACAAGATTTTGTCAAACTTTTTAAAAGAAAAAATCGTCAAACAAATTAAAAAAATAAAAACACTTCAAGCCATCTAAAATTTTTTGCGTTGTATAAAAATTTATGTTATTGCATATTTATTCATAAAAATAAAATAATTAAGATATGCATACAATAACAATATGGAAAGCAAAAAAGAAAAATCAATCGTTCTCACTGGTGGTGGAACAGCGGGTCACGTCATGCCAAACCTTGCACTCGTTCCAGAACTCGAAAAACACTTTGACAAAATTTATTATTTTGGGACTGCGACTGGCATTGAAAAAGAAATTTTGAAATCATATCCCGAAATTGAATTTGTTGAGATTCCTGCGGTCAAGTTTCGAAGGACTTTTTCCTTTGACTTGTTCTTGTTGCCATTCAAACTCATCTCTTCAATTCGCAAAACAAAAAAAGTCTTAAAAGGGTTAAAACCAGACATAATTTTCTCAAAAGGCGGTTATGTTGCAATTCCTGTTGCAATTTCGGGCAAAAAATTAAAAATTCCTGTTATTTCACACGAATCTGATTTTTCGATGGGACTTGCAAACAAAATTATCTATCACTACGCAACAGTGATGTGCACAAGTTTTGAGATGCAACAAAAAAAATCAAAAATGATTTGCACAGGCTCGCCTGTTCGTCCAGAAATCACAGCGGGACGCGGAAAAGTTCAAAAACAAAAACTTGGGTTTGATTCTCGTCCAGTGATTTTGGTGTTTGGCGGTTCAATCGGAGCAATGGCAATAAACCAACTTGTTTGGAACAATATTCAAACACTTTCAAAAAAATATAACATCGCTCATATTGTTGGGCGAGGCAACCAAAACAAAAGCATAAATATTCAAAATTACAAGCAGTTTGAATTTGTTTCAAACATACAAGATTTTTTTGCCATGAGTGATATTGCGGTTTGTCGAAGTGGTGCAAACACACTTTTTGAGCTCATCGCCACACGCCTTCCCGCCCTTCTCATTCCTCTGCCGAAACTCGAAAGTCGTGGCGACCAAATCGACAACGCAAAATACTTTGAAAAACTTGGCTATTTCCGAGTGTTTGAACAAGAGAACGCAACAAATCAAAAATTTGTCAAAGAAATTGAAATCACATTATACAAAAAAGACATACTCAAAAAGAATATGTCAAATTCAAAAGAAAGTTCAGCAAATCAGAGGATTGTTGACATCATTGTTTCAAACATCAAAACATAACGAATTTGAACGCATCAACCAGTCCATAACCCTCTTCATTCTTATTGAATGATATTGGTCTGCAACTTGCAACAAGTTTTTGCTTGACTTGATATGGTGTTGCTCGCGGATATTTCTGCAAAATCAAAGCACATAATCCCGCAATCATTGGAGTGGCAACACTTGTGCCGCTCATTTTCCCATACATCTTTTTGTCCTGCGTGCAAGATGTAATATCAACGGAAGGCGCAAGACAATCAGGTTTAAACTTTGAAAACGCTGGCCCTCGCGAAGAAAATTTGGCAATTTTAAAATCCTTTGTGTCGTAGTGCCCATCAAACACACGCCTGTCATCAAGCCCGCCGACCGTGATTATTTTTGTGCTGACTCCTGGCGACTTGATTGTCTGATATTCGGGCCCAGAGTTTCCCGCTGCCGCAACAACAACAATCCCCTTGCCAACAAGCATTTCAGCACCTTTTGCGATTGGGTCATTAACCATCATTGGCTCACTTCCAAAGCTCATACACACAACGCGAATGTTATATTCCAAATGGTGGTCATAAACCCACTGCATGGCAGAAAGAATGGTCATTGCTCCACTTTCGCCATCACTCGAAAGTGCTTTGAGGGCAACAATGTTTGAGGCCGGTGCAACACCTTCATATTTCCCACCACTCGCAAGACCATTGCCGCTTCCAACACCGCAAACAAAAGTCCCATGGCCGTTGTCGTCATGCATGGTTTGATTGTCTGTCACAAAGTTTTCAAAATGAAGGACGCGGTTTTTGCCAAACACAAAGTCCATGTGTGGAGCAAGCCCTGTGTCGATATAGCAAATTGTCACACCCTCACCGCGAAATCCCGCATTATGAACTTCGTCCACCCTCATAATTTTTCGCGAAACATCAATCATTGCTTGAACACTTGCCGCACGCGAAACATACTCAACAATTTTGAGCGCTGAAATTTTTTGCAAAGAACTTGGCAAAATATTGACACCAACCGCACCAATAAACGGAAAAACATCTATTGACGAAATGCCGAGAATTTTCTTGTTTTTCACAAAATAATTTTCAAGCTGATATGGACTTCTTGAATAAATCAGGCAGTCAACATTTTCTTTGCTTGAAAGAGTGAACACGCTTTCATATAAACTTGGGTCAATCTTTTGTTTCATTTGAGTCCTTGCAAAATTGAATTAATATGATTTTTTTGTTCCTCACTCATGTAAGGCGCCATCATATTAAATGTGTTTGATAGTTTTTCAAAATCAAATGTTCCAGCCATTTTTTGTTTTGCAACTTCTTTGATTAGTTCTTCTTGAAGTTGGTTCTGTGACAAGTTTTTGTGCGAGTCATAGAAGTTTTGAAAGTCCTTAGGTGGCTCTGTTTGTGAGTTCCTTGATGTGTCTTTTGGTGCCTCTTCAAACTTCATTTGTGCAAAATCTTTCAAATTTTTTGACATTTAATACCTCAAAACTAACTAGTTTAATATATGCGCGCATATATTTATTAGTGAAAGGAAACGCTATGAATTTATCAAAATTATTAAAAGGATTTTTGGGGCAAAAACAATCCGCTTCTCCCGCACCTCGCCCCGCACCACAAAATTATAATCTTTCTGAAAACTACTATCCAAAAGAAGCGTTTGACACGCCAAAGCAGCCACAAACGCAAGCTTCTGCAACACAGTTCATGCCAAATTTTGCACCAGATTCTTCACCCATGCAACAAGTGACACAGCAACAAGCCCCAGCAAGTGGTGGCGGACTCGACATTCAAAGTTTGTTGCCACTTCTTGCTGGGATGAACGGCGGAGGTGGCAGCGGGCTTAATATTGCGAGTTTGCTTGGAGGGAACAAGTCTGGCGCAAGTTCAGGAAATCCGCTCTCTCTTGTTTCATCAATTTTGGGCAATAACAAAAAGGACGACAAAGATGTCGACCTAAACAAAAATTCAAAGCAAAGCATTGAGAGTTTCAAAAAAATATCTGACCTTGACGATTAAAACATTTTTCGGAAAACTGTGACGAGATTTGCAAATATTATTGCGTCATCAAAGTTTTTGAGGTTGAGTCCCGTGTGTTTTTTTACTTTGTCAAGACGATATGTCAAAGTGTTACGGTGCATAAACCCATTTTTTGATGCTTGAGAAATGTTGAGATTATTGTCAAAGAAAATTTTTATTGTTGACATAATTTCTTCATCTCTCAAAATATTTAATATATTTTCATTTGAAAAAATGGTTATAAACTGCATTTTTTGTCTTTCAAGGGCAAAATCAACAATATTGCCAGTTGAGAACAACGCTCTCACATCGTCACACAAACTTCCAAGTTCCTCATCATTTGTCATTTTGTCCATTAGTCTTCAACCTGCCCGTTATTAAACTTTATAGTTCTTGAACAAAGTCTGTTCGCAATTTCTTCACTTGTTGTTGCAATGAGGCAAGTGACTCCGGATTTGACAAACATATCATCAAAGAGTTTGATAAGTTTTTCTCTTCCATCGTTTTCAACTTGGTCAAAAACATTATTTATCAATAGAACATCAAGTTTTCTGAATGACAAGCGAATGAGTGCAATCATATATTTTTCAAACAGACTGAGTTTCTTGATTTTTTCGTCTTTATATTTTGCTAGGTCGAACAAAATCAAAGCTTCATTGATTTTTTCCTCAATTTCATATTTTGTGAATCCTCTGTCTTTGAGAACAAATTCCAAGTTTTCTTTGACGGTTTTTCTTTCCATAAAAACGGGAGTTTGAGGGAAATATCCCATTGAAATGTCGTTTTTGAAATCGAGTTTTTTGAGTGGAATGCCTTTTATATAGATTTCCCCACTATTGATGTCTTCAAGCTTGCAAAGAACACGAAGCATGCTTGTTTTGCCGCTGTCTTCCCCGCCAAGGAGTGCAACGCTCTCACCTTTTTGGATATCAAATGAAACATCATAGAGTGCATAAAACTCTTTCGTAAACTTCAAGCAAACATTTTTTACACTAATCATATCAACCTCGTTAAACTAAATTTTACACAAAAAAATCCAAAAGTCAACTGACAAAAAGTGTTCTTGCAAAATGAATTTATATATGATATAATATTTGTATGGAAAAGAATATATTTGGAGAAGAACTCCGAGCACTGTTTCGTGAAATATTCAAGCTTGAAGTCAAGACGGTTGCGTCTGATGTTGCTTTCCTTGGAAAAATGAAAAACACCAAACTCAACGAAGAGCGTCTTACACTCAAAGAGCGAAAATGGCTTGAAAACATTGGCATTCTCACTCCCGACTCAAAAAATATGGTGAGTTATGACGACAGAACAATTTTCTCGCACATAATTTCAGCGGTATATGCTGGACTTTATGGGCTTAACTTTGTTGATGTAACCGCCCACTGTCTTGAAACAATAAAAAAACAAAAAGGGTTGAGCGAAAAACAAAATCTTGTTGACCACCTTTCAGCAAAAGAGATACGTCAATTTTCTGTCGCACTCTACACACTTTCAAATGAAATTCGACAACTCAAAAATGCTGGAAAACTTGAATACGCGACAATGTCAAATTTCTATTCAGTTGCCGACCGTGCTTTTGTTGCTGGGCTCAATGCAAGACGAAATAGTGTGTTTGACAAAAATTCTGAATTTGTCACAAAAAATTCAAAGCATAAAGCATCAAACACTCTCAACAACATTGACGCCTCGCTTCAAATCGGCACATTCTCTCACAAACATATGCAACTTGCTGTTCAAGACGAAGAGTATTGCAAAAAACAAAAAGAACAATATCTTGCCAATCAAAATCAAATTCGAAGTTTGCTCAAAGAAAACGATTACAACTCAAACCAAATCAATCAAGTTCTTGCAACAATTGATGAGGGATATTACAAAACAAGATGTTTTCGACCCAGCAAACTCATGATTTCAAATTTAATCAGTCGCGATGACGCAATGCTGTCAGTCGACGACCTTGATGCACAAAACACAAAATTGATATTCGCAAAATTGTCACTCGAAAAATATTTGAAACGAACGGACAAAAACACCCGCCTGTTATCAGACTTGCTTAACTGTGCATTCCGAAGCGGTTCAAGGGCACGCGAAGATTGCATTTTCAAACATCAAACATCTCCAGAGTTTTTTGCAAGTTTTGCAAGCGCTTTGATTTTGGATAAAGAAAAAAAGTTGAACAAAAATTTATAAACCACAATTAAAAAAACGATATGTTTTTTAACAAAATATGATGTCCATTATTTTGGACATCATATTTTTGTTTGCACTAAATTTGTTCTCCCACAAGAATTGCACTTGCCCACGCCCACGCGAGATTATATCCCCCGCACAAGCCATCAACATCAAGACATTCTCCAACAAAATATAGGTTTGGATGTTTTTTCGACATAAGGTTTTCATCAACTTCATCAAGTGAAATTCCACCAACTCGAACTTGCCCTTCTCCCAACGTCCCTTGAATATGAAATGCACAATTTTTTATTTGTTCAACAAGGTCACAAATTTGTTTTTCTGTCACATTTTTGCAAAGTGTTGACGGCAAAATTCCACATCTTTTGAGAAACATTGCACCAAGAAGTCTATGAAACATTCCAACAAAAACGTTTTCGATTGGCTCATTTTTTTGCTTGTTTAGGCGGCGATTTAATTCATCTTTCAAAGCAGAATTTTCAAAAAATGGTGCAAAATCAACAAAAATTGTTGGATTTTTTATGTTTTTTCGAGAAATTATGCTCGAAATATCAAAAACACATATCCCTCCGAGTCCGTCTTGCTTGAATTGAAGTTCGCCAACCTCTTTATATAATTCACCCTCAATCGCAATCTTTATTTCAACTTTTGCACGAATTCCTGCAAGTCCCGCAATTTCTTCTTTTGGAGTTTTAAGTGAACAAAGTCCCTGTCTTTTTTCTGTCGAAGAAATGCCCAATTTAGTCAAAAACTCATTTGAGATATTTCCAGAAGAAATGACAACTTTGTCAAAAATTTCATTTTGAATTTCAAATTTTCCGTCACGAATTTTTATGTCCAAAACTGGGCTATTTGTTTTTATGAAAACTCCAACTCTTTGACACTCATAACGCAATACGTCAAGCACAGAACTTGCAAGGTTGCTTGCCGGATACATTCTCCCCTCTTCATCCCAGTTATAACACAAACCTAAATTTTTAAAAAAGTTCAATATGTCATCAAGTCCAACTTTTGCGAATACTCGCTCAACGAACTGGGGATTATTATATTTTTTTGGCGATAAATTTTTGTTGCAGAAATTGCACCTGCCATTCCCCGTTTGCAAAATCTTTTTGCCAATGCGGTCGTCCTTCTCAAACAAGACAACCTCACCGTTTTCCGCTGACATTATTGCGGCGACAAGTCCACTTGCACCGCCACCTATTATTGCAATTTTTTGTTTCATCATATAGTGAGTTTAAGTCAAATAATGTTTGCGGTCAAGAAAAAACTTTGTTTTGTTTGTGTTTTCTTTTATTTGCGTATAAAATAACTTTTGAGGTAGTTATGAAAAAGACAAAAATTGTTTGCACAATTGGACCTGCTTGCGATGACAAAGATAGTTTGATTTCTCTCATGAAAGCGGGCATGAATGTTGCAAGAATTAATATGAGTCATGGCTCACATGAAAGCCATCAAAAAACAATAAACAACATCTTGGCCGCTCGCAACGAACTCGGGTTGCCACTTGCCCTCATGCTCGACACAAAAGGTCCCGAAATTCGTTTGGGCGAACTTCCAAAGCGTGGCATTGAACTTGTTGCGGGAGACACCTTTACGCTAACAAAAAAACAAATTCTTGGAACAAAAAAGATTGCATCAGTTTCGTATCCACAAATGATTGATGATGTTGAAGTTGGCAACAAAATTTTTGCGAATAATGGCATGCTTGTTCTTCGTGTGATAAAAAAGAACGAAGAAAGTATCGACACCAAAGTTTTGTTTGGTGGAAAACTCACGACTCACAAAGGAATCAATGTCCCTGGAATAAAAATTCGCAGAGATTTTTTGAGTGAAGCGGATAAATCGGATTTGCTTTTTGCAATAAAGAATGATGTTGATTACATCGCTGCTTCGTTTGTGTCAAACAAAGAAGACTTGTTTGAAATGAAAGAATTTTTGAACAAAAACGGAGCAAAGGACATAAAAATAATTGCAAAAATTGAAAATGGCGAGGGCGTCAAAAAAATTGACGAAATCATCGCGAACTCGGACGGAATTATGGTTGCACGCGGAGACTTGGGAGTTGAAATACCACTTGAAAAAATTCCACATATTCAAAAGAAAATCATCAAATCTTGCATAAGTGAAGGAAAAATCTCAATTGTTGCCACTGAAATGCTCGAATCAATGACGAACTCCCTTCGACCAACTCGCGCTGAAGTGAGCGATGTCGCAAACGCAATTTATGAATGCGCAACGGCAACCATGCTTTCGGGCGAAACTGCGGTTGGAATTAATCCCCTTCGCGTTGTTAAAACAATGTCAAAAATTATTATGGAGACCGAAAACAATATTGCATACAACACAAAATTTTTGCGACACACCTACAAGACCCTTTCCATTTCTGATTCGGTTGCAAGTTCGACCTGCAAAAACCTTGTATCTCTCGGGTCCCCTGCTTGCTGTGTTTATACAGAAACTGGAACTACTGCCGAACTTATATCACGCTATCGTGTCAAAAACCGAATACTTGCCCTGACATCAAATCAAAAGACATTTAATCAACTCGCACTTTGCTGGAATACGACCGCAATTTTAACAAAAACGCTCGAAAATGAATATGAAATGATTGAAAATGCAAAATCCATTTGCAGATCTTTGCATTTGGGGAAAACAAATGATATAATAGTTATGGTTGTTGGAACACCAAAACAAACAGGCAAAACCAATACTATAAAAATTCTAAATTTATAGGAGGAAATTATGTCAAACAAATCTGAAGACGAAGTTGTGATTGAAGCGAAACCACAAACTTCAAAGAAAACAAAATTTGATGCAAAATCATTGTTCTCACTCAAAAACATTCCACTATTCCTTTCACTCGTTGCAATATTTTTTATGCTGCTTGGGGCATTCATTCTGATTTGTGGAGGGACGAAAGGAGTTCTTGCAATGACAGGGATTGCCACAATAATCAATATTGGTGCAATTGGAACATTGGTTGCATACTTCATTTGTGAAAAACGAGTTTCATTTGAAGTTCTACATATTGTTGTTGCGCTTTCACTTTTTGCAAACATAATCACAATTCTCTAAAAAAGATTAATACACAACAATTTTTGGTTGTGTATTTTTTATGCTTTGTATTAATATATACGTATAATAATTTTGCATTCATCAAAGGAGTTTTTATGCCAAGCGGTTCACATGGAGGCGGTGGCGGAAGTCACGGCGGCGGTTTTGGAGGAGGTTCACATTTCGGAGGCGGACACAGAAGTTCCGGTTCGTTAAGACGAGGGCCCACACCATTAAGAATTTGGTTCTTTGGACATCGATATTATGTCCCAGCGGAAAAGACAAGTGCTTTGCGCGGACTTTTCACGGCGTTTTTTGTTCTTATTTTGTTTGGGTTTATGTCGACCCTTGGACTTATTGCAGCAAAAGACCAAGTCAAAAAAATTGAAGACGACAACGCCTACTATATCAACATGATAAATTACGCGACCACTCACCCAGACTATCAAATAACTGGAAAAATAACTGGGAAGTTCCGAAATGATGATTGCGGAAAATGGTATCTGACATACTCACTTCAAACATCTGACGGGAAAACCCTTGATGGATATACGTTCTCGGTTTATTCAATTAATGAGATCGATCAATTTGTTGTCGGCGACAACATTTTGCTTGCTGTTGATTCAATCCCTGTGACAATGCGAACAGATTCAATCAACATGGATTATATCAATATTCCACTTGAAAATGACGGCGAATATGTCGGAGCAAAAAATTCAAAAAGAACTGCAATGATTATGACCATTGCTTGCTTTGGTGCGAGTGTTGTTGTTGCAGTGCTTACATTCATCAAAGCAAAGAAAAGCATGAAACTCAACGAACTTGAAAAAGAAAATGCATCTTCTCCTGCCCAAAATGAGAGCGTGAAAAGATGCAAATATTGTGGCTCAAAACAAAATCCAGACGACACAAAATGTCCAAATTGTGGAGCTAGTTTAGTTGACTAGGTTTTAGGTAAGTCAAAACAACCGTCCCATATTTCTTTTGACAAACAATATTATATCCAGAAAAATCAATTCGGTTTTCAAAATAGCTTTCACACACAACTATTCCATTTGTGGATAGTTGTGCGTTTTCTTTTATGAGCTTCAAAGCACTTGCATATGCCTTTGTATGTTCGTATGGTGGATCAATATAAATTATATCAAATTGTTTTTTGTTGGTTTTTAAAAACTTTTTGTAGTCAATCAACTGAACATCGCACTTTTCACCAATCAACTTCAAATTTTGCCTAATAAGGTCAATACTTTCTGGATTATTATCGCAAATTGTGACTGCCGCTCCGCGTGAAAGCGCTTCAATTCCGATTGCCCCACTGCCACCAAACAAATCCAAAAAACGAGCACCGTCAATTTCAAATTGCATTTTTGTGAAAAACGCCTGCTTGACAATGTCAAGCGTTGGTCGCACATCTTCTGTTTTTGGTGCCAGCAAATTTCTTCCCTTGTGTTTTCCTGATATGATTCTCATGTGGGAATTATATATCACAAAAAAGTTTTTTTCAACAAAATTTAGTGTTTCCTCAAGTTTTTGAAACCAGTTAGTACTTCGTATGGAATAACACCCAACTTTTCCGCCCAAACATTTGCATCATCGAACACAACGACCTCATCACCCTCTTCGCACAAAACATTTGTCACATCACAAATAATCATATCCATGCAGACACCCAAAATCTCACATTTTTGATTGTTAATTTTGACAAATGCTTGATTTGTTAATTTTTTTGGGATGCCGTCAGCATATCCATAGAATATGGTTGCAGTGCGGCGAGGAAATGAAGCGGTTTTACACGGGAAATATCCCGTCATTTCATATGGCAAAACTTCATTGATTTGCAAAATTTTTGATGTCACTCGCATGACTTTTTGAACTGATAAATCACTTGAATATCCATATAGTGCCAAACCCACCCTGACCATATCAACGCAAAATGAAAACTTTTCACAAATTGCCCCACTCCCACCGACATGAATAAGAGGCTTAAACATTTTGTCAATTGAAAAAACGAACAATCCGAATTGCTTTTTCTGTTTCTCAAAATATGATTTATCTTCTTTTATTGAACAAAAATGAGTAAAAAGTCCACAAAATTCAAGATTTTTTGAGTTTTTTAATAAATTTTGCATCAAATTAAACTCTTTTATTGTTTTGACGCCCAGTCTGTTCATGCCAGAATTGATTTTGATATGAATTTTCAAATGAAAAGAATTTTGCTTGCAAATCTCTTCCATTTTTTGCAAATCAGAAAATGAAAAAACACTCAACTCAACATTGTTGTCCTGATATTTTTGCAAGTCACAAAATTCACTTTTGCCAACCATCAAAATTCGATTCTGTGCCCCAACACACCGAATTGTTATTGCCTCGCCAATTGTTGCAACTCCAAAAAAATCAGCATCTTTTTTTAATGTTTCACAAACCTTTTTTATACCATGACCATATGCATCAGCCTTGACCATGGCACACACTTTTTTGCCACAACTTTTCTTTATGCATTGATAGTTGTTGCAAAGCGCTTCAATATTTATTTCTCTCATACTATGAGATTATTCAAATCAAGAATTTTTGGTTAAAAAAAAAGACCAGGTTTTTGGTCTTTTAATTAAATTCAACTGTAAACGTGCTGCCCTCATTTTCTTTGCTTTTGACACTGATTTTATAACCATGATAATCCAAAATTTCTTTCACAATTGTCAAACCCACACCGCTGCCTGCTGTTGTATGTTGTGAATTTGTTGAGCGGAAATGCCTTTGGAATATTTGAGGCAAATCTTTTTCAGATATTCCAATTCCGTGGTCAATGATTTCAAGTTTTGCATTCTCTCCATCTTTTTGCAAATTAACTTGAATGTTTTTGTTGTCTGTTGAATAGTTGATTGCATTATTTATCAAATTCATAATAACTTGTTCAATGCGCTGTTTGTCTGCATTAATGTTGATGTTTTTTGCAATTTTAAACTTAAATTTATAACCTTCATTTTCATAACGAGTTTTGTAGTTGTCTTCAATCCCCTTCAAACTTTCACTCAAATCAAATTCTGTTTTGTTAAAAACCATTGTTTTTGCTTGCAACTTTGAAAGGTCAATCATGTCTTTAACCAAGTTTTCAAGCCTATCGGTTTGTTCACTAATAACTTGCAAATGTTCTTTTCTTTTCACTGGGTCATCACCAGAGAAATCTTGCAAAAGTTCTGTGTATGAACGAATCATCGTAAGCGGTGTTCGAAGCTCATGAGAAACATTTTGAATGACATCTTTTTGTATCTCTTCGCTTTTTTTGATTTCAGAAATAGAATAATTCAAAGTTGAAGAAAGTTGTGCCACTTCAGTGTAGTCAAAGCTATCGAATTCAACACCAAGATTTCCACTCGCAAGAGTCGCTGCTTTTTCAGAAAGTTTTGTTATAGGCCTTGAAATATCTTTTGCAAGAACAAACCAAACCCCCAATGTCACAAGCAAACTCACAAGACTAACAATGAGCAAAACGAATGTCATAACTCGTGGAGTTTGATCAACAACAGAAACAACTCCACAAGTGTAGAAATATACATTGTTTCCGTCAATCTTTTCAACTCTGCCGCAATTAAAAGTTTCCGTGCCATCTTCTTCAAGATAATATCTCGTTGAGCTCTCTTTTCGAAGATTTTGTGCCATATCTTTGAGTTTTTGATTGAATGCTCCTTCCGTGTTGTTTCTCAATGTTGAAAATCTTATGTCAATGCTGTCGCCAAGTTTTGAATAAATAACAATCGAACAGTTGTTTTTGTTTGAATAATTTTTTAGAGTTGTCAAATCGCCATTTTCATAGAGCGACACAACTTGTTCATCAATTTTGGCCAAATCTTTTGACGTTATATTTCGATAAATGTTTGCATAAAGAAAAAATTGCAAAAGCCACACCAACAAAAGAATTATTGCGAGAAGTGACAAAAATCGCAAAAACAACTTGAACTTTATTCCATGCACATCAATAAGTTTACGCTTCAAATTTATAACCTTCTCCTCTGACCGTCTTAATTTTGTCGCCACAAGACTTCAAATCTTTGCGAAGCATTTTTATGTGAGTGTCGATTGTTCGAGGATCTTTGCGATAATCGTCACCCCAAATTGCTTCAAGCATTTGCTCACGAGATACATATTTTGTTCTGTTTTGAACGAGCAAAAGAAGCAAGTCGTATTCTTTGTTTGTCAATTCAACCTGTTCTTCATCAACAAACACCATGTGAGCCGACAAGTCAATTTTGAGATTATCAAAAATTAAAATGTCATGAAGGTTTGTTGCGTGTGAACGTTTTAACAACGCTTTTATTCTCGCGATAACCTCTTTTGGAGAAAAAGGTTTGACGATATAATCGTCAACACCAAGTTCAAAACCTTTGAGCTTGTCATATTCTTCCACTTTTGCACTGCACAAAATGATTGGAACATCTTTGATTTTTTTGATTTCTTCAACCGCCTCATATCCACTCATCTTTGGCATCATAATATCCATGATGATGCAATCATAGAAATTGACTTTTGCTTTTTCATATGCCTCAAGCCCATCGTATGCAACATCAGTTTCAAATCCCGAGTATTCACAATATTCCTTGATGACATTAACAATGTTTTTCTCGTCATCAACAATAAGAATTTTTGCCATATCAAACCTCATTTACATTTTACAACAATTTTTTTAATTTTTCAAACAAATAAAACAATAAAAAAATTCGTCCAAGAAGAACGAATTTGGCGGGTGGCAAGATTTGGCATTAGATGACGAAACAAAAGTTTAAAAGCAAATAATGCATTTATCTCCTCTTTTTGAAATTTCCAAAAGGAACTGTTGGATCCATTTTGTGAAATGCAATATCCATGTTTCTATCGCCAATAGTAATGAGATCTTCGGTGTCTTTTTTCGAAAGATTGTGAGCTTTGGCGAAGTCTTGTAATTGTAAAGAAAGTGTAGTTTTTATCAGTTCCAATTCAACTTTTAATTCATTGTCCATAAATTTTTCTCCTTTACTTTAAGGATATGGCAATGTGAGAAATAAGTCAAATAAAGTGACTTGAAAAAATAAACGCAAATAATGCGTTTATTTCGAAAGTATCCATTCTTGTAAGTCATTGTCTTTTGTATCTTGGTTTAGTTTGATGGAATAACCTGCCTCGGCAACGGCTTTTTGTAAAACTTTTAATTCTGGGTCATTTTTAAATATTTCTGGTAAAAATGAAAGAATATGTTCTTTCCCGTCTTTGAGAATATCAGGAATATCCTCAACAAACATTTGAGCAAATATGTTTGCGTCCATGTGCTTTTTCATAATAATAACCTCCAAAGTTTTTATTATGTTAACACGCAAAAATAAAACAAGTCAAATATAAGGAAATAGAAATATAAAAACAAGAATAAGTTCACCTTACTAACAGAAGTAAGAGCAATTTGGGGCTGAAAAATTATTTGGTGTTAGATTTTCAAACAAAACTCAAAAGCAAATAAAAAGTTTACTAAAAAATTTAAGCAATAAAAAAAATCAACCCCCGCGCTGTGTTTCCACAAGATAATTGCCCCAAGGGCTTGGTTGATTTTCAAATATAATATCATATTGGAAGATAAAAAAGCAAGAGTTTTATAAAAATAAATGTTGGAGGAAAAATGAAAGTTGGCATTTGTGAAAATTGCAAACTTTGCAAAAAGAAAGGCAAGCCTACTTGAGTAAAAAGATAAAAAATTATAACAAGAAATTTTGGTCATAAAAAAAGAAATTCAATACCCGTGCTGTGTTACCACAAGAAGTCAACTTAATGACTAATTGAATTTCTTAATAAGAAAATATCACATATGAAGATAAAAAGCAAGAGTTTTATAAAAATTTAATATTGAGGGGAATATGATAAATTTAATAATTATATCGACAATCAGCTCAAAGATGCTCTGCATTGAAAATCCTGCCATAAAAAAATTCGTCCGCAAGGAACGAATTTGGCTGGGGTGGCAGGATGTGTTGCAGCGGATGAAATCCGCAAACTCGCAACGCGTTAGCGTGCGCACCGAAGCATTGCGTGGGTTCGTGAGCCTTGCTCACTCAATGCTTTGCATTGAAAATCCTGCCATAAAAAAATTCGCCCACGAAGAACGAATTTGGCTGGGGTGGCAGGATTTGAACCTACGCATGCGGGAGTCAAAGTCCCGTGCCTTACCGCTTGGCTACACCCCATCGGTGTAATGAAGTTTTAGTGGCTGGGGTACTAGGATTCGAACCTAGGAATGTGGGAGTCAGAGTCCCATGCCTTACCGCTTGGCGACACCCCAAAATAACCTTTCGGTTGGGGTGAGTAAGGGGTTTCGAACCCATGACCTCCAGAGCCACAATCTGGCGCTCTACCAACTGAGCTATACCCACCATAAATGCGGTTTGGTGCGTCTGGAGGGATTCGAACCCCCGACCTTTGCCTTAGAAGGGCACTGCTCTATCCAGCTGAGCTACAAACGCATACCTTCGATTTTTGTTAGGGTTCGAAATCCCTCTTTGTTTGTTGCCCGCAAGGGCACTGCTCTATAAACGAGGTTAAGGGGAGTAAAAACTGCTTGCAGGATTTTACGCAGATTAACCGAGTTTTCAAACTTCTGCTAAGAAGTTTATCCAGCTGAGCTACAAACGCAAGTATACGATTTTTGTTCAGGTTCGAACCTGCATTGCTAGGCCAAGCCTACTGGTGGACCAGCAGGGGCTCGAACCCTGGACCCCCTGATTAAGAGTCAGATGCTCTACCAACTGAGCTACTGGTCCATAAATTTGGTTTCCCTTGGTTTTGTTTTTTTGTTTGGGGTCCAGGGTGCCCCTTCCGCTCGCAATCAAGTTGCTCACCGCTTTGGCTAAAAACTTGCCACTGGCAACTTTTCTCAACGCGTCGCGCCCTGATTAAGAGTCAGATGCTCTACCAACTGAGCTACTGGTCCATGCTTTGTCCGAAAATAATGGAGCGGGTGAAGGGAATCGGACCCTCGCAACCAGCTTGGAAGGCTGGTGTTCTACCACTGAACTACACCCGCAATATTGCGAACATTGAAATATTATCACAATGCAACTTGTGTGTCAAGAATTATTCGAAATATTTTAAAAAAGTTTATTATAAAATACACCGCCAAAAAAATTGGCAGTGTATTTTGAGTTTAATATTGAATTCCCCAAAGGACGAGATGTTTTGCAGGTTTGCCACAGACAACGCATTTGTCATCAATATGTTCATGCCCTTCCATGATGCAACGAGATTTTGTGCCACGAATTTCTTTCATTTTTAGTTCACAAGCCTCATCCCCGCACCACATTGCCTTGATGAATCCTGGGTGTGCGTTCATGATTTGCTCAACTTCTTGGAGATTGTGAGCGGTGTATGTTTGAGCATCACGGCGTGCTTTTGCTCTTTCAAACATATCTTTTTGGATTGTGTCAAGAAGAGCTTTGATTTCACTTGCAATGTCCGCGGTTTTATCGACATTGATTTTTTCACTTGTGTCACGACGAGCAAGTGTTATGAAACCTTTTTCCAAATCGCGCTTTCCAATTTCAACACGCACTGGAATTCCATTTACTTCGTGTTCGGCAAACTTAAATCCTGGTGAGCGATCAGAATTGTCAACAAAGACTGAAATATCTTTTTTAAGTAAATCGGCATAAACTTTATCGCAAAGTGATTTGATTTCTTCTGTGTCTCCAATTGGAACAATAACAACTTGACGAGGTGCAATTTTTGGAGGAAGGACAAGTCCTTGGTCGTCACTGTGAACCATGATTAGTCCGCCAATCATTCTTGTTGAAACGCCCCAAGAGGTTTGATAAGCATATTCCCATTGATTTTGACGATTTAAAAACTTGATGTCATATGCTTTTGAGAATTTTTGTCCAAAATAGTGACTTGTTCCACTTTGAAGTGCAACGCCATTCCACATGAGTGCTTCGATTGTCAAAGTGTATTCAGCACCTGCGAATTTTTCTTTTTCAGTCTTGCGTCCACAAACCACTGGGATTGCGAGATAATCTTCAAAAAATGTTTTATACACTTCAAGCATGCGTCTTGTTTCTTCTTCGGCTTCTTGTGCTGTTTCGTGAACAGTGTGACCTTCTTGCCACAAAAACTCTCTTGTGCGAAGGAAAGGTCTTGTTTCTTTTTCCCAACGAACAACATTAACCCATTGATTATAGAGTTTTGGCAAATCACGATAAGACTTTACTTTGAGGGCATAGTAATCAGAGAACATTGTTTCGCTTGTTGGACGAACAATCAGGCGTTCTTCAAGTTTGTTTGACCCACCTTCTGTCACCCAAGCACCTTCTGGCGCAAAACCTTGAATGAGTTCGCCTTCTTTTTTCATAAGACTTTCTGGAATAAACATCGGCATATAAACATTTTGATGTCCCGTTTGCTTAAACATCTTATCCAAATTTTTTTGTATCTCTTCCCAAATTGCATAACCATTTGGTTCCAAAATAACACAACCCTTAACACTTGAATACTCTGCAAGTTTTGCCGCTTTGACAACATCGGTATACCATCTTGCAAAATCGACATCACGAGATGTGATTGCTTTATTCTTAAAATCAGCCATAATGCACTTCCTTTCTAATATGTTAAATAATATAACAAAATAAACTTTTATTTGCAAGAAAATATTTGAGATAAAAATTGGTTTTTGTTAAAATAATAATATGATTTCAACTGATAAATTTTTGGCACAAATTATTGATAACGGTGCCAACGGATATGGGATTGCAAAACAAGACGGACTTGTTTGCTTTGTCCCTTTTTCAATTTCTGGAGAAAAAGTCTTGATTCACACAAAAAAGTTCGGGAAAAACTTTTGTGAATGTGTGCTTGATGAGGTTGTTTCTCCTTCACCATGTCGCGTGACTCCACAATGCCCATATTTTGGGAAATGCGGAGGTTGTGTTCTTCAGCACATGGACCAAAATTCACAACTTGAATACAAAACAAATCAAGTTAAAACAATTTTGCAACGTGCATTAAAAAAAGACTTGTCAACAAATTTTTGTATCTCAAAGAATTCATATCACTACCGCAACAAACTAAGTTTCACAATCGTCAACAACAAACTGTGCTTTGCTGATGTTGATGGCAACTTCTTTCCAGTTCAAAACTGCCCACTGTTCGTTTGTGACTTAACTCAAATTATTGAAGTCGTGAACAAATATTTGAGCACGACAAAAAATAATTTTCGAGCATTTCATGTTCGACTTTTGGACAATGGTTTTCAATTTACTTTTGTTTCAAACTCATATGGATTTCCAAAGTCAAAGCAGTTAATTGATGCTTTTTTGCAAAAAAATATCAAATTTTCATTAAATTTGTGCAAAAATACGCAAAAAAACAGTTCAAATATCACAGATAATTCGATTTGCTTATATGGCGAAGAGAATCAGCGTTATGACATTTGTGGACTTCAAAGTCTTGTTTCCCCTGCCGCATTTTTGCAAGTCAACAAAGATATTCAAAACAAAATTTATGATGACATTACAAACCTAATTCCAAAAGACGCAAAAGTCATTAATGCTTATGGCGGAACAGGAATTCTTGCGGGAATAATCGCAAGGCAAGCAAATGTTGTGTATTCGGTTGAACTAAACCGCAAAGCAAGTCAAAATTGTCGCGAACTTGCACACCATAATAATATTTCAAATCTTGTTCCAATTTGTGGCGACTGCAGAATTGAAATACCAAAAATTTTGCAAAATGACAAAATCACTCATATCATTTTTGACCCACCAAGAAACGGAATAAACAAAACCATTCTTGAACTTGTGGCAAGTTTGGAGATTGAAAACATCATTTATCTTTCATGCAATCCATCAACTCTTGCGCGCGACCTTGAGATGCTTTGTCCAAAATATGATATTATGTTCGTTCAACCATACGACATGTTTCCTCAAACTCACCATGTTGAAACTTTGGTGGCTTTGAGATTAAAAACAAAAAAATAGGAGAAAAAATGGAAAATATTATTGAGATTTCAAACCTTGATAAAAGTTTTGGTGAAATTCACGCGGTCAATGATTTGTCGTTTCATGTTCGACGCGGCGAACTTTTTGCTTTTCTTGGAGTGAACGGCGCGGGCAAATCAACAACCATTTCAATCATATGTGGCACGCTTGCAAAGGACAAAGGCAAAATATTGATTGACGGATTTGACATCGACCACGACACGGCAAAAATCTCTCGTGAACTTGGTGTTGTTTTTCAAACATCAGTTCTCGACAACAAACTAACTGTTCTCGAAAATCTTGTTTCTCGTGCAGCACTATATGGGATTTATGGAAAAGAAGCAAAAGCACGAATTGAAGAACTATCACAAATGCTCGAATTTTCTGACCTGTTGAAAAGAACGGTCGGCAAACTTTCTGGCGGTCAAAAAAGACGCATTGATGTCGCACGTGCTCTCATTCACCACCCCAAAATTCTCATTCTTGACGAGCCTACAACTGGTCTTGACCCTCAAACCCGCCAAACATTATGGCATGTGATTGAAAGTTTGCGTAAAAGCGAAAACATGACAGTGTTTCTCACAACACACTATATGGAAGAAAGTGCTGACGCAGATTATGTCGTCATTCTTGACTCGGGAAAAATTTCCGCCAAAGGATCACCGCTTGAACTGAAAAATAAATATACTGGAGATTACATCACTCTTTATAACCCCGACCAAACAAAACTTCTCGACCTTGGCATCTCTTTTCAAAAAATTTCAGACACAACTTGTCGCATTGAAGTAAAAGATACACAAGAAGCACGAGATTTGATTGCACAATACAAAGATATATTTGTTGATTTTGAAGTGACAAAAGGCAAAATGGACGATGTGTTTTTGGCTGTCACTGGCAAAAAACTTTTGGGAGAGGCAAAATGAAAACTTTTTTATCAATGACAAAAAGAAATATAAAATTATTTTTCAAAGACAAAGCAATGTTTTTTACATCGCTCATCACTCCCGTCATTTTGCTCGTTTTGTATTCAACATTTCTTGCAAAAGTTTATCGTGATAGCTTCACATCCGCCCTGCCCGACGGCATTGTTGTTTCGGAGAAACTTATTGGCGGAATGGTTGGTGGCGAACTCTTTTCTTCACTCCTTGCAGTTTGTTGTGTGACAGTTGCTTTTTGTTCAAATTTACTCATGGTTCAAGACAAAGTGAGCGGGGTCAGAAAAGATTTTGACATTTCCCCAACAAAAAAATCAAAACTCGCAATATCCTATTATATATCATCTCTGCTCACAACTCTCATCATCAGTTTGGTCGCAACTTTTGCAAGTTTTGCCTATATTGCAATTCAAGGTTGGTTTCTTTCGTTTGGCGATGTCATGCTGATTCTTCTTGACGTGTTTATGCTCACAATGTTCGGCACTGCGCTCTCGTCAGTGATCAATTTCTTCCTTTCAACAAATGGTCAAGCAAGTGCAGTTGGAACAATTGTTTCGGCGGGTTATGGGTTTGTTTGTGGCGCATATATGCCAATCGCAAGTTTTGGTCAAGTCCTGCAAAACATTCTCGCTTTTCTTCCAGGAACATATGGCACATCACTCATTCGTCAACATTCACTGCGTGGAGTCTTTGCCGAAATGTCCAATCAAGGCTTTCCGCCCGAAATCGTTGAAAAAATCAAAGACAGTGTCGACTGCAACCTATATTTCTTTGGCTCGCAAGTGTCACAAGGCGTTATGTATGCAATTCTTCTCGGCTCAATCGCCCTGCTCATTTCCGCCTATGTTCTAATCAATTTCCTACACAAAAAGAAGGCCCACTAGCCTTCTTTTTTTCTAACTTGCAAAATTATTTTAAGAATAAGTAATTTATGCGGAAATTGTGTAAATTGTAAATGTGCAAAGTGAACCATATCCCATTGTTTGCCAATAGGTTGAACCATCTTTTTCGGTCACAAGTTTTTGAAAATACAACATATAATTTCCAACTGCAGAAGGTCCTGTAATTGTTCCATCTGGCGATACAGTCATTTCGACAAGCACTTCATCTTTACCGCCTTTGCCGCCTTTGCCGTCATCACTATTTGCATAAGCAAACCTATATTGACCGCCATTATTTCCACGCATACCAGTTTTCAATAGTCCGCCAACATCACTGATTTCTTCATTAAAAATTCTAAAATCTTTGTATGCATTAAATGTGATTGCGTTTCCGTCATATTCTTTTTGAAGTTGTGATTTATCGCCCACAAATTCATATCTTTCTGTGATTGGAACATAGTATGAGTAAATATAGATTTTATAACTTTCTCTTGTGTCTGTTGTTTTGTCTTTTCCTGTGAAAGCAAATGTTCCGTCTGTATTTTTAACAAGTCTTAATGCACAATTTTCATTGTCTAGATATGGGGAATAAATTGTAACAGCGCCATCTTCGGCAAATTTAAACATAAGTCCGGTGTCTTCACCTTCGTTTCCACTAATATTTACATCAAGCGAACGCACAATTTTATTTCCGCTCAATTTCATTGTTCCTGTTCCAAAAAGGTCATAAGCAAAATTTGCAGAATATTTTTCAAGCCTTGTGCCATAATGTCCTGTGCCAAATTCCCAAAGTTGTGTTTGGTCACTTCCGGTTTTAGGATAATATCTCTTCACGAGACTATTATAGTAATATTTTGTAAAAACAGTGTCATAACTGCTTCCAAGTAAAATTCCTTCGTATCCATCGCTTGTTGCAAGTCTTGCTGTTGCTTCAATATTTTCTAAACCTGTTGTTTCCAAAATGTCTTTTGGCATTTGCATAACATAAGGTTGACCGTCAACCATGCCAACGATTGTGTAATAACGCAAACTTGCAAAAAGTCCAATGCCACCTGTGTCAGTTGTAAACTCGTCTGCACTCATAATCTTCTTGAATTTTCTTTCGGTGATTTTACCTTCACGTCTAAATTGTTCGACATCTGTGCCATCAATTTCAAAACTAAATATGAACTCATATTCTCCAACAGTTGCCGGTCCCACAAGTTCATCACCAACAGCTCTTCTGTTATATGCATAAGATTTGCCCGGCATTGTGACATCGTTTGCAGGTTGAACTTCGGTGTTTGTTCCTTTTTTCACCCATTTATACGAAACTTTATTTTTTAGTGGTTGGCAAACTGCAAGCAATTCTTGGTCTGCTGAACTACCCAATGCAACAACATCATTTATTTCTCTCAATGATTTGCCATTGATTATGATTGCATTGCTTGCAACAAACAACGCACCACCATCATATTCTTTGTTCAAGCATTCGCCATAACCATTTTCAAGATCTGTATATTCAATAACATATTCTTTTACTTCGATTTCAAAAGTTTGTTTAATATTTGTGTTTGCAACACTTGCAAAAGTGATTGTATATGTTCCAATCGTATTTAAGTCTAATCCACCAAGGTCAACCGTGTAGTCAGTATCTTTTGTCAATGTTATGCTTGAATTGTCAGACAACACTCCATTTACAACGACTTTATCAAGATTAAGGTCTTTTTCTGTTGCTCCTTTGTGTTTAAGCGTTTTTCCACTTGCTTTTAATCCAGATTTTCCAACATTGACTTGCAAAGACACTAATTCTGCAGGTAATTCTTTAAATTTTGCAATAACGGTTTTCCCATTTGTGCCCATTTTGAAACTACATTCACTCTCTGTGGAAATCAAAACATCGTTGTCGTTATACCAACCATCAAATTGATAACCAGCATCCGCTTTTGCTTCTATTAAAATATCATCGTTTTCTCTAAGTCTGTATTCAAAAAGTTTGCCTTTGTTGTCGTGTCCCCACCAAATATTGCCACCTTCGCCTTGAACTTTTGCTGTAAAATCATATCTCGGTGCATTTTTTGCCACGATAAAATATGAGAAATCGATTGTTTCAAATGTTATTTTCCCATCATTATAGGTTGTTGACATCATTTCAACCATGTCATTAGGCATAATATGAAAGGTAGTAAAACCATATGCACTAATTGTAGGAGCTGGCATTGTGATTTTTACTTGTCCATTTGGTTTAACTTTAACATCGCCATTCTTTATGTGTATATCATAAATGTATACATCACTTTTTTTGTCGTAATCTTCATACTTGATTTTTTCAATTACGGCTTTTCCTTCATCGCTTTGTGAGTTAATTGGATTACAAATAAGAGTATCGCCCTTATTGAACTCGCCAATTGCAACAATTCCGCTTTCTGTTTCAATTTTGTCAATCTTTTTCCCTTTGTCCCCACCACAAGCGGTCAAGACAAACATTGCAGAAAGGATACAGCAGAAAGTCAAAACGAATGTCCAAATTGATTTTCTTTTTGTCATAATATTCTCCTTTTATTTTTAAGTTGCATAAGTGGAGTATGATTTTGAGCATCTTTGCAACTATGTTTGTATTATAATATATTATTTTCAATTCTGTATAAAAAAATTTAAATTTCCAAAGTTAAAAATAGGATTTGAAATATTTATTTTAACTTTTTACAGAAATAGACCATGTCTTTTGCCTAGTCTATTTTGTCTTAATCTTCAAATGAAATCTTTTTTACCTTGCTTACTTTTGCCCTAAAATCAATCTTTAGACAATCTTTCTTTTTTAATACTACTTTGCATTGAAAACCATTTCCTGTACCCAAAACAAAATATCTTTCAATGTCATCGTCATCATCGTAGTCATTATCCAAATTGCTCTTTTGAAGTTTTTTTTGATCAAATATCTCAAGAGTTCCATATTTATTCATTGAATCAAAAATGTATGATCCTTCTGGGAAATCTACTCCTATTTCATATAACCCTTGTGGAATGATAATTTCTTTTTCCATTTTTATCTCCTTTTAAAACATATCATCATCTTCATCTAGAGTATCCATAACCATCATATCATCAAGTTCCTGCAATTCTTCTGGATCATCATCGGAACTCATCATGTGTGGGAACACTTTTTCATACTTTGGCTTCTGCACTTTTGCGACTTTCTTCTCACTTACTTGTGATAAATTTTGTGCTTGCACTATTCCAAGCATTTTGTTTGCTTCATCTAAAACTGTGATTGTGTCGTATACTTTGACACCCTCTCCCATCATACACTTTTTAAACAAATTGGTATATGGTTGTTTCGGCACTTGCTGTGCCACATAGTTTATTTTTGAACCAGACAATTTTTCCGTTTGGATAAATTCTGAAATATCTGCCAACTTGTCAAAGTCCAAATCTGTATCTTCAAGAGAAAAAAATGTATATTTTTCCCCATTTTTATTTGTTCCTTTTAGTATTTTTATCCCCTGTTTTGATACATCTTCAACATTCGAATAGTGTCCCTCCTCAAAAACTTTTGCAAGGTGTTCATATAATTCCTCTGTTGCAAGTGGACCGTGCAGTGCTTTTTCTCTCATTTGATTCCAATAATCATAAAACGAATCATTTTTTGGTTGTATCTTTTGTTTAATACTTGTCGGCAAATATTTCTTTTTAACTTTATTATATTGTTTTATTAAAGCAATCACAAAAGCCACTATGATTACACCAGGAACTAAAATATACCAAAGTCCATTTATTCGACCTTGTGCAAGTTGTTCAATTCCAGCAACAATGCTACAAATTAGAATTAAAAGAAAAAATATTAACCCGCCCATATTTACCTCATTTTAATCTATTGATTGCATTTTGTCTAGCAAACTTTCGTAACTATCCACCACTTCGTATCTTACATTGCCTGCAAGTTGAAGTTGGTCAAACAGTTTTTTGGCACAATCTGTTTTTGCTTTTTCTATTCCACGAAGTTCTAGTGATTCCATACTACCTTTTGTTTCAGCAACAAAGTATATGTGTTTTACACTGCCTTCGTTAAATGCTATTGCCCAGTCTGGAGCATAGTTTCCAACTGGCGTTGGAATTTGGAACGACCTTGGAAGTTTTGCATATACACAAACTTCATTTGCCACATCAAGTTCTTTTGCAAACTTACGCTCTATTGACTCTTCAGCTGTTCCATCGGTTACAACATAATCTTGAATTGCCTTTTGCGCCTTATATGCCTTGTCAAAGTCAATCTTTGCTTGGTTGCCTGTGAAGATATCACTGTCGTATTCGCCTTCGGTTTTATTGTATGTTATGTGGTCAACAATCATTGAAGCTTTTTGCTCGTTTATAAGTCTTGAAACCTTTGTTATAAACTCTTCTGGATTGATAGCAAACATTTCAAATTTTTCTCTTGTAATACCTTGCAAAATGCGAACTACTGTTCTTCTAGTTAAAGTTGTATTATCTACAATTTTTCCAATTAGATCGTATTTTGTGTTATCGGCAGCACCACTACGAATTGTTTCAGTTCTTGTGTCGGTTGTGCTAAACGAATCACCACGCTTTAATGCGTTCTCATCCATTGTTTTCTTTTGCTGACCGATTGTTACAACATACTTTAATTCAGCAACGAACAATCCTTTGTTTATGCTTTCAATTGAATGCTTAATAAGTTCTTCGCTGTCAAAGTCAACTTTGTATGTATATTTATGGTTGATTTGCTTCCAAAGTTTTTGGAACTCTGCCTTGTGGAAGTTATCGTTAAGTGGATTGCTTTCCACTGTTGACTTGTTAGCATCTTCAAACATACCATCAAGTGCTTTTTCATTGTAAATGCTTTCAACAAGTTTATGCACACTTTCTGTGTATGGTGCAAGGATTTCTGGCATTACCGCAAGTGTGTTGTTTGCCTTGTCATCAAAGTATTTTTGAGTGATTTTGTTGTCTTTATCAGCATAACCGTTAAATCTTAAATAACTTTGAATATCACTTGCCATATCGCTACCAACTTGAATTCTCTCTTTTCCATCGCTAACGAATTTGCCACGGAAATACTCAATTGTTGCTCTTGTAGGTCTATCTGCAAGGTTCTCTTTAATCACTTTTTGTATTGAACCAACGAAGTCTTTATAACTGTCAGTTGCAATAACTGTTAAAGTATTGACATTATGGAATGATGATCTCTCATTCTTGAAATAATGAAGGTCTGTTCTATCGCCTATCATATTTACAGCAATACGAAGTCCACGACCAACTTCTTGTCGTTTTGCAATTGCACTGTCGCCACCTGGTTTCAATGCACAAATTTGGAAGATGTTTGGGTTATCCCAACCTTCACGAAGCGCTGAGTGTGAGAATATAAATCTTGTTGGTTCTTCTTTTGAAAGCAATCTCTCTTTGTTCTTTAGTATTAGGTCGTATGCTGAGATATCATCCGAGCCTTCGCCTTTACTTTCTTTTGAGTCAATCATTCTTCCGGTCTTTTTATCTATTGAGAAATAACCTTTGTGTGTGTCTTTAACATCAATGCCTTTCAAGTAGCGAATGTAAGGTGTTTCAAATAGTGTTATCTTTTCGTTGAGTGCCTTTGTGTACTCTTCTTCAAACATTCTTGCATATTCGCCTTTTTCATCTGGCTCGTTGTAATCCCTATACTTTACAACTTCATCAATGAAGAACAATGACAAGCATTTGATTCCTTTATCGTAAAGCTTCTCTTCTTTCTCAAAGTGGGAACGGATTGTTTCTCTTATCTGTATTCTTCTAAGGTCTTTGTCTGATACATCTCCAAGCACTTCGCCTATATGCAAAACTTGTCCATTTAGGAAAGTGATTGTGTTGTTGAATGGATTGATGTCAGAAACAACATAGCCGTCTTTGTATTGTTGCAAAGGAGTTGCACCTTTGCCAGCAGAAATATCATATAAATTTCTTCCAACTACAACAAGTCTCGTTTCTCTATTTATTCCCGCCTTATAGTTTATTTCCATTTCTATTCTTGCCATTGGTGGTTTGTTTGGTGAAAGCACAATGTCTTGCAAGTATAGGTATTTATCTGTTCCACGCAAGTTCTTAATTTCAAAGCCCTTGACTTGAATCTTTTTAACCAAGCATTTGTTGTATGCATCCACTGCATCCAGGCAATATACAAGATTGTGTTGTTTTTTGTGTGTTGCCGAGAAGTTCATACAAAATAGTGGATTGAATTTGCGAAGTGAAAGTTGTGTTGCACTCTTCTCATCGCCCATCTTTTGTGGTTCATCAAGAATTAGGATTGGTCTTGTTTTTGCCACAACATCAATTGGTTTTCTTGATTGAAATTCATCAAGCACCATATCAATTCTTCTGGCATCAGCGCCACGAGCGTTGAATGCTTGCGTGTTGATAATCATTACATTGATATCACTGCTTGAAGCAAAACTATCGAGTTCCGAAAGCCTTTTGCTGTTATAGACAAAGTATCTTGCCTTTTTGTGATAACGATCCATGAAGTGATCTTCCATCATTTGGAATGACTTTTTAACACCTTCACGAATAGCAATGCTTGGAACAACAACAATGAATTTACTCCAACCATATCTTTCATTGAGTTCAAAAATGGTGTTGATATACACATAGGTTTTGCCTGTTCCTGTTTCCATTTCAATGTCAAGAGAACATTTGCCAAAACCTTTAACCAACTCTTCTGACTCTTTGTAATTGCAGTCTTGTTGAATATGCTTTATGTTTTGCAAAATGTCAGTTTCATCAAGCAAAATTTTAGCATTTTCGAAACCATCGTCATTTTCGTCATATGCGTCAAAAAGTGAAGCCTGCGTAACTTGCTCAGTCTTTTTCTTAATACCCAAGTCTCTTGTGTATCTAACCATATCCAACTTTGGCTGTCCTTTGAATACCTTGCTGATATTACTTACAGCTTCTTGTTGATATGGCTGTGTTTTGAATCTAAATTTCATAAATTTTCTTCCTTAAATTATCTTCCTTGTTGTGGTTGGCGAATAAGTTTCAAATATTTGGTCAAAGTTTACTGCCACGCTATCGGTTGACATACTTGCATCACGGAATACTGCATACAATGGTTGCATTTTTGCTATTGCTGTAACTGTCGTCTCGTTAAGGTCTTTATCAAAACAGCAAACAAGGTCGCCATCGTTAACATTGAATACTTTTTTGCCATTGATTTCTAATGTTTTTATTTCACTTGAAAGCATTACACCCATATCAAGCATTACTTGGAATAGCAAATCTTCTGGAGTTCTATTTTCTTTGATGTTATCTTCAAATTGAGTAAGCAAATCTTGTGTTGTTTTATCTGGTGAATAATAAATGTCTTTCATACAACTGCTATCAAGTTTTAAATCTCTAAAACCGATATCCAAATCTTTTGCATTAGGATTTTCTTCTTTAATTTTCTTGCCTGCACGACGGATTCTTTCCTTGCCAATTTCGCAAATGTTTTTATATCCAGCCTTGTAAGCTTCTGATTTTTCATCACAAACTTCAGGAAGTTGAACCATAATAAATTTTCTATTCCCACCATCTTCGGCATTTAATTTCATCACTGCGTGAGCAGTTGTTGCAGAGCCCGAGAAAAAATCTAATATAATTGATTCTTTATTTTTATCATAACTTAATATTTTTCTTACAAATGAAACTGGTTTGGCGTAGTCAAACATTCGTTCATCAAATAATTCCATCATTTCTTTTGTCGAAACTTGATTCATATATTGATTTTCGCAAACGTCTAGAGAATTTAAAAGCAAATTTTGACTTCTTAAATCTTTCTTATAAGCTTTGTAAATAAAACCTCTTTCCGATTCCTTGCAATCTTTCTTGAAAATAACCGTCCCTTCATCTACTAAACAATCAAATTTTTCTTTAGTAAAAGCCCAACCTCTTCCTTTTGGTGGAAAATCTATTTTTCCGTTATATGGATTGATAATCGCGAAATTATTTTTAGATCCACTCATAGTGGGATCAGATGTTTTCCAATCTCCTCGTGGATCATTATCTGGATTACTGTAAACATCAAAGTTTTTTTCGTCGCCACATAAATCAAAATTATTATAATTTTTAGTATAGATTAAGCAATATTCGTGTTGTGTATTATAATTTTTTGCCATTGCTCTTTGGGATACTGTTTTTCGTATATGTGTGCCAATAAAATTTAATTCACCAAATATTTCATTGCAAATTTTCTTTAAATTCTCTTGTTCATTGTCATCAATAGAAATAAAAATTACCCCATCATCAGTTAATAAATCTTTTGCTAATTTCAGTCTTGAATACATCATTGAAAGCCAATCAGAATGAAATCTACCATTTGAATCGTTGTTTTGGAACATTCTATTGCCTTGATCATCATAACTCTTACTTGCTTGCAAATAATCTTCAGTGCTACTAGCAAAATCATCTTCATACACAAAATCATTACCAGTATTGTAAGGTGGGTCAATATAAATCATTTTAACTTTGTTCAAGTAAGTTTCACGAAGAAGTTTCAAAACGTCAAGATTGTCCCCCTCAATATAAAGGTTTTTTGTGCTATCAAAATCAACACTTTCTTCTCTGCATGGGCGAAGTGTTGCATTGATAGGAGAATTCGCTGTTAAAATTGCTTGTTTCTTCCCAGCCCAATTAAGCGTGTATCTTTCATCATTACCCTCAACAATGTCTTTACTAAGTTCCTGTTTGAGCAAATCAAAATCGACAAGTCTAGTCAACTTGCCATTTTCATCTATTGCTTCCGTTACACAATTTGGAAACCTTTTTGCGATGAATTCAATATTTTCATCAACCAAATTTTTACTTTGCATTTGTAATTTATCCATTATTTTTTCTCTCCTTTAAAAATGCTAAAAATTTTTGAAAATATTCCTTTCCTCTTTAAATTTTCGTCTTTACTAACATCAATATCCACTGTTGTGTTTATATCTGTTTTTTTATCTATCTTGTTTACATTGCCATTACCAATAATTCCATCTTTGTTTTTTATTACGATCTTAGTATTTGTTCGCCTCATATTATTAGGGAAGTCTTTCATCAATAAATAGCCCCGCAATGAACCAATTAATTGATTGATTTGTTTACTCCAATTATCATAACTACTATTAAGAGCACCAGATTTACCTGCTATGAATAACTCACCATCTAATCTTTGATATTTTTTATAAACATATTGAAAAAAATCTTTATTATTTTCGCTTTTTAATGCTTCCTCACAAAGCTGAATATCTTCTAAAATCATTTTTTTATTTTTCCTATTCATATTACCTCCAACTGTTCCAATTCTCTTTTGAGTTCTTTTATTTGGCTATTTATAGCCATTTTTGTGTTTGGTTGTTTTTCTGCATCACGAGTTTTTGTTAGTTTCTCAATCTCTGTTTTGTGCTTTCTTATTTGGTTGGTTCGGTCTGTGTATTCTTCAAAAGTTTCATCTTGTCTAAACCTTATTTTCGTGATGTAACTTACCATTGCTTTGAAAACATTTTCTAGTTTGCTAGTAGTTGGAAACTCTTCCTTGTTTTCTTCTTGCCAATCACTTTCGCAAGTTTTCAAAACCTTAGTTTTATCTTCAGTAAATACTTTTAGTGATGTGATATACTTGACATCTACTCCGTATCGCAATCTAAAAAGTATTTGGAAGTTTATGTATTTATTTAGTGCATCAATAAACTTTGTTGGAACACTTGCACTATTTAGCACAATGTCCATTATGTAGATTTCTTTCACATTTTCGCTTGGTTCCAGATTTGTCCTATCTGGTGATAATGTGTTTGCTAGAATGACTTTTGAAACAACTTGTGCATCTGTTTTTATTGTTTTATCTGCCTTTATTGTTCTGAAAAGTTCAAGCATCTTAAAGTTTATATTTACAGCAGTTTTGTCGCTATAGATAAACATCTTTTCTCCTTATCTTTGGGTTATTTCACTACTACGAAGGCTAATAGTTCGAAGTCATCAAGTCCTTTTATCTTTGCACCCGTTAGCACCATACTTCCTTGTTTAAAAAGTGCATTGATATCGCTTTGTTCTTTAACTTCAATTATGCTTTTTATGGCTTCTTCAAGTAGTTCTGAATATTTGTGCATATCCTGTCCATCATTTGTTTCATCATTGAACTTTTTATATGCTTTTGGAATTGGTGCAATTTGCCCTTTGCAAGACAAACGAAGTGCATCCAATATTTGTTTGACTTCCAAGTGGTTGTCTATAATCTCGCCATCAACACCAACATATACGAGATAATAAGGGTGCAACCTGTTTTGCCTATTGATATTCACATTGTTGTTTTGGTTTTTCAAAATGTAAATAACACCGGGCACAACACCCTTTTCTTCATCTGCTGGGATAACTGAGTGCATTCCTTTTGGCACTCGTTTTGGTTCGCCATAAGTTTTAATAAACTGCGCGGCATCCATTCTAAACTCGTTAAGTCCAAGGTCTGAGATTGAAATACCATTGTTCTGATCTTCAAGGTCAATGTTCTCGCCTTCACGAAGTTTCTTTATTTGGATTTCACGATAGTCATCCATTTGGTCATCTGGGTTTAATAGGTTATCATCGGCTGTTGCAGTTTGGTCAACAATTGTCATCCTGCTCTTTACCCTATCAGTCAAGTTGATGTATTCATTAAGTGGCAATGGTGGCCAAAAGTTTATAAGCCTTATTACTTTGTTTTTGCTTCCAAGTCTGTCAATACGACCAAACCTTTGAACAATGCGCACTGGGTTCCAGTGAATATCGTAATTTATGCAAAGGTCGCAGTCCTGCAAGTTTTGACCTTCGGAAATACAATCTGTTGCAATAAGCACGTCTATATCTTTGAAGCAATCATCAAACTCGTGTTTATCAATTTTTGGACTCCATCTCATCTTTGGATCGTTATAGCTTTCAATTGTTTTTGGAATCCAACCGAAGATTTCATCTCTATGTTTACTCATTGGACTGAACATTGTAAGCAAGGTGTCAGTCTTTTTTGGACAATGTTTCAAGGTACACTTGTTTTGCCCACCTTCTATCATTGCTGTTTCAATTCCATAAGTTTCTTTTAACCATTTATGTAGGTTGTCGTATAAGTAGTTTGCAGTGTCTGCAAATGCTGAGAATATCAAGACTTTTCTATTACCTTCGTTCATTGGATTTTTAATCTTTTCATCAATGATATTCTTTAAGGTTTGCAACTTATAGTCGTGTTCCGGTGTGACTTTATCAAGTTCTGTAAGCAAGTGTTTTAGAATTTCAACATCTTCTTCCATTGCTTGTTTCCAAGAAAGTCTATCAATGTCGGCATATTCAATTGCCACTTCCTTGCCCTTGTCGGTTTGTATCAAGTTCAAACTTCCATCTTCATCTTGGTCAAATTCTTCATAGTTGAACACTTTTTTGGTTGCTGTTGCATCTGGTCTAATCTGTCCATCCTGATACAATTGCAATCTTCTTAGTTCAGCTTCGTTAAGGTAAAGCATTCCTTTCATTGTTAATCTAAATGACTCAACACTTGATTCAAGTCGTTTAAGCAGATTTACGGTCATCAATCTTTTGATTCCTGTGTTACGACCACTTCTTGAAATCCCACTCTTCTTCATTTCAATGTCGTATTTCATTTCATACTTTTCTTTTTTGCTATCAAGGACATAGTCAAATAAGCCATAAACTGCCATGTTCATCGCTTTAATGTGTTGGTATATTTCTTTATATTCAGGAACATCTGTCCTTTTTGTTAGTTCTGGAAAGTATGATTGTGGTGGCAATCTGTCTGGGAACTTTCCAATGCTGTTAATGTTGTAATACTTAACAATGTTCTTTCTACTTCTTGCAATAGTTACGCTGTCAAGTAAGATCTTAAAGTCAATGCTTAGACCATCTATTAAATCTTTACTCGTTCTTTCTGCTGGTGGTCTCTTGCTCCAATCATTGAACACTGCTTGTGCATTTCTAAATATTGTTGCAATGTTACTCTTTGTATCCAAACTCTTTTCAAATGCATCATAGTCTTGGGCATATGCAAGTGCTAGTTGGTTTTTAAGGTCATTGTATCTGTTGTTAACTGGTGTCGCAGAAAGCATCAAAACCTTGGTTTTTACGCCTTCTTTGATTATGTGGTTGATAAGGAAGTCATATCTTGTTTCCTTGTCTTTTACGGGGTTATTATTCCTAAAATTGTGTGACTCATCAATAACTACTAGGTCATAGTTTCCCCAATTGACAAGTCTTAAATCTCTGCCATTATGTGCTGTTCCCACGCGACCTAGGTCTGTGTGATAAAGCACTTCGTATCTAATTCTATCTTTATAGAAAATGTTGGTCGTTTCATTTCCACAATACTGTGTCCAGTTGGAACTTAGTCTCTTTGGGCAAAGCACAAGGATACTTTTGTTTCTTAGTGAGTAATAAGCAATAACTGCAAGTGCTGTGAATGTCTTACCAAGACCAACGCTATCAGCAAGTATGCAACCATTATGTTTTTCAAGTTTGTTAATTATGCTGATTACACCATCTTTTTGGAAATCATACAGCATATTCCAAATTTTTGTGTCCTTGAAACCTGTTGGTTCGTTTGGCATATTATCTTCAGTTATATCATCCAAAAACTCTGAAAAAATGTTGTATAAAACGACAAAGTATATAAACTCTGGACTGTTCTCTTGATATGCATTGCCCATCATCTCAACGATTGTGTCAGTTATATCTTCAACTTTGGACTTATCGTTCCAAACTTCATCAAACATTGAAAACAAAAACTTACTTTGCTCTGCAAAGTCTGTTTTCATTGTTGCTGTGAATATTGTGTTCCCCTGTTGATATCCAAGGTCGCTTGTTGTAAACCCATCAATTGGATTGTATGTTATATTTGTGCCATCTGGCTTTTCGATTCCAATAATGTTTGGGATTGCTGATTCTGTTATATTGCTTTTGAATTTGACTTTTTGCTTAACCCATTCGGCACACTCTTTTGCAACTGCTTTCAAGGTCATTTCGTTGCGAAGTCTTATTTCAAAATCGTTTCCATATAGACTGTTTTCTCGGTTTTGTTTTGGTATGAAGAACTCTCTTTTCTCTTTCTTCATACTATCTGCTAGTTTTTCTTTGGTGAAAGTTGGTGAAGTAAATAAAAATTTTAACTCATCAATCTTGCTTAATTCTTCTTTTAGTTCTTTGAATGCATACATAGAAAAGCAAGACGCTGCTATCCTTACTTTTGAATTTTCTTTTAACTCATCAATTTCTTTTAATATAAATGGAAATTTTTGTATTGTTGAAATAATTAAGCTTTTACCATTTTCCAGATGTGTTTTT